>NZ_CP141728.1:2723602-3047205 GCF_035621135.1 Sinanaerobacter sp. ZZT-01
TCTTGTCGCTGCAAAAAAGATACCAAATCCCATATTACAAAGCAAACTTAGCATAATTGAGAAAAAAGAAGCAATCTTTTCACTAATAAACATAAAAAAAGGTATTTGCCATGCAAAAGTTAAAAATAGAACCAAACTTGCTATGAAGCTATTTAAGAAGGGGATTGATACACCAATGCCCGTTCCAACAGCTGATAGAACGATAAAAAATATTATATTTGTAAAAAGTAACAAGATAGTGTTCATAACAAGCTGTGAAATCCATAACTTTTTTTTGTCAATAGAAACAGAAAATAAACCATGATGATTGTGCTTTTTCTCCGCAGAAACCGTAAAGGATACGATCATTGAAAGAGCACCCGGTAAAATCATGGTATACCACCAGTTAAATGCACCTTCCACAAAGAATTGGCCACCCATTAGAATAATTACAAGAGCAATTGCAACCAATGGGCCTAACCAAAGCAACTTTAAATTAAAACGATGCTTTTGTTTTAGAAATTCCGATTTTAAATAATTAACCATTATAAGCACCTGACTTTCTTACAACTTCCATAAAGAGACTTTCCAAATCCTCATTTTTATGGATTGAATCCTCATACCAAAGTTTCCCATTCGCTATAATGCCAATATCATCTGCTATTTGTTCTACCTCAGACAATATATGACTTGATAAAATAACGCTTATGCCTTTTTGTGGAAAGGACAAAATAAGTTCTCTTAAATCCTGTATGCCAATCGGGTCAAGTCCGTTTGTTGGTTCATCAAGGATTAACAGCGTTGGATTGTTTAAAAGTGCCATAGCTATACCCAGTCTTTGCTTCATACCCATTGAAAATTGTCCTGATTTTTTCTTACCTGTGTTAGTAAGTTCTACAATTTCAAGCACTTCTTTTATTCTGCTATTTGGCAAATTATATAGCAACGCTCTAACTTTCAAGTTTTCAAATGCTGTTAAATTTTCATAAATAGGTGGAGACTCAATTAAAGCACCAATATTCGATAAATTTTTTCTTTTCCAATGCTTGCCGTTAAAATAAATCTCACCTGATGATGGCTGTATCATACCTGTTATCATTTTAAGCAATGTAGATTTACCTGCACCATTCGGCCCAAGCAAGCCATAAATGCTATTTTTTCTAACGGTAATTGAAATATTATCATTTGCTTTTTGTTTTTTGAAGTTTTTGCATAAATCTTTTGTAGTTAATATGTTTTCCATATAAATATCCTCTTTTCTTTATGATGCTTTAAGAATAAAAGACATTTATAAAGAAAGTATAAAGATTTTAAAAATTTGCTTTACAGTGGTGTTTGACACAATTTTAAAAGAATGCCATCAAGGTTAGCGATGGCTAATTAATAAATATTAGCGAGACATTTAGTTCATATTTTTATGAACTTGCTTATTTAGAAGGGAATGAAACATAATGGGTTTATTATATAATGCCGATCAAATCGTTGTATTAGCAGATGGAAAGATTGCAGAGGCTGGGAAACATGAAGATTTAATAAAAAGAAAAGGATTATACAAGGAATTCCTACAAGTCAGAAAGGAGGCAGTTGGATGGAGCTTAGAAAAAGAGGTGAGCGGCCTGTAGATTAGTTTTGGTGGGATGACGAACGGATGGAACCCTTTTGGTATTAAGAGGAAATAAATAAAAATTTGACAGCAGTTCTCATTCACAAGATAACACAGAGAAATAGGAAATTACCTATTGAAACAAGATCAGCCGCCGATATATTAATTAAGTATAATAAAAGGGTTATTGAAACTGCTCTAATAAAGAACAATAGAATGTGGGTGATTAAATGGAGATCAATGGAGTTACAGCGACTCAATTTAGAGGGGTTTCCAGGTCTGGTAAAGCTGCGGAAATAGGCTTACCGAATTTGAATGATGTTAACGCATATACAGAGAAGAAAACAGATACGAGAGAATCAGAATATAAGAAAGCAATCATTGAGCAAGCGATTAAAGATCAGTCGAGAGGAAAGTTTCAAAATGAATCACAGGGGTTTAATCAACTTCTGAAACGTTATGTTTCAGAAGTATCTCCGGATAGAAAGGGAATTATCACACAAGGCTTAAGAGCGATAAATAAAAATAGGATCAATATAGATAAACCTTTAGACATCTTAGCATTATTATTGGATGGTAAAGTGAAATACCAAGATTCAGGGATAGACAGTCCTTATATTGAATTTTATGATAGCAATGGAGAAATGGTTGCAACCTATTCCAATAATGGGTGGACTATGTTTGATACGAAAGCAGAAACCGGACGTCGGATTGAGATGTGTTCAATATACAATAAGGCATGGGGAAATGCAGCTAAAAAGAGTCAGGAAGCAGGCGGTTGCCCTGTATCTTTTTCTGAAAGCCAATCTGATTCAGAATCAGCTATTGACCTGAAAGCATAGCAAAGATCATAAAGAAGATACAAGGCTGCCAATTCATTTATGTTTCCAAAGAAACGCTGAAGATTGGCAGTCTTTTTTGTAAGTTAGAGAGTATATTGGTATTTTGGAGTAAATTTGAGTTATAATAATGAAATTATAAAGATAAGTAAAGGAAATTAAAAGAATGAGGGAGATAGAAAAGAGAAGAAGCATTCGTAACTATTTAAATAAAAAGGTGGAAAAGGAAAAACTGATGCAAGTACTGGAAGGTGCCAGACTGGCACCTTCCGGCAGCAACACGCAACCTTGGAGATTTATTATTATTGAAGCAGAGGAGACAAAGGAAAAGCTGGCTATGGCAGATCATCAACAAGAATGGATGGTGGCGGCACCGATTTTTATTGTATGTGTAGCAGATATTCGAAGTCGAATTTCTATGGATACCGATATTACACTGAATGAGAACAGCTCTGAACCGGAGTTAAAGCAAATTATCAGAGATACAGCCATTGCAATGGAACATATTTTGCTTGAAGCAGAAAATCTGGGCTTATCTACTTGTTGGACTGCTTGGTTTGAGCAGGAGGCTGTTCGACCGATTTTAAATATTCCGGAGGATAAATATGTGTGTGGAATCATTACGCTGGGATATGGCGACGAAAAGCCAAAGCAGCGGCCTAGAAAAAAGATAGAAGAAATTGTGAGATATGAGACATGGCAGTAAGGGATACTTTATATTAGATTGGGGTTACTATGATTAGAAAATTTAAAAACGAAGATTTAGAAATAATAATGGAGCTATGGTTAAATACAAATATACACGCGCACGATTTTATTGCTGAGGATTATTGGAGAAATAATTTTGAATTGGTTAAGGGCATGCTTCCGTGTGCAGAACTCTATGTTTGCGAAATTGAGAACGAAATTAAGGCTTTTGTGGGAATTGATAATGGGTACATAGCCGGAATATTTGTATCGGGGGAAATGCAGTCGAAGGGACTCGGCAAACAATTGCTTGAAAAAGCAAAAGAGCTTTATGCTTCCCTTAGTTTAAACGTTTATAAAAAGAATGTAAAAGCCGTCCATTTTTATCAGAGAGAAAACTTTGTAATTGAAAAAGAACAAGTGGATGAAAATACGGGAGAGCTTGAATATTTCATGGTATGGAGTAAATAAGAAATACCACACTATTTTACTTTTATTTATGATAATGGAGCTTATAAAATTGAATTACAGATTACAAGTTGACAGGCTTTTTTATATGTTGTATACTAGGTTTACAAATAAAATAATAGACATAATTCAGGTGGCCGGACGCAGCAAACAGCCGGCATAATAGGGAAGCAGGTTAAAATCCTGCGCGGTACCGCCGCTGTATAAGAGGAGTTTTTTCAAAGATACCACCGGTCATTCGGGAAGGTTGGAAAAATGCTGATGCTTGAGCCAGAATACCTGCCTGAATGGGTTTTTGCAAGTCCTGCGTGTTTACGGGACGCGCAAAGTTTATATACAGCAGACTGCTAAACGGCGGACAAGCGGTATAGCAATCAGCTTCAGCAGAAGAATACGGGACTGCAGTTGTCAGGAGTGACAGCGGCAGTCCTTTGTTGTTCCCAAAAATCAAGGCAGGAGGTCTTACAATGAAAAAAATAGCAATATACGGAAAAGGGGGAATCGGCAAGTCAACGACGGTAGCAAATGTTTCCGCAGCACTCTCCAGAGAAGGAATTCGAGTGATGCAGATTGGATGCGACCCCAAATCTGATTCAACCGTTAATTTGACAGGAGGACAACGGATTCCCACAGTGCTCGATGTCATAAGAGAAAAGGGGGAAAAGACAAAACTGGAGGATATTACCTTTGAGGGAAGCTTTCAAGTAATCTGCGTCGAAGCAGGAGGACCGATGCCCGGAACCGGTTGTGCAGGAAGGGGAATTATTGCAGCATTTGAAAAGCTGGAAGAATTGAGGGCATATGAAATCTACAGACCGGATATCATCTTGTATGACGTACTGGGAGACGTGGTTTGCGGCGGGTTTGCAATGCCGATTCGGAACGGCTATGCAGATCGTGTCTGTGTTGTGACCTCAGGTGAGATGATGTCCTTATATGCAGCAGGTAATATTGCCAGTGCGGTTCGCTCATACGGTGCGAGAGGCTATGCCGAAATGGGAGGTCTGATCTTGAACAAAAAAGGCATTGAAGGCGAGGAAGAAATCGTGAGAAAAGCAGCAGACGAAATGGAGACGACAGTGCTTTTTACGGTGGAACGGGATCAGACTGTGCAAAAGGCAGAAGCGGTACATAAAACGGTCGTCGAAGCATTCCCGGAAAGCAGACAGGCAGAAGCATATCGAAGCTTGGCATTCAAGCTTCTTGAAGAATAGAGGTGAAGCGATGCGACTGAAACGATTATCAGAAATTCAGAGCAGCAAGGATATCTTTGGCGATTGCAGTGCCATCTCCTGCGGCGTTTTTTGCCCCACCTTCGGCGTTTCTGTCTGTGCTCCCTTGATACAGGATGGAGCCGTTCTGATTGTAGGAACTCCCGAATGTACATGGTATGCGAAAAACAGCAGCATTTACCATGCAATAGACCCGGGCTGGGATCGGTTTTACTGCTGTGCGATGGAAGAGCAGGATATTACCTTTGGAGAGAATGGCGCTATCATAAAAGCAATTTGCGACATTGCAGCGGAGTCTGACATCCATTGCATCTTCTTGGCGAGCACCTGCGTTCCGGAAATCATAGGAGACGATTTGGAAGCCATTGCAAAAGCTGGCGAAAAACTATCAGGAATCCCAGTCCTTCCTGTACGCATTGCACATTATGACCATAAATGCAATGAATTCGGAGTCGCCGTTTCCCGCACTTTGGAATCATTGGGAAGCTTAATGGAAGCACAGCCGAAACAGCCGAAAACGGTAAATCTTCTTGGAAGAAACTTTCACTCCGCTGTGGATGGCTCTCTGAGAGATACGGAATTGGTAAAGCTGCTCCAAACGCATGGGATTGCAATACAAAGAATTCTTCCGGATCGTTGCAGTACCTCAGAACTTAAAAAAGCCCCATCTGTGGCTCTCAATATTGTGACAAACGAAGTGGGGCGTGAGCTTGCATACTATATGGAAAAACATTTTGGAATTCCATATGTCCTCTTTGAGCCTTCTTTCGATTTGGATTATATAAGAGCCGGTTATGACAAATTGCAGAAGTGCCTCGGCATTTCCATGGAGCAGGAACTTTGCGGACGGAAGCGTGAGGCAAAAGCTGCAATCCATAACGGCAGACGTCTTCTTCAAGGGAAGTCTTTCATCAACGGAGGTAGACCGCCGGATGCCTTTGAAGCAGCAGAGTTTCTTGCAGAAATGGGAATGAAACCGCTTCTTATCCATGCATACAGACTGTGTGAAAACAGCAGCAAAAGGATAGAAAAAATACTGCAAAGAGGGTGGAACCCATATGTAAATTATGTGGCAAACCCAGAAGGGGCTGCTGCGTTGACGGAAGAACTTGCACCGGATATTTACATAGGGCATGGCGATGCAGAACGCTTGATTGATAGGGGAATCAAGCAAATTGAGATGTTGCTTCCTCCCGGAAAGCTCGGTTACGAAGCCATCGTTTACGCAGTATCCGCTTTGACCGGAGTTGGAAGGAGGGAATTCATTTGAAGCTTTATAAGAACTATCCAGTCCCGTCCGACCGAATGGGACTCCTATGGACACTAAGCGGAATCAAAGATCTAGTTTTGGTTGAATTCGGACCGGAAGGAACTACAAGATACTTGTTGGAATCCTTAAAGTATTTCGGAGAAGAGGCAAACGCCAAAATATTTACCACGATGATGGATGAAGATGTCGTCATCATGGGCAATGCCGAAAGGCTTCGAAAGACACTGGTCGAGGTAGATGAAATGTATTCCCCTGAGTATATATTTGTGGTGGAGTCCTCCGTAGGAGCCGTCATCGGAATGGATATAGAGGGCTTATGCAGAGAGTTTCAGCAGTCGGTAAAAGCCAAGCTTCTTTCTGTCAAGGGGGGCGGACTTTCCGGAATCTGGACGACAGGCGTTGAAGAAGCTTTGAGTATGCTCGCAGAGATTGCAGAAGAAAAGATAAGTGAAAAAGAAAATTACAATATTCTGGGATGCTGTGCCGATGAACTGAATCATAAAGCGGAAGCAGATGCAATCACAGCCATGATGGAAAAAGCGTTTGCGCTTAAGGTAAATTGTATCTTATCTGCTTCTGCATCGATAGAAGACTGTAAAAAGATGGGGAAATCCGCATTGAATGTCGTATTGCGCAAAGAAGCCTTGCCGGCGGCTCAGACTCTCGAAAAAAAATTTGGAACACCGTATGTGTACGGAAGGCCTTATGGATTAGACGGAACACAGAGCTGGCTTGAAGAAATGGAAGAAAAGCTCGGGAGAGAAGGGAATTGGAAGGCTGTGAACGTAGAAATGGAAGCGTTAAGATCACTTATTTTACAGCTGAAGCAGAAGATAGAACACGGAGCTGTAAGAAAACTCGTTATAAGCGGGCATTCGGAAACGGTAAAGGGATTAACTGCATTTGCTTCTTTGGAACTAGGCTTACCGGTTCTTTATTTGAAAAGTGCATGGAGCGCTCCAAAGGAGGAGGCAGCTGTGACAGAAGAAGAATACCGGCACCTGCTGGAAGAGAGCGGAACCTTTGTACTGGTAGACGGACTGCACAGCAGGCTCGCAGATGAGAAGAGGAGAATTCAGACCGCACATCCGATCTTAGAAGGAATAACGGTTCCTCAGCCCGGATTGATGGGAATCAAAGGAGCCGCGTATATTGTAAGAAAGCTGATTGATTTATAAAGATATATATGTGTTCATTTCAGGAAAAGTAGAAGATTAAAACAGGAGGTTTAAAAGAAAATGAAAAAAAGAATCCTTATTTTATTGGCCATAGTGATTTTAGTTGCAATGCCCGCTACCGGCTGTGTGGGACAACAGAAGAAGACAGATGTTTTAGGGGAAGACGGTAATAACGCTGAAAGGACAATCACCGATTTAGCAGGAAATACAGTAAAGATACCGGTACCAGAAAAAATAGATCGCGTAGTTATCATCGCACCGCCGTTGTTATCGACCTATATCAGTACAGCACAAGACCCGAAGAAGCTGGTCGGGGTACACCCTACCGCTTTTAACGACGCAAATCAGGAGCTTCTTGATCTCATGGTGCCAAACAACAAAAAAATTAATACAACCTTTCTCACAGGCTACGAATCCAATGTGGAAGAGCTTTTGAAACTGGATCCGGATATCGTTCTCGTATATGGTGAGGCGCAGAAGAAAGGGCTGGAAAACATCCAGATTCCGGTGGTCGACTTTTTTATAAAAAATCAGATCAATGAGGATTGGTCTGTTCAAATCGATGAGCTTATGCGAGAAATCTTTTCATTAGATGGAGACAATTCTCTGCAAAAGGAATGGGATATAGCCAACCAAAATGTAGCACAGATCCTTTCAGAAGCAAAGGAGAAGGAAACGCAAAAAGGGCTGATGATTATGAGTAATACCGAAGATAAGGTTATGGTGAGAGGTGCAGGTTCTTACGGAGATGACTGGCTTTTGAAAAGCGGACTTTCCAATGTTGCATCCGAACTTACAGGAGATAACATTGAGGTGACGATGGAGCAGATCTATCGATGGAATCCAGATATCATTTATGTATTCAGAGGCTTGCCCGCTGATGACTATTTGTCAGGCACCATCAAAGGTCAGGATTGGTCGCAGACAGCGGCTTTCAAAAACGGAAGAATCTATGATATACCGAAAGGGATGATCAATTGGGGAACGCCGTGTGCCGATTCGCCGCTTATGATTCAATGGCTGGTGAGCAAGAACTTTCCGGACAAGCTCAGTATAAAAGATTTTACTTCCGTTATGAAGGAATTTTACAAGAGTCGTTATGGAATCGATATGACGGATGAGCTTGCAGATTCCATCTTAAATCCAAATGAGGGGAAATCAGCGTCATTATGATAAAATCAAAAAATAGAACCTCCTTTTTTTTCTTACTGACGGTGCTTCTTTTTCTCTTTGCGTTCCTATCTTTGTTTTTAGGAAGGTACTATGTGGAACCAGAGCAAGTTTTAAAGATTCTATGGGAAAGCTTGTGGGGAAACTCGGAAAACAGTGTGTATAAAACGGTAGTATGGGATATCCGGCTGCCGAGAGTGCTTTTAGTTATGTTGGTAGGCTCCGGATTATCTGCATCAGGAGCTGCCTTTCAAGGCTGCTTTCACAATCCACTTGTAAGTCCGGACATACTTGGAGTAAGTGCAGGCGCAGGGTTTGGAGCAGCACTGGGAATTTTGCTTACATCGGGAGTCAATGGATTGACTGCCGGAATGGCTTTAGGCTTTGGGCTTTTCAGTGTAGTTTTGAGCTGGACGCTTGCGAAATTGAAAAGCGAGGCGACGATTTTGTCTCTGGTGTTGTCAGGAATTATCGTGTCAGCCGTATTCAATGCTTTGATTTCATTGGTAAAATTTGTAGCTGATACAGATTCCCAGCTACCCGCTATTACTTTTTGGCTGATGGGGAGCTTTTCAAATACCACCTTTGAGGATTTGGGAAAGGTATTTGCTCCCATTGCGTTCGGAATCGGAATCTTAGTGCTGATTCGCTGGCGTATCAATGTATTGACACTCGGAGATGAAGAAGCCGAAGCATTGGGCATCAATCCTGGCAAGGCAAGGTTAATCATTGTGGCAGCCGTTACAATGATTACGGCTTCATCTGTTATGGTAGCGGGCATTGTAGGCTGGGTGGGACTGATTATCCCCAATTTATCGAGGATGCTTGTCGGTGCAGATTATAAACACCTTTTACCTGCTTCCTGTCTTCTTGGAGCTGTTTTCCTGGCCCTTGTTGACTTTACAGCACGTGTATTGACACCGTCGGAAATACCGATCGGCATTTTGACCGCGCTCATAGGGGCTCCCTTTTTTGCGCTGGTTTATAAAAAGACGGAGGAAATCTAAAATGGAGCTGGAAATTAAGAATGGATGCTTCGGGTATACGGCGGATAATCCGATACTGGAGAAGATATCCTTTAAGCTGGGTCAAGGGAAAATAATGACAGTACTTGGACAGAATGGCACAGGAAAAACAACGCTGCTCAAGTGTTTGATGGGGCTTTTAAAATGGCAAAGCGGACAAACTTTAATTGACGGTAAGCCTTTTTATTCCATGAAGGAATGTGAAGGAATCGGATTTGTACCGCAGGCGCATAAAACAGTTTTTCCTTTTACGGTGTCGGAGATGACAGCTATCGGAAGAGCAAGGCACATCTCTGTGTTTGGAACACCTTCTAAAACAGACAGTGAAAAGGTAATGCATGCACTGGAAACAGTAGGTATCTCTCACCTGAAAGATCGTCTCTGTTCCCAGCTGAGCGGCGGACAGTTACAGTTGGTTTACATTGCAAGGGCACTTGCAAATGAACCAAAGCTTCTTATCATGGATGAACCGGAATCTCACCTGGATTTTAAAAACCAGATGCTTATATTAAAATTAGTTCAAAAATTAAAAATAGAAAAAAAAATTTCCTGCATCATAAATACGCACTATCCGGAGCATGCTATTCGGATATCCGATGATACGTTGCTATTAGGGCACAGAAGCTATATTTATGGAGAAAGCAGTGAAATCATATCAGAAAAAAATATAAAGAAATTTTTTGAGGTAAATGCCAGAATTTTTTCCGTGCCGGAGCTGTCGGCAAACACAAAAGTGTTTACGGTGATCGATTAGAACAGGAGGAAATCGTATGAAAGTCAGCAACAAAAAGATTCAAGAAGTTTGGGACGAGCATGCAGGGGAATATAATACCGTGCATAATGTTTCCGCGGATGCGGAGCGCGAGGAATGGAAGAACATCCTGAAACGCTATATCGGAGAGAATATTGCTCAAAGGGTACTCGATATTGGTACGGGAACAGGGTTCTTGGCATTTGCGGCGGAAGAGATTGGCTATCGCTGCACAGGAGTTGACCTGGCACCAAAAATGATTAATATAGCAAAAGATTTTGCAAAGAAGAATGGTTTTGAAACAGAACTTCAGACCGCAGACTGGAGCAATCTGCCCTTCCAAGACGACAGCTATGAGGCTGTCATAAATCGTTGTATTGTATGGACGCTTTTTACTCCGCAGAAAACACTGAGTGAGTGGAAAAGAGTCCTGAAACCGCAAGGAAAGCTTTTATGCTTTTGTCCGGCAAGCAGCTTAGAGGGGAAGATACAACCGGATCATTATGAAAAAGAGATAGAGGAACAGCTTCCCTTAAAGAATGCGTCTCCGGAACAGCTTTGTAAAACACTCACAGATTGCGGCTATAGTGAGGTGGAGATTCTTGAGTTAAAAGAACTGGGAAAAGATGATATTTTTGGAGGTTGGTATCTGCTGAAAGGAGTAAAGCAGTGATCGACAAGACGGAAGAAGACTCGTGCAATTGCAATCGTTTTCTTGATGATGTATAATACACTTATGAAAAAAAATGTAAATAAGGTAATCGGTGAATATATAAAAATGATAGAAAAAATTGCGAATGGGAGAACAAACATCCTGAATTTTGGTGAGGGATTGGTGTTTTATAGGGGCGAAATTCACATGATAAAGATGATAGGAGACGCCCCTGGAATCCACATATCAGAAATCGCAAGGAATTTTAATATTACCCGTGCTGCCGTAGCGAAGACTGTTTTAAAGCTGGAGAAGAAAAGAATTCTTATAAGAGAGACGGATGCAGCCGATAAAAAGATACTTCGACTGTATTTGACAGAAAAAGGTGAGGAAGCTTATCTGGCTCATCAAAAATACCATCAGGATTTTGACGGTCCGCTGTTTGACTATCTGGACCAGCTGGAAGAAGATCAGCTCGCAATTGTGGAAGCGTTTTTGGAAAAAGCAAATGAGCAGATAGACCATCATTTTTAACGAATGACTGGAAAATCCAACTTAGGCTTGAGCCGGTACGTTTTTGACGGATTGAAATCAGCAAGGTGAAAAGTTGAATTAAAATACAGAGTGGTAAGAAATACAGCTGTCATTTTTCGCCGCTCTGTTTTTGCTTACAGATTCATGAAGGATTGTCTGCTGTAAAAGCAAGCATTGCCAGAGAGCCATTCAATAAAGAGAAAATTATGCCATATAAAATAGAGAGGTAATGAAGATGTGCAAGTATGAATCCTTTCCCACGAAATGGAAAGAAATCTTACAGAAAGTAACGGACTTTGGCGGGAATGCGAAAGAGCTTATCGTTGAACCTTGTGCTACGAAAGAAGAGATTGAGGAGAAAGAAAAAAGTCTGGGATTTGCTTTGCCTTCTTCGTTTAAAGAAATATTGATGCATTTTTCAAGACATGCTGAATTTAGGTGGTCTTTACCGGAAAGTGCAAATCTGCCGCATGTATTCAGAGAGATTTTTTCGGGTGAGATAGGATGGAATATAAACTGGATTGAAGATTTAACTGCATTTGGCTCACAAATAGAAGCTTATAATGGAATTGATTCAGAGTTGAAGAACAAATTAAAGTTTTTTGATGTAAGAAACGGAGATTTACTGGCTTTTGACATGGAATCATCTCAGACAGAACCAAATGTTGTTTATTGGAGCCATGAGGGGGAAGGTGTATTCTTCCTTGCAGAATCGTTTTTATCTTATCTGAGCAAGATTACCGACTTATATGGAATTGGCAGTGAAATATGGCAGATGGAGCCTTTTATAGATGAAAATGGGCTAAACAGTAATGGTGAGAATGCATTTAAATGGAAAAAGTGGTTTGATACGTTCGCAGCGCTGTCGATTGAAGAAGGAGAAAGGGATTTAGAAAGCCTGATTCAATACATCGAGTATCATGGGACATTAGAAAAGCGAGAGTTAAAGGCACTGAAAGCATATGATAAAAATGACGTGTTTCAAACTGTAATGGCAAGATTACAGAGAGTGGACGAATCTCAAAAAGAAATCTTAATCCGAGTGATTGGAGAAAGCGTAGGTTCGTTCGCATCGGACTGGGTCAAATTACTTTGGAAAGAGGAAACAGAAATAAAACCAGAACATCGATCCTATCTTACTTCTAGATGTTTCCCTGAAGAAGAAGGATTAAGTAAGGTTACAGCTTATGTGGAAAGTTTATTCATTGAAAAAATAAACAGTCATGAAGCGAAAAAGCACCTTTGCTGGTTTCGGAATGATAAAATTCTTGAATGGATAAAAGGATACATATCAAGCGCTACAACGAAAGAGCAATGGTATGATTTATTTGCCTGTTCTAACCCTAGTTGGAAGGAGATTGAAGAATGGTTCCTGCTGGGAGGAAAATATCGGAGAATTGCGATAAATGCATTGGAATATATGGTAGACTCATGGAACTCCACATATATTAAGAGCAACTATAAAATCTGCAATCCGCCGGAAAAAAAAGAAATTCTCTATTTTTTAGAAAAAGAGAAAGAGAAAGAAACCTTAAATATAAAAAAACGAATTTTTGAAAAGATAATACAAAACATCGACTTCATCCTATAATGAATTTAAACAGAACATTAAAAGAAAATGTAATGAATTATAAAAAATAATAAGAAGAAAGTCTTATTATTTTTTCTTTTATTTTGGTATAATATTATCAATCTTGTCTTTTAAATTTCCAGAATATATTAAAATACAAATGTGGGAAATACCGCAAGCAAGTGAGGGGGTCGCTGATTTGCTAAACTTTTTATATGCGGAGGTAAATATTGTAGGAAGTATGGTTTTACTTCTTATGATAACAAACTGGAATAAAAACAGCTTCAGAAACCTGCCTGTTGACCAAAAGATATTTAACGGTGTTATGCTTTTAAATTTACTTATTTTTCTGCTCGATACGGGGATGTGGCTGACAGATGGAATGTCTTTGCCGATTTTGAAATCGATTAATTATGTGGTGACGACATTGTACTATCTATTCAACCCGTTGATCTGCCTTTTATGGATACTATATACGGATTTTAAGATTCATGAAAGTAAGTCTGATTTGTTGAAGCGTATATGGATTTACGCGATTCCAATATCCATATCTACAGTGATTACTCTTGTAACTCCATTAACAGGATGGTTTTTTGTTATTGATGAAAATAATAATTACATGCGGGGACCTTGGTTTCTGGTCATGGCATCTATATCCTTGTTATATTTACTATGTGCATGTGGAATGTCTTTGAAAGATATTGTAAAAAATGGGTGGGAAGCAAGCAAAGAGGTGAACCTTCCTTTGTTGATTTTTCCCATTGGAGTCATTGCTGCAGTAATCATTCAGATTAAATTTTTTGGGCTTTCTATTATATGGGTCTGTACGATGCTGGCATGTACAAACATCTATATTAGAATACAGAATGCAGAAATTGCAACCGATTACTTGACTGGTTTATATAATCGAAGGCGTCTCGATCAGCATCTTCGGCGGAAAATTAGGGCAAAACGTACAGGTTGCCTTCTGTTTGCTGTCATTTTGGATTTAGACGAATTCAAGAAAATTAATGATATTTATGGACATATGGAAGGGGATTGTGCTCTGGTTAAAACAGCGGAGATTCTTCGATATTCTTGCAAAAGAAGTGAAGATTTTATTGCCAGGCTGGGCGGTGACGAATTTATTATTGTAGGAGAACGCTCCAATTTCGATGAAATTGAGCAGTTCATAGACACACTTTACTCAAATGTGGCAGAGTATAATAAAAGTTACCAGTCGGAATATACTTTATCGTTGAGTATGGGCTATTCCGTCTTTCATGAGACAGATACAGAAGATTCTTTTTTGGCAGCGGTGGATCAGAAAATGTACCACTGCAAACAAGATCATAAGAATGCTCAATAAAAGATGGCATCAAGCTTTTGGCGTTTTGCTGCTCGACTAAAATGAATCTTGTGATAGGATTTTAAAAAGAATTTATATTTCTTTGCAGAAAGCGGAATATAATATATAGCTGGAATAATTTGATGTTGAAGGGGAGAGATAAAATGACAGCTTGGATTACGGCAATTTTAATTGGTTGGAAACTGAATGAAAAAACAAGTGTGTCGATTGCTGGTGCAGTCATATTTATTTTAATATTTTTGACGGCATTTTTGGCTTATCTTATTGCAGAACGCTTACTTTTAAAAGCATTGAAAGTAATTGTTGTGCAGAGCAAAACAAAATGGGATGATATTTTACTTGAGCATCATGTTTTTGAACGTATGGTGCTGATTATTCCTGCTCTTGTCATTTATGTTTTTGCACCGATGTCAGTTTACGGGCAGGCGTGGCTTCATAAGCTTGCCGTGTGTTTTTTAGTATTTGCATTGCTTCAAACGTTTGATAAATTTCTTAATGCGGCAAACGAAATGTATAAGAAGAGTGAAGCTGCGAAAACTCGTCCGCTGAAAGGACTTTTACAGGTGCTGAAAATTACGGCCTATGCAATTGGTTTGATAATCATTGTAAGTTTGATTATGGATCGTTCCCCTACAATTATATTAGGGGGAGTTGGAGCTGCAAGTGCAGTGCTTCTATTGATTTTTAAGGATACTCTTTTAGGATTCGTTGCAAGCATTCAGTTGACAGAAAATGATATGGTCAGATTGGATGACTGGATTGAAATGCCTGTGCATGGCGCGGATGGTGCGGTGACTGACATCTCTCTTCACACTGTAAAAGTGGAAAACTGGGATAAAAGCGTGACGACCATTCCGACGTATGCTATGGTTTCTGAATCATTTAAAAATTGGAGAAGTATGCAGGAAATGGGCGGCCGCCGAATTAAACGTGCTGTGAACATAGACATAACGAGTGTTCAATTTTGTACGAAAGAGAAATTAGAAAAATACCGTGAAATTCAATATATTTCTGAATACTTGTCACAAAAAACAGAGGAACTTCAAGAATATAATCAAAAGCATGTGAAGTCATCCAACAGAGTAAACGGACGCCATCTGACCAATCTGGGAATCTTCCGCATTTATTTGGAAAAGTACCTAAGGAATCATCCTCACATTCATCAGAAAATGACGAGGCTGGTAAGGCAGTTAGAACCCACGGAACATGGTATCCCGATTGAATTATATGTTTTTACTAATACGACAGACTGGAATGCCTATGAAGCGATTCAAGCGGATATATTCGATCACATACTTGCAGTTATTCCTGAATTTGATCTTCGGATTTTCCAGAATCCGACTGGACATGATTTAGCGAAACTTTATATTACAGATAT
The DNA here is from genome assembly GCF_035621135.1 of Sinanaerobacter sp. ZZT-01. NCBI lineage: Bacteria > Bacillati > Bacillota > Clostridia > Peptostreptococcales > Anaerovoracaceae > Sinanaerobacter > Sinanaerobacter sp. ZZT-01. The sequence goes on from NZ_CP141728.1 coordinate 2,739,287, forward strand.
ACGGACAGAAAGTCAATAGATAGAAATCGAGCTGTTTTAGTTGAAATTTAAAAATAAATGATTCTTTCCAATTTATCGTCGATGAGTTGGAAGTTAGGAGAAACGAAAAATGGACAAGTACGATAAAATAGATGAGCTGCTGGAAGAAACTTGCTATATCGTCGATTTTCTTCCTCAGCGAGTGCCAAAGAATAGTGAAGGACAGTATTTTAAGATAGAAGAATATTTTCGTAAGAATGGTGAAATGGCTAAATTATATCAAAAATTTGCTGATATTTTATTAAAGATAAATTGTTATTATGATTTTGATGTGAGTTACCGTGGGAGTTGGACAAAAAATCCACTTCCTGAAGAATTAGCGGACTGGATCAAAGAATGTACGTTTGGAAAAAAGGATTACATGAATATTCTTATTGAAGATGAAAGCACTATGATTGTTGTAAATGGTGATGATTTGTATTTGAGTTGTTATAACCTCAACGAAAAAATGAAATCATTATTAGGAAAATTAGCAGCGGCAGAAGGCTTATTTTTATGGAACACAAAAGAGGATGAATTGTGATTGAGTGTGAATTTCCCCTTTCAATAACAGGCGTAATCGACGCATCGTGATTGAATTATTTAAGTTGGTATTATATAATCTGCGTATTGGATTAGCTTGTTAAAGGAGGAATAAAATGAGATATAATTTTGATGAAATTATAGAAAGAAGAAATACAAATGCTGTAAATGTTGAAGGCTTTCGAGGATATATATTCGGTGAATATCCGGAAATCGATTTTCCATTTAAAGATGATGAATTTGTCCGAATGTGGGTTGCGGACATGGAATTCGCTACGCCTCCAGAAATTTGCCAAGCGATTAAAGATAGAGTGGACAAAAAGATTTTTGGATATACCATGGTCTATGACTCTGCCTATTACGAGGCCTTCCGTGAATGGTGCCAAAAATTATATGACTGGAGCTTTCCAAAAGAAGAATTGATTTTTTCACAAGGAATTATACCAGCACTATATGAATTAATCGGAGATTTGGTTGGAGAGGATGAGAGCGTACTCATTACAACTCCTGCATATGGCTTTTTTCAACATGCGGCTAAATTCAATAATAGAGGATTGGTGTTCTCGCCACTAAAAAATGAAGATGGCTATTTTTCTATTGATTTCGATAATTTTGAAAAGAAAGCTTCCGATCCGAATGTAAAATTGTTACTATGGTGCAATCCACATAATCCAACCGGGAGAGTATGGAGTGAAGAAGAGTTAAAGAGACTTGCTGAGATCATAGAAAAAAATGATTTGTGGGTGATTTCTGATGAGATTCATTGTGATTTACTCCGTACAGGAAAGAAACATATCCCTCTTGGTAAAGTCATGAAAGACTACAAAAAGCTAGTGACCTGCATGGCAGCAAGCAAGACGTTTAATATGGCCGGAATGATGTTTTCCAATATCATAATAAGAGATGAAGAATTGAGAAAAACATTTCGCCGGCATGATAGAACAGCAGGAAATATCAATCCACTCTCTTTAGCAGCAAATCAAGCAGCTTATGAAAAAGGAGGGGAATGGCTGGAGCAGTTAAAATTTTATCTGGACGGAAATTTTGAATTCCTTAAAGCGTTTCTTAGAGAAAATGTCCCTGGGGCTGTTTTTAAGATTCCGGAATCTACTTACCTTGCATGGGTGGATTTTAATCAATGTCTGCCAGATGTAGAGAATCTGCCATTGTTTTTTGCGAAGGAAGCCGGTGTGCTTCTTGAAGGGGGAAATAAGCTGTTTGTGGACAACGCCAAAGGCTTTGTGAGATTGAATTTGGCTATGCCACGCTCTATACTTAAAGAGGGTGTCGGAAGAATAGCTGATGCAATTAAAAATTATAAAAATCAATAACAATTTGCTTACGTATATTGAAAATGTTTCTATCTTTTAATAAAGTCTTTACGGGATTTAAGGAGGTATAATTTTGAAACGATATGATATGGTTGTTGTAGGAAGCGGCGCAGGTTTGATGGTTTTAGAAGAAGCTTTGAATCAGGGATTGGAATGTGCAATCATTGAGAAAGCAAAATTTGGCGGAACTTGCCTGACCAAGGGTTGCATTCCATCTAAAATGCTAGTGTATCCTGCCGATTTTATTCGGGAAATGGAACGATCGAGCCGAATTGGAATCACTTCATACCCCCCTCAAATTGAATGGAATACCATTTCTAAAAGAATGTGGGGGCAAATTGATTTTCATAAAAAAATAGAAAGCAATTTATTAAGCATGCCCAATCTCACCGTATATAAGGGGAACGGTACTTTTACAGGGCACGACAGTATGGCAGTCCGATATGAGGACGGGTCTCCTGATGATGTGATTTGCGGAGATAAATTCATTGTTGCCGTAGGGGCAAGAAGTTTTGTTCCTCCATTTGAGGGATTAGAAAGAAGTGGATACATCACTTCAGAAACCTTTTTTGGAGAAAAATTTCCGAAAAAACCGTGGAAAAGCTTAGTTATTATTGGCGGTGGTGCGATCAGTATGGAGTTTGCACATATTTTTTCTTCCTTCGGAACAAAAGTAACGATTATAGTACGTTCAGGTCGGATCTTGAGCAAAGAAGAAGAGGAGATTTCTGCATTTACAGCAAAGCAATTTGCGACAAATGGAGTGGACATTCTTACGGATTCTTCGGTTCTGTCAGTTTCAAAGGATCAGGATGGAAAGTGCGTAACGGTGGAGAATCGGCTTACAAAAGAGAGGACAGTCGTGGAGTGCGAAGAAATCTTTGTTGCTTCCGGCGTTCAATCCAATGCAGATACCTTATCTTTGGAACATACAGATGTGCAACTTGATGAGAGAGGGTGGATTCGTACGAATTCTTATTTAGAAACATCTCAGAAAAATATTTGGGCATTGGGCGATGTAAATGGAAAATATCAGTTTCGACATAAAGCAAATTATGAAGCAATGATTTTGAGTCAAAATTTATTTGGAAGTGAGAAAAAAGAGGCTGGTTACAATGCGGTTCCTTGGACTATTTTTACACATCCTCAAATCGCACATGTGGGATTGACAGAAAAGGAAGCACAGGAGAAAGAAATTCCGTATAAAACAGCGAAAAATTACTATTCTGAGGTTGTTGGCGGAATTGCGATGGGTTACAGCAAGAAAGATGAAGATAATGGGTTTATTAAAATAATTGTCGGTGAGGATAAAAAGATATTGGGAGTGCATATTGTCGGACCGCAAGCAGCGGTTTTATTACAGCCTTTTGTGTATTTAATGAACGAAGGCTATGAATGCGGAAAAAAGGCGGAAGCGTTTGCAGATAAGAAAGGAATTGAAGGGCTTCGGACGCTGTGCCCTCATCTAGGCACCTATACACCGATTCGTGATTCTATGGTCATTCATCCTTCGTTGAATGAATTAACTGCTTGGGTATTCGAAAAATTAGCTTAGATTTTAGAATGTTTCAAGTTAATTTACAATAAGGTGTATAAAAGGGGTTTAGAGATGAATAAAAAATTATTGGTGCTGTTCGTTATCGTGCTATTCTTTATTTTGATAAAATCTAATGTAGGCGGTTTGTAAGTGCAGTTCAATATTTAAAAGATAATCTTTAAGATAGCGTGTATGAATAGCATATAAATTATCAAAGACAATAACCGAGAGGGTAAAAAGCTTGTGAATAACAAAATCAAATAGCCTTCTTATGGTAAAATGATATGCTCCCTGTCTACTTGACAGGGAGCATATCAAAATCAAGTTACCGTAAAAGGCTATTTTTTATCCGGCTGATTCAGTTACCTTGGTTATAAGGTATTATTTTTAATCCGATTACGTAAATCTAGAATGTTCTTTTCTATTGTGGTGATGCAGGTTTTAAAAGATGCATCGGATTTACCGCTGGGATCATCAAGACCCCAATCTTCTTTGTGCTTACAAGGAAGCAAAGGGCACTGGACGTTACATCCCATTGTTATTAAGATATCTACGGGTGGAATCGCAGGAATGAGTTTACTATATTGCGTTTTTTCCATGTCAATATGGTAGATCTCTTTTACCAATCGGACAGCATCTTGATTGATGTGCATGCTTGTGTTTGTTCCTGCGGAATAGCTCTCAAAAATATCTGCGGCAAGATGTTTGCCTAATGCTTCTGCTATCTGACTTCGACAGGAATTATGAACACAGACAAAAGCAACTTTAGGTTTATCCATTACGAAAGAAGCTCCTTTTTTAAGATATCGATTGCCTCATCTTTTTTTAGAACCTTTCCATAGGAAGTGACTTTACCATTCACGACAAGCGCAGGTGTAGACATTACACCATAAGCTGCTATCTTTGCAAAATCGGTAACATGTTCAATTGGAGCATTCAAACCCAGATCAGAAAGAGCTTCCTTGACAGCAGCCTCTAATTGATTGCATTTTGCGCAACCTGAGCCAAGCACCTTAATGGGTGAATCTGCTGATGTTGAGGCATTGTTTTTTTGTACACTAGCTTCTGAGTTGCAGTTACCGTTGCAAGAGCAGGTTTTCGTTTCCTTCTTTTTTCTTCCAAATAGAGCCATAATAAGTTCCTCCTAAAACTAAATAAATAAAAACTGAAAAGCATTAAAGCAATAACCGACTAAGATGATACCGATGCTGCAGACAGCAATAAATACGCCTAACAGTTTTGGTTTTACAGCTTTACGCAGCATAATCATGGAGGGCAGACTCAGTGTGGTTACTGCCATCATAAAGGAGAGAATCGTTCCCAATTGTGCGCCTTTATAAAGCAATGCTTCGGCAACCGGAATCGTTCCGAAAATATCGGCATACATTGGTATGCCAATTAAAGTGGCCAATAGTACTCCAAAGTGGTTGCTGGTGCCAAGAGCTGCTTCAATCCAGGATTCAGGAATCCAGTTGTGAATGACGGCTCCGATTCCGACTCCAATTAAAATGTAAGGAAATACCTTTTTAAAGGTAGAAACAACCTGATCTTTGGCGTAAACGATTCGTTCTTCTCTTGTAAGTGAAGCGGATTCAATATCTACGCTGCTTGCAGTTCGAATAAATTCTTCTACATATGGTTCCATATGCATTTTTTCAATGATTGTACCACCGAGCACAGCAATGACTAATCCAATCACAACATAAACAACTGCAACTTTTGCCCCAAAGATACTCATGAGAAGCACGAGGCTTCCAAGATCTACCATAGGCGAAGAAATAAGAAAAGAAAAGGTTACTCCAAGTGGCAGCCCGGCGCTTGTAAAGCCGATAAACAGCGGAATCGATGAACAGGAGCAAAAAGGTGTAACTGTTCCAAGCAGAGCAGAAACAATATTTGCCCATATACCATGAAATTTTCCTAGTATTTTTTTACTCCGTTCCGGCGGGAAGTAGCTTTGAATGTATGAGATAATAAAAATCAAAAAGCAAAGAAGCAGCGTAATCTTTATTACATCATAGAGAAAAAATTGGATGCTTCCTCCTGCTCGGCTTTCAATATCCAGCCCAAAGCTGGAAAGCAAATTGCCAATTAGGCTGTTTAGCCATTTCATGCCAAGAACCTGATCTTGAAAAAAGAGCCATATAGTGTGTAGTATTTGCATAAGGAACCTCACCATTCTAATAAAATCACATCAAAAAAATTTGATATATTCGTCGAAAGAAAAACCATCTCACAGATGGTTCCTTTTATTCAGCATTGACCGGATGATTGTACGGGATGAGGCGTTGTGAGTGTGACTAAAAGGTCTGCAGCATATTGACTGCCGGATTCGCTAAGGCGGTAATGTGTCCATTTTCCTTCCTGCCTGCTTTCTACAACACCAGATTCACATAAAATCTTCATATGATAAGATAAAGAAGATTGACCAATTTCCATATAGTCAATTAAAACACATGCGCATTTTTCACCGCTTTGTAATAATTCCAAAATCGACAGGCGCTTTGCGTCACAAAACGCTTTAAAAACCTTTGCATTTTTTTCATGATTCTTTTCCAATCCCATCACCTCATATCAAATTATTTTGATGTGAATATTATATATATTCTTCACAGCTTTGTCAAGCAAAAAAGATTACTATCTGTAAAGGGCACAGTGATCTGCAAATCACTGTGCCCCTTGCGTATGCATTATAAAAATTAACGAAGTTCAAACAGTTTTAATTGAACGATTGGAATAGATAGGCGGTTACTTGATTACCGTAATCAACCTCATCTGTAATGTGACCCTGAATTGCACTGTCAAGTTGAATGCAGATCCAAGGTCTTTTATCTTCATCATTGTAAAGATAGAACACATATTGCGTCCCATGAGTAATATAATTTTCTTTATATATCATTCGGCCGTTCTCATCATAATGTATTTGCCCAGAGGAGTCAGCAGTTCCATATACCGTATCCGGACGTGTATAGTCTACTGTACTAAGTAAACCAGCTTTTTGATAGACTAAGTTAATCTCGTTTAGAAGATCCGATTTATCCGTTTCACCTATAATTTTTACAAGATTTCCTTTTGTGTCATAAGAGCAGGTAAAGGTGTACCCAGAATTATGATTCTTGTACATATCAGCAGAATAACCAGTCCATTTCCCAGCGTTATCAAATTCGGCATTATCTTTATAAATCCAGAACTTTTGGTTTATGTTTAGTACATGATCAGCAATATTGCGGGAAGTATCCGAAGCTTCATATTTTGTAATAAAAGGAAAGGGAACACCATTCAAATATTGATAGTTGATAGCTGCAATCGGATTTTTCTTTGTATCTAATAAACTTTCATGATTTGTACGCTGCTGTTCATCAAAAGTGTAAGAAAGGTATCCTACTTTCTGAAAATCACTTAAATTTATTGTTGTGCAGATTATCGCATCTTGTGAAGCAATTGCATTTTCGCTTTCAGATTTTTTACCATAAAGATGAAAAATAAAACTCGTTTTCTCTTTTGTTTCATTCAAATAGTGTTCCACAAGGAGCCTTCCGTTATCATAGGTTACAGAATCAGGAGTTTCTTTATATGTTCCCAATCTTTGAAGATATTCATTAATAAGTGATTTTTTTTGTTTTTCTTCTAAAGTGGGGGATAGACAAATGGTACCTTGGAGTTTTTCATCCGTTTCTTTCAAATCAGAATGACCTTTAAAATTATTATTGTCAAAAGCAAAGATCAGCTGCGAAGATTCTGTTGGCGAATTGGATGCGTTGCTGTTTGAAGTTTGAATGGTACACGATGAAGTAAATAAAATAATGAGAATGATTATTGGAAACAGTATCCGTCTCATACAATTTCTCCTTTACAGTATGTAAACAATTCAACTCGTCTAAGCTGCCATTATTGTGACTGCAAGTGATAAACCAAGTAGAGATAGGATGCAGGGCTTATACTTCCTATCAGACGATAGGCGTTTAGGCTTATTGTTGCTTAATTATAACAGAATGAAATGACTGATACAATTAGATTTGAAAAGAGAGAATGAAACGGATTAGCTGAGACAGTAAGATAGCATTTTAAATCATGCATTTACATATATTTGCTGTGAGAGATATGAAGGGGTAAGGTAGATGCAAAATGAAAGAAAATATTTTACTGGAAAAAGAAAAAATGAAATTGGCCATTTTTGTTAAAAAAGGTATGGATCATTTTATAGAGGAAATCGCAGATAAGCTTTCCGGTATCTACGATACAAAAAAAGTTGTTATTTCAGGTGAAACATTTGGTGAAATGGACCAACAAATTACATGGGCGGATATATGCTGGTTTGAATGGTGTGATGAGCTCATTGCTTACGGAAGCAGACACCCAGCAGCGATAAACAAGAAAATTGTGTGTAGGATTCACAGCTATGAAATTTTTACCGATTATCCATTGAAAGTAAATTGGGGTATGGTAGATAGAGTTATTTTCGTTGCCAAGCATATCAGGGATCAGGCAGTTGAAAAATTTGGTATTGCTATTGAAAAAACAACAGTGATTCCAAATGGTGTCACTATGAGTCAATATACATTTAATGAAAGAAGACCGGGATTTCATATTGCTTATGTAGGATATATAAATTATAAGAAGGGCCCGATGCTTTTACTTCAAACATTTAAAGCGATTTATGATACAGATTCACGGTATAAATTGTATATTGCAGGACGTTTTCAAGATGATAGAGACGTACTATATTTTAAACAGATGATACAGGAGTGGAGACTTGAGAAAAATATTATCTACGAGGGCTGGCAAGATAATTTAGATAGCTGGCTGGAGGATAAGGATTATATTTTATGTACCAGTATACTTGAATCTCAGAATATGAGTGTTATGCAGGCAATGTCCAAAGGGATCAAGCCGATTATTCACAATTTTGTAGGTGCTCGTGGAATCTATCCCAAGCATCTCATTTTTAATACGATAAAGGAAGCGGTTGATATGCTTTCACAAAGTTATAATTCAATTAGTTATAAAAATTATGTACAAGAAAAATATAGTTCTGACTATATTAACGACATGCTTTTAAATGAAATGGACAGAGTCTGTAAGGAAAATTTAAAGGAACCGATTGTGAGCATTGTCATGACTGTCTATAATCGTGAAAAATACCTGAAAGAAGCGATAGAAAGTGTTTTAAAGCAAAGCTATCAGCATATCGAACTTATTATCGTCAATGATGGATCAACAGACGATTCAGAAAAAATTGCAAAAGGTTTTAGTGACGATCGAATTCAATATTTTTATAAGGAAAATACCGGACAGCTGAGCACATTAAAATACGGATTGGAAAAAGCAAAAGGTAAATTTTTAACTCGTGTAGACAGCGATGACCTGATAGATAAGGAATATATAAGAACTTGCCTTGATGTGATGCTTAAAGACTCAAATCTAAAATTTGTATATACAGATATGGCTACAATAGATAGCGAAGGTAGGATCAGTGGAGAAACAAGATTTAAGGATTATGAAAGTTCTACTTTGCTTTTAATGGATGTGGTTTCCGGATTTTCGTCAGTGATACCAGATGTATCTTTTTTTAGAGAAGATTACATTTCAAATGTAATTTTAAATTATGCCGAGCAAAATGTTCCTTTTTATATTGATAATATTCTTACTTGCAAATTTATGCACATAAAGAAACCAATGTATTTTTATCGTCATCATGAATCTAATTTTGCATCAAATCATGATAATTTTATGCAGGTTGTAGAGGGGAAAATTAAGTTTGAAGATCTTTTATTTCGAAGATATTTTATTCAGATGAATCTGAATAAAGACTTTTTAGAGAATCGAAAAGCCTATTACAAACTCTTTTCAGAATATTTCACTCAGATTAGTCAGAATTACCAACAAATTGAGGCAGCGCAGAGTACGGTGAATTCTGAGAAAGCAGCTGATGCATTTCAAATGTTTCAAGAGGCATCTTTATATTGGAAGAACCGAATAGAGCAGACAGAAAGCAGCAATTCGGCGACTGAATTGCTGGAGGATAACAGAAATCAGAGAGTACTGCTGGTATCGACCGATGATCCAAGAGAGGGAAGTGCAGTTGGGGGTAAGCATACGCATATTCATCTGTTGGTAAAAGGCATCCATGAGCAAAATATTCCATGTAAGCTGGTTACCTATCAGCATAATACAAATACATTGATTGATAAAACAAAAGCCATTGATTATCTGGTAGCGCAGCTTGGTGATAATCTTTCGGAGGGAATTTCACCCGAGAAGCTGGAAAAATCCTCAGATCATTCCTTTATCTATTTGATTTACTCTATTCAAAAACAGCTGGAAGATAAGATTGAAAAAGCCTTAGTAGGAAATTACTATAGCTTTATCAGCTGTCAGGATGTAATTGCTGCTATGGCTGCACATAGAGTCATAAAAAGACTTCACTTTACTCTGCCGATTGTTACTACTTTGCATGGTTATTTTACGGATGAAAATGTGGATTATGGAGGATTGAAAAAGGGAACGCCTATCTATCATTACTTTCTTCAATATGAAAAGATATCCTATGAGATTTCAGATAGAATCATTACAGTTGACACTAGAATTAAAGAATATGTGACTAATTTAAAGCTAAATCCTTCAATAGACATTGCTGTATTGAAAAATGCAGCAGATGATGTATTATTCAACGCAGAAAAGGGTCAATCGGATGAAAACATCATAGGTGATGATTTGAAAATAAATTCTTATGATATCGCGAATAATATCATTTTGATTCCGAGAAGATTGGTTCCCAAAAATGGCGTAATATATGCAGTAAAGGCTGCTGGGGAGCTAATAAAAAGAGGAATTACGGACTTCAAGTTGGTGATTGCCGGAGATGGAATTGAGCGTACCGTGATTCAAGAGTACGTGGATCGTCATGAGGTGATCACAGAAAACCCAAAGGAGCAAACGGATGAATGTAAAAATAAAAAAAATCTGAATGATTTTGTAACTTTGCTCGGCAATGTTCCCCATAATGAGATACAGAAAATATATAAGAAGGCTAAAGTAATATTGATTCCATCTATTAGATCAAACAATGTGGAGGAAGCCACGTCTATTGCTTTATTAGAAGGAATGGCCTGCGGCAAGGTTGTAATTGCTTCGGAAATTGGTGGAATGAAGGAAATCATTGAAAATGGTAAAAATGGATTTTTAGTCAAGGCAGGAGACGCTGAAGCACTGGCAGATCAGATTGTTGCTGTTTTAAAGATGGATGATGTGCGCTACAATAAGATAGGAAAGCAAGCAAGACTTGATGTAGAAAGGCAGTATGGTTATAAAGGCCATGCAAAAAAATATATGAACCTGGTGGAAGGTAAAAAACTGCTTTTCTAATCAATAGAACAGGTTACAGAATATCATTCCAATGAAAGAAGAAAGTCCCCTGCTCACTGCAGGGGACTTTCTTCTTTCATTGGAATACCGAAATTTTTACTTTGCGGATAAGTGATGATAAAGTTTAATTAATTTTGCGATTTCTATATCTGCATTGTGATATTTATGGACAAAAGCTGGACCTGCTTTGCCTATTTCATTTAGCATATCCTTGTTTTTTAGAATTTTTTCAAGGTCGGATTTGAAACTTTCAGGAGAGGTTGGAATCAAAGGAAGTTCTTTTGGGTATTTTTCCTTCATAAAATCACTAATATATCCCATAACGGGTTTGCCCGATGCCATCGCACCTATGACATATCTGCTATAGGTACCTCCATAAAGCTCACCGATAATGAGATCAGAGGATTGATAAACAGTTTGAACTTGTTCCAGAGGCGCTTTTTTAATCAGTTTAAAATCAAATTGATATTGATATTTTAGTTCTTCCATAACCTTTAGGATATGTGATGTTCCAGCGGTATGGCTGTTTTCTGCACAATGGGAAATGATGAATTTATGACTCGTTTTGCTTGGACGGCTTATTTCAGAAAGAGTCGGCATCCTTACAAATGGTGAAATAATATGAATATCATCAAAGAAATCTTTTACATATTCATAAACTTCATAATCCTGTGCAATGCAGCATGATGCGTATTTAGAGAAAACCTCTAGTTTTCTAAATATTTCTAAATCTTTCTCAGAAGACAGCTGAACATAGGGACTGAGTTGTGCTGCTTTTTCGCTGGTGCGCACGTTTTCAGCGCAATATTCTACAACTAGCTTTTTATTTAAGTCTTTAATAATTGCAAGATCATGCTGTTTGAAATGAAGTGAACTTGAATGATGAAAATGAAAGATGTCATATTGAGGAATCAATTTTGCGGCAGTATCAATCGTACGTTCTAAGATCATAGCCCCATTTTCAAGGGAATTTATATCCATTTCATAATCAGAAGTGCATTCAGAATGCTTAGGGATATAGTTTAATGCCTTAGCATCGACTCCATTGTTTTTCAGCATACGGACGATTTGCATCGTATTGTTGGTATCATCCATTGTTCCATGAAGAATTTTCAAATCCTCTTGATTTGATTTCAATAAGCTTTGCGGGATCAAATCTTTGATTTGAATGGACGCTTCTAATGGATAATTGAGTTTAAGGCGGCAATAGGATTCCGTGACCTTCTGGTATTGTTTTGTTAAACTGTACAATCTGCATAGATAAATTTGTACAGGAATCAAGGTACGGTAGTTTTCCAGCTCTTTTATCATAAGTTTAACAGCAGACATATTCTGGGCTATATTTTCAGAAGTATCTGCTGACCTATTTTCTAACTGAGAAATGTCTTTGTTAATTTTGACAAGCAACTCATTTACTTTATTTTCAATTCGATTTGTGCTGGATTGCTCTTCAGTGTGTGGTGATGTGTCAGTTGTTTCAGCAGAGGAAGAAGGAAAGAGAATGTGTATTGACAAATCTACGATGCCTTTCATTTTATGATATTCTAAAAAGGAATTCTGTAAAAGTGATAACATTTCGGAAGCATCTGTTGCTTGATAAGCATCTACGATTCTTTTAATAAAAATTCGTTCTCTCGCTTCAAGTAAATGAACTTTTCCGCCAGAAGCCAGCTTCGAGCAGATAATCATATATTTATTATATAAATCAACAAGCTCTTCTTCAGAAAGGTAGTCATACAATAGCTTTTCTGTTCTATGAAGTACAAGCTGCAACAGCTTCTTATATAAAATAAGTGCACTGTCTTCTTCTATTTTCTTTGCATCCAATTTTAACAGTTCTAGAAGCACTTCATATAAAAACGGCCAAAAACTCTCAAAGTCTAAAGCATCCCATGTATATTCTGAAAGCGTATAGAAATTATTTTTCGGTGCTTCATTTTGAAGTACATCTTCAAAATAGCGGAAGGTCTTTTCAAATAATTCTTTTGTTGTTCCATTTGCATTGCTTGCATAAAAGTCTGTTAATGCTGAAGTGTTATTTGTAATCAAACAAGCATTCATGAACTCGTAGATACAGTTTATTCTTACCGTTTCTGAAAGAATTTGCTCCATATCTTTAATGCATGCATCGTATTCATGTAGACGGTAATGTGTTTGAAGCAGCATCTTTTTTACATCTTCAGAATTGCAAACTGTGTAAAAGGCAAATCTTCCATCATCTTTTGTTTTCATTTGGTTATAATGCGTAATCAGTGTAAGATAGCGACTAAAATAAGTCAATGCAGTTTCGTAATCTTCCTGTTCAAATCGAATAAATCCTTTATAGTAAACAAAGTCGATGAAATCGGGTTCGATAGAAAGGGCGGTATTACATACTTCTTCAGATTTTTCATATAGATAGCAGTTGATATAAATTGCGGCAGCGTTATTGTAATACATAAGAACATTATCATGCAGTTCAGCTTCTTCTGAGATTAAGCGCATATATATTTCAACTTGATGCAGTGCATTCTTCAAATCTCCGTACATCGCGTAGCTGTTACACAATTGAAAGCGAAAATAAATACTTCGTGGATCACGCTGTAATTCTTTTTTTAGAAGTGTCGATGTACGCTGGTATTTTTTTTCTTTGATATCTGGCGTCATAATATAGCCATAATGCAGGATACTGACATCCGAGTTTTTGATGGGGCCTTTAAAAACCGGCTGATTGTGCACGGCACTCGAATAATGGAATGTGGAATCATTTTTAAATATACGAGGCTGTGCCATTACTGCATAATTTTGCAATTTTGTGTCTGTATAGCTGATAATGTTTAAAGTAAAGGTGCTGAATTGCTTGTAATCCGGCGTGGAAAACATGGTTTGCAATGCCGAAAGATCAGAAGGACGGAACTCTTCATCAGCATCCATAATAAAAACATATTCCGCATCACTATGGATCAAGCTTTGATTTCTTGCTTTAGAAAAGTTGCCTTCCCATTTTTGCAGGTATACTTTATCGGTGTATTCGCGTGCAATTTCAATGGTACGATCAACAGAGCCTGTATCGATGATAATCAATTCCGCAAGTCCGCAATCAATGAGAGGGCTGACACTAGACAAGCATCTGGAAAGATTTTTCTCTTCGTCCTTTACAATCATGCAGATACTTAAAATTTTATTATAATGCTGACGAGTGAATCTGAGTATTTGGATATAATGTCTCAATATATTATTTTTGTTCACTATTTTTTCACATAGAGCAGAGAGTTTCTCAATTACATGCGCAGTGTCGGTATGACGGATTTCGGTTATCGTTGTAATTAGTTTTTTTTCCATTTTTAAATCGATGATTTCCGAATCCTTTGGAAATTGATTTAGTTGAACAAGGTTTTCACCGAATGCGGTATAAAATGTAAAAATATTCATTCGCAGATCTTTTTCATTTTGATTATCTGCATGCTGATCCATATACTCAAGGCATATCAAAATCAGCTTGGTATAAGCAGCTATTTCTTTTTTGGAGACTTTATTTATGCTTTTCGTTGAAGCGGATTTCTTCTGAATTTCAGTAAGGTAAAGCGTCATATCGGAAATAAAGGTATTTAGATAGTTCCAAGCATTCGCGTCATTTTCAAGTAAATAAAAAATTAAATTTTTCATTACTGCTTCTGGCAGATTGCGAAGCAGGCTTAATGAATCCCTTTTTTGCAGAATAAAATCTTTTAATAGCCAGCTGAAATATGTTTCATCAGGCGATACCTTGATTTCTTTTATTTTTTTTAAAATCTTGGAAGTACTCATGCTCTTTGTCAAATAAGCATTTTTGCATGAGAGGAATCTACTGTAGTTGTTTGTTGAATCGGAATCAGTGAAAAGGGATTCAAGGGCATGCCAGTCAATTTCCTGAATTTCTGCTTTGATTTTTTCAAGTTTACTATAGCAGTATGCTTGTTCTTCCTGAGTTAAATTTACAATATAGTTTGAGAACCAGATAAAAAGCTCTTGAAAAGCTTTATTTTCAATGAATTTATTGATATATAGATCGATAATTGGAAGTTCTGGATTTATAAAGCCGATATCCAAAATAGAGGCCTCGGTATAGTGATGATTAAATCCGGTGATTCCACGGTTATACAGTATTACTTCATCGTGCAAAAATACGTCTTTTTTATTGGGCGAGAGAAAGCTTTTAACGGTACAGGATATATTGAAATAAGTATTCGTTTCAAGCTGTTTTGTTATAAAATTTATAAAAGCTTCACTGAGCAGAATACCACTGTCAATGAGCATAATTCTTTTCCCTAAGCAGGAAGAGATACAAAATTCTTTAAAATATTTATAGTTTTGATCAAACTTTACTAAGTCATATTTATAGGGAATCGATTCTTCAATCTCATTGTTATTGATAACAATGAGTTCAGTATCAAATTTTTTTATTATTGGTTTAAGAAGCTCTATACATGGAAGTAGATCGCTCTTTTGATATAAGATAACAATACTTAAATCTTTCACAGGTTTCCTCCTACAGATAAAAAATTCTTGTGTAATTGATTCGGCAGATGTAAACTGCCTTTCATAGTATATTAATAAGATTGGTGTTCGGTGTATTCTTGAGGTTATTTATAATGAACCAAATGAAAGATGAGTACATAATATAGAGTATTAAATGAAGAAAGGAAAATAAATATGGGAATACCAGCACTAAACATCACGGCTCAGACTACGTTAGGTGCAAAATTAGTTTTATCGTCAGCGTACTTTGATGCCAGCGCAGCTGAAATCATCGGCGCAGAAGGTCATAAGCTTCAGACAATTATTGCTGCATATTCTGCGGGCAGCTTAAGTATAGATGCACTGACTACTGTTAATAGTCAAATATCAACTATGATGAGTGCGTTATCGACTCTTGAAACCTCTATCATGAGGAAAATTGCAGCAGGAACGAGCATTTATAGCTCAGGGTTATAAAAACAGAAATCTTTAAAACATGCGGAACTATCAGCTCTGCAACGATATTTCCTATGTTATAAAAAAGTAGAAATGATGGAATCAAAGATTCCTATTTTTGCATGTTGCCTCAAAGGCAGCGACGGTTAAGGTGCTTTCTTTGAAACATATGGAACTATCAGCAGAATATTTCCTATGTTATAAAAAAATGCCGGCATTGCCGGCATTTTTAGTAAACGATAAAAAATACACTGTGATTATGGGGGAAATGCATGAAAGCTGAAAAATTATTACTGATTAAGGATAATCCTATTAGTGAAAAAACGATCAATACAGATAGAAAGAGAAAGAGCCAAGAACAAGAACACAAATCAGAGACAAATAGATTGAGTGAAGAATCCTATTATGCACATGGAAGCTCCTATATTGATGAGAATGTGAAGATTGGGAATGGAACCAAAATTTGGCATTTTTCACACATTCAAAAGAATGCAGTGATAGGAACAAACTGCAGTATAGGTCAAAATGTAAACATTGCACCAAATGTAACGATAGGCAATCATGTCAAAATTCAAAATAATGTATCGGTTTACGAGGGTGTGGAATTGGAGGATTACGTATTTTGCGGTCCGTCTTCGGTTTTTACCAATATCACTTTTCCACGCAGTAAATATCCGCAAAAAGGGACGGAGTTCTATAAAAAAACGCTTGTAAAAGAAGGGGCAACATTAGGTGCCAACTCTACAGTCGTGTGCGGAAATATGATAGGTAAACATGCTTTTATCGCAGCAGGAGCAGTTGTTGCTTCAGATGTTCCAGACTATGGGTTTATGGTAGGCGTTCCAGCGAAACGCAAAGGATGGGTCTGCGAATGTGGAACAAAGTTGGAGAATGGACTGACGTGCAGTCACTGCGGCAGAAAATATGCAGAGCAGGATGGGAAATTAAGCGAGGTACTTAAATGATACAAATGAATGACCTTGTAAAACAATATGATGGGATTCGGGATGACGTAGAAAGACGCATAGCCAAAGTGGTCAGACATGGAAAGTTTATCATGGGGCCTGAGATAGAGGAGCTGGAGAATAAGCTTCAGGATTATGTAGGAGTAAAGCATGCCGTAACTTGTTCCAGTGGTACAGATGCGCTGCTAATGGCATTACTTGCGTGGGGAATTGGGCCTGGGGACGCTGTCTTTACCACGCCGTTTACATTTGTGGCAACTGCAGAAGTAATTGCAAATTTGGGAGCGACTCCTGTTTTTGTTGATATTGACCAAAATAGTTTTAACATGAATCCGTCCGAGCTGGAAAAGAGCGTAAAAAAAGTCCTAGAGATTGGTGAACTTAAGGCAAGTGTTATCATACCTGTCGATTTATTTGGCCTGCCTGCTGATTATGAAGAAATTTGGAAGACAGCAGATAAATACGATCTTAAAATTCTTGAAGATGGAGCACAGAGCTTTGGAAGTAGTCTAAAAGGGAAAAAAACCGGAAGTCTGGCTCATGTGGGAGCGACTTCTTTTTTTCCGGCAAAGCCGTTAGGCTGCTATGGAGATGGAGGGGCTGTATTTACAGACGATGACGAAATGTATGAAATCCTTAAATCGATTCGTGTGCATGGAAAAGGAGAAGATAAGTACCATAATGTGAGAATTGGCTTAAATAGCCGATTGGATACCATGCAGGCTGCTGTTCTTCTTGCAAAATTGGAGGTTTTTGATCACGAGCTTTTTCTTAAGAATCGTATCGCATCACTATATCATAATAAATTACAAGGAATGGTTCAAACACCTCATGTAAATAAAACAGATGAATCCAGTTGGGCTCAGTACTCTGTTCTAAGCCAAAACGAAAAAGAAAGGGACTTATTTAAGAGTAAGCTGACAGAAGCTGGAATTTCTTCTGCAATTTATTATAAAACTCCATTGCATTTACAGCCGGTATTTAAAACTTTGGGATATGAAGAGGGTGACTTCCCTGTTGCAGAGGATATAAGCAAACGGATTTTAAGCTTACCAATGCACCCTTATTTGACAGAAGATGAAATCAATGCTGTTGTCAACGTGTTTTCTAAAACAATAGAGGCAATGTGAGCTGTTGAAGAAGTAAAACTTAATAAGAATTGATGCTGAATATGGAATTGATAAATTTATAAAAACTGAGGTGGTATCCATGCATGTAAAAAATCAAGAAAAAATAAAAGAACAATCAAGCATAAAACAGGAAGAAATTTATTCGAGTTTAATGAATAAAATTATGAATAAAACAGCGGTCATCGGAATCATAGGACTGGGTTATGTAGGTCTACCGTTGGCAATGGAAAAGGCTAAAGCCGGTTATAAAACAATAGGCTTTGATATCCAGAAGAAAAAGGTCGATATGGTTAATAGCGGAGTCAGTTACATTGGAGACATACAAAGTGAAGATCTCATTAAGATGACTGCATCTGGTCAGCTAAGTGCTACAAATGACTGGAGCTTTATTAAAGAAGTAGATTGTGTGGCAATTTGTGTACCGACACCTCTGGATAAACACAAACAGCCAGATTTAAGTTATATCAAAGAATCGGTAAAGAATATTACGCAAGGGCTTCACAAAGGGATGCTGATTGTACTTGAAAGCACAACGTATCCAGGCACAACTGACGAACTTGTAAAGCCGTTATTAGAAGATTCGGGACTGAAATGTGAAGAAGATTTCTTTTTAGCTTTTTCACCGGAAAGAGTTGATCCTGGCAATTTAATTTATAAAACGCAAAATACACCTAAAGTGGTGGGCGGTGTTGGCAAGAAAAGTACAGAATTAGCAGCAGCATTGTACCGAAATGTACTTTTTGGGGAAATTTTTGAAGTTTCCAGCCCTGAAGTTGCAGAGATGGAAAAGCTCCTTGAAAACACATATCGAAATGTGAATATCGCATTAGCAAATGAAATGTGCATTATCTGCGAAAAGATGGGTATTAATGTATGGGAGGTAATAGAGGCTGCAAAGACAAAGCCATATGGCTTTCAGCCGTTTTATCCAGGGCCTGGAATCGGTGGACATTGCATTCCTCTTGATCCTTATTATTTAACTTGGAAGGCGAAGGAATACGATTATGATTCTCGTTTGATAGAGGCAGCAGGAGAAATTAATTCATACATGCCTCAGTATGTGTCAGAACGAGCCATGAGGATATTAAATAAGTATAAAAAGACATTAAACGGAGCTGCAATTCTCATACTGGGAATTGCATATAAACCAGATATTCACGATATTAGAGAAAGTCCGGCTTTAAAGATTATTGAAGAATTGATTCGGCATGGAGCGACTGTCAGATATTCCGATCCGTATGTCGCCAACTTTCAATGGAAAGAGATTTTTTTAAATAGTGTAGAGCTTACCGCAGACGAAATAGAACGAGCCGATATGGTTATTATTTTAACGGATCACAGCTGTTATGATTATGCATTCATACAAAGCAATGCAAAGATAGTCTTTGATACAAAAAATGCAATGAAGCAGATCAAAAACAGATGTAATATAGAATGCATTTGAATAAGTATGATCTAGTTTAATTGAAATAGATGAAAGAAAAAATATTGGAGGAGACCGGTCATTATTTGATTTTTTTCGCTTTACGTAAATTACAGTAGATAAATGATATGGATAAGAAATAGGTGCTTGAATAAAGAATGGACAGAAATATCCTGGTATATCTGAAACACAGCATGTGGATTTTAGTTAAGTATGAATATTTCTTTGAACTATATAGGAAGTAGTTTGTTACGGAGAAGAGCATGGAGGGATATCAAGGTGAATCAATATAACAACATATTTTTGGGCGCAAATGTAATAGAATCTACATCGATATTTCAAACTGCAGTCGCAAGCATCTTGTGTACACAGGCTGATTATTTGGATACATTGCTTAGAAGAAATGAATCAACGAGAATTTTAATGGAAGCAAATGAACAAATTTGCCAAATGATTTCCAGTATAAAATTTCTTGAAAAGTCAATTGTTAACGAGATTGAAGATGGTATTGAAATACGAAAGCAAAAACAGCCTGATCCGATTCGGTATAGGGCTCCTTTTTAAAAAGAAGATAGTAAAATAATAGCAGCAGTGCATGTTGCTTGTATATATCATTAATAATGAAAATAAACATATTAAAAGCATATATTGATAGAGTTTTAAAGTATATAAGAAATGAGGGAATGATACATGTCAGAATGCCAATTGTGTGTAGTAGGAGGCGGGCGCTGGGGAGAAAATCATATCAAAACCCTATATGAAATGGGAAGTCTTGCGGGCATTGTTGATCTTGATGCGAAGCGGCTTGCTGTACTTTCTGAGCAATATGTAGATGTAAAAACCTTCAATAATTTGGAAGATGCTTTGAGTGGTAAGTTTGAAGGATTTATAGTGGCGACTTCAGCAAAGACTCATTATAAATTAGCAAAAAAGTTATTAAAAGCCGGTCAAAATGTTTTAGTTGAAAAACCACTTGCATTATCATCAAAAGATTCAGAAGAATTAGTATCGATGTCAAAACAATACGGAGGAACCTTGCTGGCTGGACACCAATTATTATTTCATCCTGCTGTCATGAAGATAAAACAGATAATTGATACAGGGGTAATTGGGAAGCTTAGGTATATAAGCACATCAAGAGTAAAATTAGGAACGGTTCGTCAAACAGAGAATGTAATTTGGTCATTTGCACCACACGATCTGTCTGTAATAAATTATCTAACTGGGCAGGTTCCGATTAAAACGGACGCCTTTGCTTCTTCATTTTTGCAGGCTGGGATCTTTGATATGGCAAATATCGAGTTGACATATTCAAATCATGTCAAGGGATTCATTTCTGTTTCTTGGCTGCACCCTGTAAAGGAGCAGAAAATTACTGTAGTCGGTGACCAAGCGATGTTAACTTTTGATGACTCTTCTCGAAACAAGGAACTGTATTTACACAAAAAAAAGATTGATATGACAGGAGAATGTCCTGTGAGTGTGGATGGAGGAATTGAAAAGATCGATTATGTTTATTCTCCACCGTTAAAAAATGAACTGAATTATTTTATTGAACTGATTCGTTCTTCCGAGAAGAGGGAGTATGGGCAAAACGGCCATGAGGTAGTTAAGCTGCTTGAAAAAATAACACACGATCTCAATATAATAAAAAGTTAGATGTGGCAATAAGATAAGAAGAGGAAATTTCCTGGGAAATGGAATGGTAAAGGGGATGATTGGGAAATATGTAATACATATGAGATTTTTGATTAACAAAATTTATAGGTATGAAAATAAATATGTAAGATATTATGCTATGAAGAGTTTATGAAAGAGGTGGTTCAATGAAAAAAGAAATATATCTGGCGGGAGGCTGCTTTTGGGGGACTGAAAAATACTTTGAGAGCATTCCGGGAGTTTTGTCTACGGAAGTCGGATATGCAAATGGCGGAACAGAAAATCCAACGTATGAAGAAGTGTGCTATAACGATACCGGGCATGCAGAGACGGTAAAAGTAGAATATGAAGAGAGTAAGATTGGATTGCCATATTTGTTAGAGCTGTACTATGATGCAATCAATCCGGTGAGCGTAAACCGTCAGGGTGGAGATATCGGACAACAGTATAGGACCGGAATTTATTTTACTAATGGAGCAGACGAACCGGTAATTCATGATTCTATTAAAAAGCTCCAAGAAAAACATAGGGAAAAAATTGCAATCGAAGTAAAACCGCTATTGAATTATTATAGAGCAGAAGAATATCATCAAAATTATTTAGATAAAAATCCAGGCGGGTATTGTCATATTGATACCGATCAATTTGAAAAAGCAAAACATGCTGCTGATGTAAGTCGCATATACCCGAAAAGAGAACAGGATGAATTGAAAAAAAGCTTATCAGACCTGCAGTTTACGGTGACGCAGAATGGAAACACAGAACCTCCGTTTCAAAATGAATTTTTTAATGAATTTCGTGAAGGAATTTATGTGGATATTACCACAGGAGAACCTCTCTTTCTATCAAGTGATAAGTTTGAATCCGGATGTGGATGGCCTAGTTTTTCAAAGCCAATTGATGCAGAGAAGTTGATTGATGTGACTGATAAAAGCTATGGGATGGTACGTACTGAGGTAAGAAGTAAAAACAGCGATGCACATTTGGGACATGTATTTAAAGATGGACCTGTCGATAAAGGAGGACTTCGTTATTGTATTAACAGTGCGTCGCTTCGGTTCATTCCAAAGGAAAAAATGGAGATCGAAGGTTATGGTGACTATTTAAATCGATTATGATGGTCAAAAAAATGGATTTACTTGAAAGAGGCAAATATAGATTGATATAATATATAAGATTCGGTTAAAAAATGGATAAGAAAGGATGAAATACAATGCTTTGGAAAGATAAATATGAATTAGGAGTTTCCCTTGTGGATGAGCAGCATAAAGAATTGTTTCAACGTGTCGAAAATTTCGTGACGACATTACGTTCTTCCGCATCTTGGGAAGAGAAAGTGCAGCGTGTGAACGAAACCCTTGAATTTATGAATGGATACGTTGTGGAGCATTTTCGAGACGAAGAAGCGTATCAAAAACACATTGGTTATCCTGGCTATGAAGCACATAAGAAGATTCATGCCGATATGGTCAACTATGTGATGAAGGTTACTTCTGAGTATGAGAACAGCGGATTTAATGAACAATTGATGCAGCAATTTGCAGGCAAACTTCTAGCATGGCTGATTAATCATGTGGCAGCGGAGGATCAGAGAATTGCTGCGTATGCAATTGAAAAGGGGGTAGAAAACAATGCTGAATAATCTTCAGGACTCCTTTTTAGAGGCAACCCGCAATGTATTTGAGTTGATGCTAGACCTTTCTGAACTATCTGAGCAGCCTATGGAATCTTTCAACTATGAGGATGTGCTGGATATTTCGATTGGTGTAGTCGGAGAATTACAGGGAGAGGTCGTTTACCGTTTCCCGAATAAGACTTCACTGGGTATGGTAAATATTATGACAAGCATGGAGTTGGACACGGTAGATGATTTCGTAACTTCTGCAATTTCTGAAATTGCGAATATTATCAGTGGTAATGTTCTGACAATGCTTGCTGCACAGGATGTGAAATGCGACATATTACCTCCGGTGTTTGCGAAGCCGGATGACAGCAAGCAATACTCTTTACATACAGATTGCTGCATTTCCAGTTCAGTAGGTGATGTTTGCTTAGACATAAGACTAAACCCTGCTGAATCCGTTTAGAAAAACAAGAAACAAGATTTGATAAAAAAGGTGCATTTGAGAAAGATGCGCCTTTTTTATGAACAGATATAAATATACAAGTGAAATATACAATCACATATATTTATCATTGACAAATATATGTGAAAATGATAAGTTGTGTTTATAAATAAGATATAAGCTTGTTTAATGAAATAAAGAAGGGAAAATGATAATGATTCTAATGTTTCAGTAAGCTTAGATGGAAAAACATATGAATTTTCCGATTCAGAGATTAAAAGAGCTGCGGAACTAAATAATGTAGATAAGGAACAGTTAAAGAAAGAAATTGAAAATGGGGCTGATCAAGATGGAAGGTTTTCTCCGTTTTCTAAATTGACCCCTTTAAATAATGGGCTTACAGAAAAAGAATTGGATAAATTGAATGAACAGAAAGTATCCTCAACAGATGATGCGGGTAACTGGGATTTCACCATATTCACCGAACCGTGAAAACGATAGCTTAAGGATGAATGCATTTTTTGATCCTGAGACAGGAGAAATCGTTTCTGCGGCCGAGCAGGTCGGATATGATGAAGAAGGGCGTTCCGTTTGGGAAGACGTTTGCGTGGATTCTGTACCGTGAAAGGATGGTTAATTTGAATGAAAAAAATAATAATAGTTATTTTCACTTTAATTTTATGCATATCGCTGGCAGCCTGCGATGAAGCTCAAAATAATCTGCCGGCAGATGGTGAAGTTTATACAGGATATATCTCATTAAATGGTGATACGCTAAATTTGGATACGTTTGAGATTATAACACTTGAAGATAAGAGCCGGATGCAGGAACTTGATTTGGAAGAAACGGATATGCCTGACGGATATTATTTTAACGCATTAAATGAAATGAAATCATTTGTTATTGATGATAATACAGAGTATATATTCTTTGATACATCTAATTTGTTTGTTGACGAAAATGCGCAGGATAAAGAATATAACACAACAGATAAAGAAGAGTTTTATCAATTTCTGTATAGAGGAGAAGAGGTTCCTATGAAGGTTCCGTTTGAAGTTAAGATGAAGGATGGCATTGCAGTAACTATCAAAGAGATTTTTGTAAACTAACTATCCGTATGGAACAGGAGATAAACTAAATGTAAAAAAATCAAAATGATGGAATCTAGGATTCCTATTTGTACCATTCTGCGTCGTAGATTTCCTAGCTTACCTTACTTTAGCTTGGTTTCAGATAAAAAGTTAGAGATATGTGGAAGTGTTTGTTTCGGTTATTTTCTAACTGTATTGTTAAAAAGCATCTATTTGGAGAGAAAACAATTAAAGAATATTATTGAAAGCTGAAAAGTTGATTCAAGTAAAGCTTAAATAAATTTGAAAAAGCAGAGTATGGTGCATTCATAATGATGCCTTTGAGTATTATGTCTCCAAAGTGATTAATAAACATTGCAATAATAGCTATCCATTTTAGTGTACTTCCTGCAAAATATCCTTGTACCTTTCTGTTTGTCATCGTTTACTCCCTTAAATACTTTTTATGATCTTTTAATTGAATGGTATATCTTATATTTCCAGAATAAAGAAGGATATATAAACAGTATCGACACATTGAGTTTATTGGAATCGTTACTGTATTGTAATAGAAGCCTTAGTAATAAATTTATTCTCATCTAAAATATTGAGAGGAATTTTAATAATATATACTTATCATTGACAAATATATTCGAATGTAATAAAGTTATTATAGAAGAACTGACAATATGAATAAAAGAGATAATTGGTAAAAGGAGGTGGATCCGATAGATTCTGTTTTTGACGAAGATTTATGTGTATCAATAAATTTAGATACTATTCCTGAGGTGACAAAGACGATAGAGTCAATTGATGATCCGCTCAAGAAAGACTTGATTGTAAAATATCTATTTACACCGACTAATATTGAAACAGAAATTACTTCATCGGAACCTATTTCTTTTAGCAGCTTTAGTAATACTGAGTTTAATAATTGTGTTATGGAGCAAAATGCGGAGGAAGCTTCTTTTTTGTTAGATAAAATAGGCGTGTTGCTTGATATACCTGTTGATGAATTAGAAATGGAAGTTGCATCAATTGAATTAAAGGGTGAAAAAGTTATGAAAGAAATTTTAAATCCCTTGAATGACGAAGAAGTAAACAAAATCAAGAAATTCTCAGAATTAAAATCAGCAGCAAACTCATATGAAGCTACTTTCAGAAAAAAAGCTAAGAGTGGATATTTGACAATACTTGAATTTGAAGTTGAGATGGATTGGCAAAGCAATAATAATAAAATCACTTATTGTGATACTAATTCTTTTAGCTATTCATACGTCTGGTATTGGGTGCACTATGCTACAACAACTCAAGATCCGGTAGTGAAAGAAAGCTATGCAACATTGACGGGAAAGAAGGCAACTTTCAGAGAAATAAATAGAAATGGCTATTATGGGGCTGGATATTATTATATGATAATGCCTACTTTACGTTTAAATGTTGATGGTTCTTATTCGCCAACTTCAGTACCATCGGTATCAATATAGATTTGTGAAAACAAGCTGGAAAGTTAGAAAAAAAGTCCGAGAAGACAGAATAAGAAACGTTGTGTTTGATAATATAAATAAAGGTATAAAACAGAAGAATATGCCTGTGTAGGAGAATGGAGGAGGTTATAAATGCAGAAAACAGTTTACACAATATTTAGCGCTATTTTATATATAGCATCATGGGTACTTATTGGATATGTTGTTTTGATATCACCTAAATTAGTTACAAAGGATTACATAATAGAAAACATTACTATTATGAAAATGAGTGCAATAATTTTATTATTTATTACGATTGCCTCGAGTACGTTATTATCGATTATGAAAGATTTAAAAATCAGGAAATTCATCACACGGTTTACTTTTATTAGCCTAGCATTTACATACAATTGAATTCTTAGATGGTAAAATGAAAAACTATCAGATTGAGATTTCCTTTAATGCGTCTGGAAATATGAAAGTAGAGCTTGAACCAAACACATGAAAATCATTCACTCCACAGCAATGGAAATCTCAGTAATAAACTCATGCTCATCATCTGTAATAAAT
Organism: Sinanaerobacter sp. ZZT-01; assembly: GCF_035621135.1. Taxonomy (NCBI): domain Bacteria; kingdom Bacillati; phylum Bacillota; class Clostridia; order Peptostreptococcales; family Anaerovoracaceae; genus Sinanaerobacter; species Sinanaerobacter sp. ZZT-01. The sequence goes on from NZ_CP141728.1 coordinate 2,765,366, forward strand.
TTATTAATCAGCTGTCGTTCATACAGATAGCCAAGGATGGTCATAGAATGTTCCGAAGCATATTCTAAAAGTTTTTCTCTTGTATCAGCAAGCGTATCGTATGAGCCTTTATGGAAGGTAGACAAATATTCTCCGGCGGGGCGTATAATGAGGTTTGGAGAATCAATTGGTTTATCCAGCTCCAAAAAAAGCTCTCTATTTTTAAATTCACCGGAAGGTTTCAAAGAAACAATCCATCCATACTGCCATTTTCTCGAAGCTGGATCATCGGTAAACGGATGCATCAATTTTGAAAAAGTGAGCGAAAAATCATTTGTTACATCTGAATCATCAATCGTTAGAGCATAGAGATAAATTTCTTCAAAATAGCAATATTTATATGGTTTTTCTTCATTGTAAGAAAAGCCATATTTTATTTGATTCAGAATTTGATCGAATGTATTTTGTGCAGATTGAAGTTTTTTTATCTGCGTATCTAAAGTCTGTATTTGTGAACTTAGTAACTGAAACGTCTGCTCAGTCGAATGTTTGTTTAAATAGGATTTGATTTGCTGCAATTCAATACCGCTGGTTTTTAAAGCGAGAATCAGATATAAATAAGAAAATTGTTCAATAGAATAATAGCGGTATAAATTTTTTTCATTAATATGATCGGGCTTTATTAAGCCGATTTTATCGTAATAGAGCAGTGTTTGCTTTGGAATGCTGAATATTTCACAAATTTGTCCGGTAGAAAAATAAATACTCATGAGAAATCCTTTCAAAAAAGCCTTGACTATATAGCAACTATATAGTTTATAATGAAAATTGTCAAATAAATAAGAATTATAAGAGTTATAAGAGAGAATCAAAGCATTCTCACAGGGAATCAGGATAAGCCTGAACAGTCTCGCTGCCGTGGAAACGAGTGACATGCGATTTAGCCACTGAAGAAATTTGGGAAGGCCGCATGGAGCGTTGGAGTTTAAGTCGGAATACCTGCTTATAATAATAGGTTTTTTACGAGAGATGGAAAGCCTTCTGCTTTAATGCGTAAATTTAGACATCTCTCGATTAAGGTGTCTTTTTTTTATTTTACGGAAATTACTTGATGGGACATTCCCTTATTTGTAGCTATTAGAGGGTGTATTATGAGAAAGCGGATCAGAAACTACTGGGAAAACGAAGCCTATTTTTATTGTGGAACACTGCCTGAAGATAAAGCTTATGAAAAAATAATAAGCCAATTGGTACAAGTGATTTTAAGTGAGTACAATTCCTTTGACTGCCAATTAGATATTTTAGAGCTGGGAAGCGGAACCGGCTTTTTATTACAGGGTTTATCAAAAACAAATCATAATGTTCTGGGCGTGGATATCTCGAAAAACATGGTGGACATATCTAAAAATCGCGTTCAAAAATCAGGAGGAACAGCAAGAATTATTCAAATGGATGCAGAATCTTTATTGTTTGAAGACAATTCGTTTGATATTTTAATTGGTGATAACTTGTTATGGACCTTGGAGTTTCCGGAAAAATCTTATGCGGAATGGTATCGGGTTCTAAAGCCTAGCGGAAAAATTTTTATCATTGATGCGAATTGGAATCTATGGAGATTTGATCCAAAATTGAAAAAAGAATATCAGGAATATCAGAACTATTTGATAAAAAAATACAATAGAGGAACGCATCTATACTGCAATACGGGAGAAGGCGAAAAAATAGATCAGGATCTTTTTTTAAGTAATAAAAAAAGACCGGAATGGGATATTAACGTCATGAAAAAAATCGGATATAGAAATATTAAAACCTATTTAGATGTTTCTGATTTGGTTTGGGATGATTTAACGCTAGAGTTTAATAAAAAAACACTGCCATTTATGGTTTGTGGAGAAAAATAAAAATAAGGAGAACAGCAATGGATATCAACCAAAGAATTAAAAATTACTGGGAAGGCGAAGCAAGTGTTTACAGCAGTGGAATTGAAGATGAATTAAAAGGATTCCAGAGGGAGGAATGGAAAAAACTTATTTTAGAAAATAAACCATCTTATGCAGAAGAAACTTCTGTTCTTGATATTTTAGATATTGGAACCGGACCGGGTTTCTTCCCTATTGTATTGACGGAAGCAGGCCATCGTGTGACTGGTATTGACATTACGGAAAATATGATTGCATATGCCGATAAAAACCTGAAAAAAGAAGGATTTTGTGCACGTTTAATTACAATGGACAGCCAGGAATTAGAATTTCAAGATAATACATTTGATATGGCCGTTTGCCGAAACCTTACATGGACAATCGATGATCCTGTAAAAGCATATAAAGAGTGGTATCGTGTTTTAAAACCCGGCGGGAAGCTATTAATCTTTGATGCATGCTGGTATCTGCATTTATTTGATGAAGAGCTGCGAAAAAAGTATGAAGAAAATGAAAGACGTATTAAAGAAAAATACCTGAGAGGAGTTCATCAACATAGAGATCCGGAAGAAGGGGATGCGCTGGGCAGAAGCTTGTTTATGAGTGATAAAAAAAGACCGCAATGGGATTTGCAGGCTTTAGTTGAAACTGGCTTTTCTAAAGTCTTTTCAACCATTGATGTTTCAGAACGCGTATGGGATGAGATTGGAAAAGAGTTAAATGGAGTCACACCTCAATTCATGGTAGGCGGAGAAAAATAAAATTATGGGTTCATATATGAGATTGCTTTTCTTTTTAAAAGATTTAAAAAAAGAAGTAACTATAAAAATATTAATCGGATTAGGCATTATTGCAATGAGTTTTTTGCAAGCTTTTATGATAGCGAGAGGGATTACCTCCGCCTTTAACGAAGATTCGATGAAAACGGTCATGCTTTATCTCTCAGTATGCCTTGTTGCCATTTTAATCCGTGCATTCCTATTGCGTTATCAGGAGGGATACGCAAAGCAAATGGCAGCGAAAGTAAAGACGAAGATTCGAAATATGATCCTGGATAAAATCATTGACTTGGGCCCGGGGTATTTGAATGAGGTTAAGAGTGGCAATATACAGTCGCTTTTAACGGATGGAGTTGAAGCATTTGAGGTTTTTTTGGTCTCTTATATACCGCAGATTGCAATCGTCTTTCTATCTGTTTTGGCATCGGTGGTATATCTATCCATATTAGATGTCTATGTGGGACTGCTTGTGATCCTGATGACCATTTTATCGATTGTTGTGCCGCATTTTTTTATGCCTGCGGTATCCAAGTTGATGATTACATATTGGAGAAAGTATGCAGATTTAAATGCAGCGTATGTCGATTCCATGCAGGGAATGGAGACGTTAAAAGCATTTCATGCAAGTAAGCGTATCGGAAAGCAGATGGCGAAAGATGCTAAGGACTTTTCGGAAGAATCTATAAAAAACACAGGAATGTCTTTGGCAGATTCAGCGGCAATCATTCTTTTTATAAGCATAGGCACCTCTATGTCAGTTGCATTGTCGGTATATCATACGGCAGTGGGAGAAATATCCTATGCCAGCCTTCTGATTATTTTATTTCTGATAGGAGAATGCATGAAACCGCTAGCAGACTTAAATACATATTGGCATGGCAGTTATTTGGGTTTTTCGGTTGCAGAGCAGCTATATGAATTGATGGATCAAAGTACAGCATTGACAGAAGAGTCAGGTGATATCACAGAAGGAATTAATGAAAAACCTATGATTCAAATTCATGATCTGGATTTCAGGTACAAAAAAGATTTAAAGCTTGTACTAAATAAGGTTCATATAAAGATTGACGGAGGAAAGACAGTGGCAATTGTCGGTAAATCTGGATCTGGTAAATCTACTTTGGTGAATTTACTTTTAAGATTTTATGACCTCTCAGAAGGAACGATTTTGATTAATGGGAAAAACATCAAAGAGTATTCTTTAGAATATTTAAGAGAGAAAATTGCAGTAGTATTTCAAGATACCTATTTGTTTTATGGAACAGTTGCTGAAAACTTAAAGATGTCAAATGAGAAGGCTTCAATGGATGAAGTTATAAATGCAGCAAAGGCTGCAAATGCACATGAATTCATTATGGATCTTCCGAATGGCTATGATACGATTGTTGGAGAACGGGGGGCTACGCTCTCCGGAGGAGAACGGCAAAGAATTTCCATTGCAAGAGCAATTTTAAAGAATGCACCAATTCTTATTTTAGATGAAGCCACTTCCAGTGTAGACATTAAAAACGAGGAACTCATTCAAAGTGCACTGGAGAATTTAACGAAGAATCGGACGACAATTATCATTGCACATAGGTTTTCAACCATCGAGCATGCAGATGAGATTGTGGTTATGGAACAAGGAAAAGTTGTTGAATCTGGAACGCACTTCGAACTCATTCAGAACAACGGTACTTATAAGCAGCTGGTACAGGCGCAGGAAGCGGGGTGAGGATGAATGCAGACAGATCACAAAGAGCAATATCGTTTAAAGAATGTATTTTATTTATCGAAGCATTTAAAACCATATGCTGCTCGTATGCTCGGAGCGATTGTAACAGGGATTCTTAATCATATTTTTACAATTGGAATTTCATGTACCTGTGCATATATGGTTGGATTGGTGCTTGAAAATAAGCTGGATGGACGAATGAACCTTCTCATTGCCATTCTTCTCGGATTGGTTTTAGGCAAGGTGGCGGCTTATTTTGGCGAAATGTGGCTTGCACACGATGTGGCATTTAAAGTGCTTTCTGATTTTCGTATTAAACTTTACGATGCCATTGAAAAGGTGTCTCCGGCATTGCTTTTAAACAAAAGACTTGGACAGATTGCTTCGATATTAATGAGCGACGTAGAGTTATTAGAATGGTTTTTTGCACATTCCTTTGGCAGTATTGTAGTTGCCTTCGTTGTGCCTGCAATCTTGTTGATTTTTCTAGGGAGCTTTCATATAATGCTTCCCCTGATCATGCTTTTATTTATAGGGGTTCTCATATGGGTACCGCTTTCAATGAAAGAAAAAGCAGATCAAAAAGGACAAGAAGTAAGAGCAGAGCTTGGAGAGGCAAATGCTGTAATTGTTGAAGGGGTTCAGGGAATTAAAGAGCTTCTTACATTGAACTATGTGGATAGATACAAGAAGAAAAATATGAAATATATGCATAAGATGTATACAAGCCAGTTGGAATATGGAAAGCGGCTTGGAACGGAAGGCGCACTGCTTCAAGTAGTTGTTGGTATTGCGATGATTTGTGTTACCGCATATTCTGCCCTTCTTGTATTCGATGGGAATTTAGTATTTGAATGGTTTACGGTAGTCGTTATGCTGTCAGGAATTGCATTCAATCCGATCATTGAGATCTGTAATACCGCAAGAAATTTTGGACTGATTTTTGCAGCGGCAAATCGTGTATTTTTAATTTTAAATACAGAACCTGTAGTTGAGGATTGCGGTAAGGAGACAGATATATCTCAATTGAATAAAGAGATTTTATTTTCTGATGTAAGCTTTCGTTACAAAAAAACACTGCCACTGGCCGTGGAGAATATTTCGTTTTCAGTAAATCCAGGAGAAACAGTTGCTTTAGTAGGGGCTTCCGGAGCAGGAAAATCTACCTGTATTCGTTTGCTTCTCAGGCAGTGGGACATAGAAAGCGGAAGCATTAAAATAGGCGGACTGGATATTAGGAACATGGCTTTAGGTAACCTGCAGGATCTCATTTCAGTTGTTTTTCAAGATGTGTATTTATTTCATAAAAGCATAAGAGAAAATATACGATTAGGAAAACCAGACGCATCGGATGAAGAAGTAGAAAAAGCAGCAAAAGCGGCATTGGCGCATTCCTTTATCATAGAAATGAAAAACGGATATGATACATTAGCCGGTGAAAAAGGTGCTCAGTTGTCCGGAGGACAAAGACAAAGAATTGCGATAGCCAGAGCAATCTTAAAAGGTTCGTCTATTCTAATTATGGATGAAGCTGTTTCTAATTTGGATACAGAAAATGAAAGGCTGATTGAAGAAGCAATTAAGGAAAACTGTAAAGACTACACCAAATTAATTGTAGCGCACCGTCTCTCCACGATCCTGTCTGCGGACAAGCTTATTGTATTCGAAAAAGGGAGAATTGCTCAGGTTGGAAACCATGAAAAGCTCATAAGAGAAGAAGGTGTATACCGGAACCTTGTAAAAGCACAATTCGAATAAAATTATTTTAGAAAAATATATTTGAAAGTTTTCAGGGAGAGGTAATTTCATGTATCAATTTATATTAAAAAGAATCTTATTTTTAGTGCCAGTCTTATTCATTGTATCGGTGCTGACTTTTTCTCTGAGCTTTTTAGGCGCTGGAGATGCAGCTAGAATTTTAGCAGAAAAAGAATACGTGCGGCCAACGATAGCGAATATCGAGCTTACTCGAGTAAAATATGGGCTGGATAAACCTGCGGTCGAGCAATATTTTCATTGGCTAAAAAAAGTATGTACGGGTGACTTTGGGAATTCGTATAAAACGAACAAACCTGTTTTAAAAGAATTTGTTCATTACTTTCCCAATACTTTAAAATTGTCATTCGAGGCACTGCTTATTGTGATTGTAATCGCGATTCCTTTCGGAATGCTCTCAGCATTAAAACCGGGTGGCGTGATTGACACGGTAGGTAAAATCATTACTTTTTTTTCTGTCTCGATGCCATCTTTTTGGGTGGGCCTTATGCTCTTATATATACTGGGAGCAAAATTAAAAGTCATTCAAATTTTAGGCGGTGACGGAATGTTTATTGCAGCATTTACGATGGCGTTTGGAATGTTGGGAATGAACATTCGGCTTATGAAAGAAGGTATGAGCTCTGTATTAGACAAAGGCTACATGAAAGCGGCGAAGGCAAAAGGTATTTCTTCTTTGAATTTGTATGGAAAACATGCATTAAAGAATGCGATTCTGCCGGTTGTAACAAAGTTCGGAATGATATTTGGAGGCTTTTTAAGTGGAGCATCTATTATTGAATCAATTTTTTCAATAACAGGAATCGGGAAGTATGCATTGGAAGCAGTAGTGAGCAAGGATGTTCCTGTCATTCAGTGTTATGTCATGGTCATGGCGGCTATTGTTGTATTAGTCAATCTAGCGGTTGATATCTTATATTCCTTCCTAGACCCTAGAATCAGGCTTTCATAAGGAGGGGAGTTTCGTTGCTGAAGAAATTACTAAAACAAAAAAAAGCTATTTTTGGCTTTGCTATCGTTATCTTTTTCATTATGTTAGCTGCATTTGCACCGGAGATTGCGCCGAACGATCCTTATGAAATCAATGTTGCGAATAAGCTTCAAGCGCCAAGTATGCACTATTGGCTGGGAACAGATAATTTGGGAAGATGCATTGTTTCAAGAATCATATATGGGGCAAGAGCTTCCCTTTTATATAGCTGTACAGTGCTGCTTGTAACGCTGGTGATTAGTATACCGATTGGACTTTTTGCAGGCTATGCAGGTGGTAAAACAGACGATTTCATCATGAGGGCAATTGATGTCATCCTTGCGATTCCAAGCTTTATGCTTGCGTTGGCCGTAGCAGGAACACTTGGTGCCAGTGCTGGAAATATGATTCTTGCGATGTCTTTTGTATGGTGGGCTGGTTACGCCAGACTGATCCGTGGTATGACTTTAAAAATAAGGCAAGAAGATTTTATTATGGCTGCAAAGTCATCAGGCTGTTTGCATTCACAAATTATTATAAAACATATATTAAAAAACCTGGCAGCACCAATTATCACACTAGCAGCTTTGGAACTGGGTTCCATTATCCTTGCAATTGCAAGTTTTTCCTTCATTGGGCTGGGGGCGCAGCCGCCGACACCGGAATGGGGTGTCATGATCAGTGACAGTAAAGATTACATTCAAACACAACCGCAGCTTATGATTTATCCCGGAATGGCAATTGTTATAGTTGTCATGGGATTTAATATGTTAGGAGAAGGGCTAAAAAATGCGTTGGGAAGAGAATTCTATGGATAAGGAAGCAGTGCTCAGGCTTAAGAACTTGGAAGTAAGCTTAAACGAACAGAAAATTGTGCAAGGCCTTGATTTAAGTGTACATAGCGGTAGGATTACTGCTTTAGTTGGAGAAAGCGGGTGTGGCAAAACGACTGCGTCTCTGGCAGTCATGGGACTTTTGAGCAAAAAGGCCAAAATCAATTGGGATATCTTCGAACTGGATGGAGAGCCGCTGAAGACGGTAGATAAAAAAAAATGGAACCGGATAAGGGGGAATCAAATCAGCATGATTTTTCAAGATTCTCTTGATTCCCTTGATCCTGTATTTAAGTTAGAAAATCAAATAATAGAAGGAATTTTGGCACACAAGAATATTTCTAAGAAAGAAGCTTATCGAATTGGTATGGAACAGCTGCAACTCCTTCAATTTGATAACCCAGAGGCGATTATGAAGAGCTACCCTTCTGAGTTAAGCGGAGGAATGTGTCAGAGAGTAATGATTGCAATTGCGGTGCTCATGCAGCCAAAACTATTGATTGCAGATGAACCGACTACTGCATTGGATGTCACCTTACAGGCTGAAATATTAAAGCAAATTTATCATTTAAGCCGTAATTCTGATATGGGAGTACTGTTTATTACACATGATTTAGGTGTTGTTGCTGAGATTGCAGATGATGTGTATATCATGAAAAATGGAAAAATTATTGAGGCAGGTACTACAAAAAAAATATTTGAACGGCCGGAGAATGCGTATACTAAAATGCTTCTGAAAGCTATGGTTTAGGAGGAATGTCATGCCCGATCTGATCGAAATACAAAATGTCAGTAAACAGTTTCGTACAAGTCGAGTTTTATCAAAAAATAAGGATACTTTGGCTGTCAATGAGGTGAATCTTAAAATCTCACAGGGGAAATCTCTTGGGCTAATCGGCGAGAGCGGAAGCGGAAAAACGACATTAGGAAGAATGATATGTGCATTGGAAACGGTAAGCAAAGGTGAAATATATTTCAAAGGAAACAATATAACCAATTTGAATTTGAGGAAAATGAAGGCTTACAGAAAAAACATACAAATGATTTTTCAAAATAGCAGCACGATATTTGATGCTTCTTACACCGTATATGAGAGTTTAAAAGAAGTTATTTTAAATAATGAAAAGGTATCAAAGAAAAACTGTGATGAAAAAATTATTCGTATATTGAACCAGGTAGGATTGAGGGAAGCGCATAAAAACAGGTACCCGTATCAGCTTTCCGGAGGTGAAAAGCAAAGAGTAAATATTGCGAGAGCACTTGTCATAAACCCGGAATTTGTTGCATGTGACGAGCCGGTTTCAAGTTTGGACTTTTCTGTTCGAAAACAGATTTTAGATTTGCTGAATAAACTGAAAAAAGAGATGGGCCTGACATATCTTTTTATAACACATGATTTATCTACAGTGAAATATGTATGCGATCACGTTGCAGTGATGTATCGTGGGAAAATAGTAGAATTGATTGATGAGGTAGAACATCTGGCTGAGACAGTGAGGCATCCCTATACAAAATTATTAATGAATTGCATTCCTACGGCAGATCCATCCAATCGAAAAATTTGTATAGATCAGGATGAAGCTATTTGCTTTTGCATGAGTGATAGAACCCAAAGCGGCTGTGCTTTCTTAGATCGGTGTCCGTGTCGGAAGGAAATTTGCTTTGAGAAAGAACCGGATTTAAAATCGATTCATTCAGGCCATATGGTGGCTTGCCATATGATAAATGATAAAATGGAAGGAGAAAGAAAACTATGAAAATGAAAAGAATTTTATGTACAATCCTTGGAATGATCTTGCTTTTATCACTCATCGGCTGTTCGTCAGAAAAAGATGGACAAGGACAGGAAGGAGACAAGGATTCGAATGAAATTGTCGTACTATCAAGCGCCAGCTTAGATCCGGAATTAGGAGAACCGACGGAAGCAAGCACGGAATTCAGCTTATATGAAATGATTTATGAGCCGTTGATAAAATACAGAGAAAATGGTGAATATCAACCGGCACTTGCTGAAAAATGGGAAGTGAGTCCTGAGGGAAATGCATATACTTTTTATCTTCGTAAAGGTGTAAAATTCTCAGACGGAAGTGATTTTAATGCAAACAGTGTTATCTTCAGTGCTGAAAAATGGGATCCGAAAACTTTTTCTTCGGAAATGACGGGGATAGAAAAGATAGATGATTACACTGTAAAAATATCATTTAAAGATGCTTGTTATCCGTGTCTTACAGAGCTTACATATCCAAGACCTTATCGCTTTGCATCACAATCCGCGTATGATGACAGCGGAGAATTTGTATCCATGATCGGAACCGGAGAATGGATGATAGAAAGTTATGTCTCAGAGCAAGAAGTTGTATTGGTTCCAAATCCTTATTATTATGGAAAGAAGCCAAACCTGGATAAGATCATTATTAAAAAAGTAACAGATGGACAGTCTAGAATCATGGCACTGCAAAGTGGAGAGGCGGATTTGTCGATTGCAGATATTCCGGAAGACAGCTTACCGGTCGTAGAAAAAGATGAAAACTTAGCAATATTGAGTGCCAAAGGGACGATGGGATTCTTCGTAATGTTGAATGAAGAAAATGAGGTGTTGCAGGATGCAAAGGTGCGAAAAGCATTGAATTATGCAACAGATAGCGAAACAATTATAGAAAATATTTTTAACGGCAGAGGTACGGCAGCAAAGGGGCTCCTTCCTGATACAACACCTTATGTGACAGATGAAAACAGTCCAGGCTATGCTTATAATATAGCAGAAGCAAAGAAGCTTTTGAGTGAAGCGGGCTATAAAGACAGTGATGGAGATGGAATTGTAGAAAAGAATGGGAAAAAACTATCTTTAAATCTGGTCTTTCAGACAGAAGAATACGCTTCTTGGAAATTGCTAAGTCAATTCTTACAGTCTGAATATGCGAAAATTGGAGTAGAACTTAAATTGGACTTGAAAGAATCTGCAGCATACTATGATTCCATTTGGAAAAACAGAGATTTTGATCTGATTTTATACAGAACCTATGAGGATTCTTGGAATCCGCATGGCTTCCTTCGATCTATGTTTACTTATACAGAGGATACTTACGGAATCTGCTGGTCTGATAAAGTTTTGAACAAAGACTTAGATGAAGTAATAAGAATACAAGATGAGAAAAAGAGACAGGAAAAATACGATGAAGTATTAAAATATCTCAATGACCAGGCTTACACAATTCCAATTTATTATCCATTAAGAGAGTATGTATATAATACACGTTTGGAAAATTTGGTTATGGCACCGACATCCTATGAAAATGTAGAATGGAATTTAATTAATATCAAAGAGTAAATCAGAAAAAAGCTGCAGAATACTGCGGCTTTTTTTATCTGATAAAGAATATAGCTTCTTTTAGCATTTCAATGGATTCACTGTAATAATTCTTTCATTTATAAATAAAATTGAATGGATAGAAGTTATTTTAACTGTGCTTGTATAGAAAAAATTTCGGCAGAAATTGGGAGTATCGATGTATTATTGGAATGAAGATGCAAAGGAATCTTATCTAGAAAAAGAGCTGCTCCAAGTAAATAACGTAAGGAAATTACAAATTGGGACTGCTTTTTTTTCAAAAGAAGGACTTCGCATATTAAAAAGTGTTATAAACAAAAATAATTTAAAAAAGGAAAATGTATGCCTCTATTTATCGGATGAATTTTCTCAGGACAGACCGCATGAGTTGTTAAAAGAAGTGTTGCAGCTTGCAACTGTAAAAATATTTTTTCACCGTATGTATCATGCAAAGGTGTATTTGCTGAGAGGGGATATTGATAAGCTAATATATGGTTCCTCTAATTTTACGGCAGGCGGTTTTTATAAAAATATCGAATTTGATAGTATTGAGGAAATCGGAGAGAAAAAATTGAGTGCGATTGAACATTTTTTCGATTACTGTGATTTGCATGCCACTACAGTTACGGATGAAGTGATTCAATACTATGAAGAGATAGAGGATGAAATAAAAGAATTAAAGAAAGTTCAGAAAGAATTAAAAAATAAAATTAAGAGCGGTTATCCTTTACAGCAAGGTGCTTTTAGATTCAAGGATTATGATATAGAGAAAATGATGGCAGTTCATAATTATATCTATCCGCAAATCCAAAGACTGGGTTTGTACTGCACTTCGAATCTGTCGTTCCTTTTACATGCAACTGAAGGTGATGCGTCGCAAGGGGAATTATTGAGCATTTGGTATGGACGGAGTAACAGGGAAGCAGCTTTTTCTCAGAGAGCGTACGACATAAAAAACGGCAGCATGGGTAAAAGCGCAAATCATGAAAAGTTTGAATTTACAATTCTATCAACAGGCTTTATCGTGCGCATGCATTTTGAAACAAAAGGTGAATTGGCTGATCGGATGTATACAAAATCTCAAATAGAGGAACGAAATGCAAGGATAACAAGAGAAATTGCCAAATTTAAAGGCGGTAATATAAAATGGAAGATTTTTAATTCAAAAGAAAATATGTATGATTCCTTTGAGATCGATAACGAAAATACGGATGAAATTTGTAATTTTATAAAAAAATACGATAAGGGAGCAAAGTCCTACATAACAGTCTATCATCCGTTTATAGACGACCAAAAGGTAGAGGTAGAAGAGATTGGAGATGAAATTCTATGTCATATAATGATGTTTAAACCCCTTTATGACAGTATGTTGTGGAGGTAATGCATTCTGTGCTATAGATTCTGTTTCTAAAGAAAGTAAATAAAAAAGGTAGAACTTAGTGGAAAAACACTCTGTTTTACCTTTTTATATTTCTTGATTTGAATGTAGGATTTTTATAGGAATATTTATCTTTAAATGGTATAATATAGTTGGAAATTTTCAAACTAGATAAGGCTATCTATACGTAGTAACAATAATGAAAATAGATGAGGATTTTTAACAAATGGATAAGATAAAGATTAATTTAAAAGATTTTTTATTATGTATTTCGGATGCACAGGATCTAATGTCTCCGACACTTTCCAAACATCATCAACAAGTAGCTTACCTCGCATTTCGGCTGGCAGAGAGACTGGGACTTTCGATTGAAAGACAGAAAAACATCATTCTTGCATCGCTAGTACATGATATCGGTGCGTTGTCTAAAAAGGAAAGGTTGGAAATTATCGAGACGGAAACAATGCAGGTAAATAATCATGCATTTATCGGTGCAAAACTTTTGGGTGAATTTAAACCATTGGAGGAAGCAGCACGCATTATTAAGTTTCACCATATCGCATGGAATTACGGAGAGGGGCAAAATTACAAAGGAGAAGAAGTTCCTTTTGAAAGTCACATCATTCATTTAGCAGACCGTACGTGTACATTTCTATATGCGGAAAAAAATGTGATATCAAATTTACCTAATATTATCCAAAAAATCAAAAAAAATACTGGGATAGTCTTTGAATCAAGTTTGGTGGATGCACTGGAAGAGCTGAGTAAATATGAATACATATGGCTGGATTTAATGGCGACGACACCAATGGAAATGATTAACGATTTTAGTTTCTTTGATACCTTGCTGTTAGAAATCGACGATGTTATGAGTCTTTCTTATATTTTTTCACAGATCATAGATTTTCGTAGTGAATTTACAGCACGCCATTCCGCAGGTGTAGCAAAGACGGCGGAACAGCTTGCAAGATTAATTGGTTTTTCCACTTATGAATGTAAAATGATGCTCATTGCCGGATACCTGCATGATTTGGGTAAAATAGCGATAAACAATAGTATATTAGAAAAAAATGGTAAGCTGAATGAAGGCGAATTTAATGAAATCCGAATGCATACCTATTATACTTATCGATTGCTGGAAAGAATACCGCAATTTAATGAAATAAATAAGTGGGCATCTTATCACCATGAAAAATTAGATGGTACAGGATACCCATTCCATATTAAAGGGGAAAATATTCCGCTTGGCTCTCGAATTATGGCTGTCGCAGATGTGTTTACTGCAATAAAAGAAGATCGTCCATATCGTTTAGGTATGCAGAATGAAGCAGCAATTCATATCTTAAGAAAAATGGTGAAAAATAATGCGTTGGATGAAAAAGTAGTTCGTGTTTTGATTGAAAATTTTGAAGATATAAATAATATTCGTGACAGTTTTCAAAAAGCAGCTGCAAAGCGTTACAATGATTTTTGTGCTTTTAAATAAAAAAGTAACATATATTTAGTCTTTTGATGGTCTACGTACTTCTTCTTTTAAATTCTGCATGGCTAGATGAATCAGAGATAAAATTGCTTGTCGGATGAATAACCGTGTTTCATCGTCTATATCTTTAATGGCAGAAAGTGAAGTAATGGCTTTTTGTTGCCAGTTATCAGTCAAATCATAAAATGTTTTCGCTTCTGTAACCTTTACAATTTGGTATAAGGATTCAATAAACATTTTTCTTTTTTCATCATCTAATGAATTCAGCCATGAATTAATTGCCTTATTCAGTAGCACAGCACTGCTTGCTACTGTTTTTACATATTGGAAATCATTTTCTTTTACACTCCAGGAGAACGGATCATGCTGCAAAATTCCGATTCGGTTGCTTTTTACAACCGAATAAGCGTCCATGTTTTGTAGGAGCATTCCAACCAGGGCGGATTCGGGCAGTGTTTTGTAAATGCGTTCTTTTATCAAATCATATTCTTCCTGTGAAAACACATTTTCTCGAAAACCTGGTCCATCATGACTATAAACATGGGTAATTTTTTTCTGAACTTCTGATTCACATTTGACCGCAGAATAGACTGCTAAATTTCCACCTTTTGAATGACCGCCAACTTTAAAATCGCAAGTTAAGAGACTTCCTACAAAATTCAGATAAGAGACAGCTTCCTCCTGGGATGGAACTGGTGTTAAAAAAGCCATATTAAAATCCTCTTTCCATCCGACAAATGAGGCATCTGTACCCCGGTAAGCTAAATAGGCGGTTCCGTCGTTGATTAAAAAGGTGATTGCTGAGAATTGTTTCTCTGACTCATAATCAAGATTGTTGACATAAAAACATAACTTTGTATCCTTGAATCTCGGACTTTTTATCAATGCACGGAGAAGCTTTTGATTGCTCTCGCTGTCACGCACATTGTGAAATATTTCATCAAATTTATCATTTTTTTTTATATCTTTGAGTCTGACGGCCTTATCGATAGTTGTTTCAATAGATACAATACCATCAAAATATAAGTAGGAAAGCTGAGAAAGAACCAAGCTGTCTATTGCATTAAAAGGTTTTGAGCAAAAATCTTCTTTAAATTCCGATACATAGTCGACAATATTTTTCATAAAATCTCCTTTAATAGAATACTGAACTATTTAAATATTTCACACGAAACGTTGAATCATTTGATTATATTTACTATAATATACCAATAAAAGAAAAGCAATGAATGCATATGATTAACATTATTTAGAATGCCTTTTTTTTAATTTTTCATGCTGTCCTCTCATTGATTTATACAAAAAAGAGAGGTATAAAAAAGAAAAGCAATTTATACTTGCATAGTAAGGAGTTGACTGAATGGAATGGATTGAACGCTTAAACAACGCAGTGCAGTATATTGAAGAACATTTGACGGAGCCGATTGATTATAATCAGACGGCTAAAATCGCCTGCTGCTCCGTGTATCATTTCCAGAGGATGTTTTCTTATATTGCGGATGTACCGCTTTCGGAATACATTCGGAGAAGACGCATGACGATGGCTGCTGTAGATTTACAGAGCGGTGAAGAAAAGGTAATCGATGTGGCTGTAAAATACGGATACGATTCGCCGACTGCATTTAATCGCGCATTTCAAAGTGTTCATGGAATTGCACCCTCTCAAGCTAAAAAAGGAGGGGTAATCTTAAAAGCATTTCCGCCGATCAGCTTCAATATTACTATTAAAGGAGATGTTGAAATGAACTATCGTATTGAAAAGAAAGAAGCATTCCGAATCATTGGAGTTTCAAGGCCACTTTGTCATGAAATAGAGGAAAACTTTAAAGTTGTGCCGGAGATGTGGCAGAAAGCCGCAATGGATGGAACGATTGAAAAGATGGTACCGATGATGAAAGAAGAAATTAGAGGTATACTTGGAATCAGTGCATGCAATGAGCAGGAGGAATGGAAATATTTCATTGCAATTGCCAGTGATGCGAAAGTAGAGGCACCTTTAGAAGAATATATTGTGCCAGCCACAACTTGGGCAATATTTGAAGGAGAAGGGCCGATGCCTCATTCTATTCAAGAGATGGAGAAGAGGATTGTTATGGAATGGCTTCCGAATTCAGGATATGAGTATGGAAATGCACCGGATATAGAGGTATATCTAAATCCTGATCCGCAAAATTCAAAATTTGAAATATGGGTTCCGGTTGTAAAAAAGAAATAATGAGGTCTACGGAGCGTTGATTGTGTTTTCATTCCCTTCCTATTTATTATAAATACATGGAGGTAATGAATATGAAAGATATAAATTTTTATCCAATTGATATGCAAAAGTGGCCGATGATGCAGGCATTCCATTATTATACTCAGATGGCACCGACCACTTATACAATCAACGTGGACATGGATGTTACGGTTCTTAGAAATACATTAAAGGAGAAAAAATATAAATTTTTCCCTGCGTATTTATATTTAGTAACTAAAGCAATTAGCAAGCAAAGAGAATTTCGTATTGGTGTAAAGGATGGAGTTTTAGGTTATTGGGATTCTTTGACTCCCGCATATCCTCAATTTCATGAAGATGATTGTACCACATCCTTACTGTGGACGGAGTATGATGAAAATTTTTTGGATTTTTACAGTAGATATATCGAGGATGTGAAAATGCATGGTGATAGCCATGGCATTCTTTCCTCGAAAGGTCTGCCTCTTCCGAATACTTACGTGATATCTTGCATTCCATGGTTTACGTTCCGGAGCTTTTCCCTGCATAATCACGGGATAAAGGATTATTATTTTCCGAGCTTTGAGGCGGGGGGATTCTTTGAAAGAAACGGGCAAACATACATGCCTCTTTCTGTTACGGTTCATCATGCGACAACGGAAGGGTACCATCTGAAGGTTTTTTTCGAAGAACTGCAAAGAACAATGAATCACCCAGAAGAATGGCTTTAAAAATTTGACTTTTTAATAACTGATGAGTCAATGAAAACGAAAAGGAGAGTGTTATTATGAAGCTTAAAAACATTTATGCGGTTTATTTCAGTGCTACAGGCACTACAGAAAAAATCGTAACACGTATTGCGAGAGGTTTAAGTAATAAATTGAAACTTCCTATTTCGTATATTGATTTTACATTACCAAAAGCACGAGAAGAAAAACTTCAATTTTCAAAAGAGGATATCGTTATCTTTGGAACACCGGTTTATGCAGGACGAGTTCCAAATGTACTTTTACCGTATTTAACCAACGATATAAAAGGAGGAGGTGCGTTGGCGATTCCAATTGTTTTGTATGGGAATCGCAACTATGACGATGCCTTAATTGAACTTCGTAATATTTTAGAAGAAAATAAATGTCATACGATAGGAGGGGGAGCCTTTATAGGAGAACATTCCTTCTCCTATACCTTGGCCGCACATAGGCCGGATGAAAAAGATTTAAAGGTCGCAGATGAATTTGCAGAAAAAATCTGTACATATATATGTGAGATGAGTGAAGCACCATCAAAACCAGCATTTGTAAAAGGAGAAGATCCAATCCGTCCATATTATACGCCACGAGACCGCAAAGGGAATCCGGTAAATATTTTGAAAGTCAAGCCGAAAACGAAGGATAACTGTACACAGTGCGGCATCTGTGCGGAGGTCTGTCCTATGGGTTCCATCAGTCGTGAGGATGTGACACAATACATTGGGATCTGTATCAAATGCGGGGCGTGTGTTAAGAAGTGTCCTGAGGGTGCGAAATATTATGATGATGAGAAGTATCTTTATCATCAGCATGAATTGGAAGATGGATTTGCAAGGCGGGCTGAGCCGGAATTTTTCATTGGGTAAAAAAGAAACGGATTATCATATGGTGGAAATTGGAGAATCTATGACGGTCTGTAAAAAGATATTTATCAGAAAGGCATTCGAATAGAAGAGACAGCAAAAATAATCTAACGTCCTGTCGATTTTGAAAAAGCATGCTTATAATATAATAATGAAGTAAGAGTGGTATTTATATAAGGTTATTTGATTTGCACAGATAAAAAGTCCAGTTAAAAAATCAGAAGGAAATTAAAAAATGACTTGACAATAGACGAATAAGTTGCTAATATAATAAAGCTGTCTCGCACAGATGGATATTTGAAGTCCTTGACTGGTTCTTTTATAAACAGATGTGCAAACGAAAAAAAGTCGAATAAAATCGAAAAAAGTAGTTGACAGTAATGCCAAAACTTGGTATTATGAATGAGTTGTCTCGTGAACATGAGATAACACAAACAGCTTGTATGAAATGTGAAAACATCACATTCGAAGCACATCAAGCAATTGCGAAAAAAGTTGAAAAACAGAAAAAAGCAGTTGACAAAATGAGCACGGCAAGCTATAATAAAAAAGCTTCGTCAACACGGAGCAGCACTTGAAAACAGTGCATCGGACGAAGAAGATGGACAAAAGAATTTGAAACATTTTTCAGTCTGAGACCTTTCGGAAAGTATGCTCGGCATAAAAGAAGAAAGGGATGAACCTTGAAAACTCCATAGTGTAGAAATTGAGTCAAGAGATTTTTAAATAAATCTCAAACGTCGAAACAGTGTAAACTGACAGAGACGAAAAAGACTTAAGTACAAAAACAATCTGCAAAAGATTGGTAAGAAACATTCAATAAATTGGATGGATCTTCGTACAATTTCTTAAAAACAATAATTTCAGATTCGTAACTGAAAAATCTCTATCAACTAAAGTTGATGAGATTTCTGTACGACACCTACTAAAATTTGTGAAACGAATTTTGTTAGGGGTTCGAGCAATTATGAAAATGAAACCAAGCAAAACGCAATGCGTTTAGCTGAGCTAGATTTGAAGGTTCCGAAAGGAACATTTAGATACCAAATTGATTAAGAGTTTGATCCTGGCTCAGGATGAACGCTGGCGGCGTGCCTAACACATGCAAGTCGAGCGAGAAGCTCACGAATGAAACTTCGGTCGAATGAGTGAGAGGAAAGCGGCGGACGGGTGAGTAACGCGTAGGCAACCTGCCTCATACAGAGGGATAGCCTCGGGAAACCGGGATTAATACCTCATAACATGCGAGTGTCACATGACACTTTCGTCAAAGATTTATCGGTATGAGATGGGCCTGCGTCTGATTAGTTAGTTGGTGAGGTAACGGCTCACCAAGGCAGCGATCAGTAGCCGACCTGAGAGGGTAATCGGCCACATTGGAACTGAGACACGGTCCAAACTCCTACGGGAGGCAGCAGTGGGGAATATTGCACAATGGGCGCAAGCCTGATGCAGCAACGCCGCGTGAGCGAGGAAGGCCTTCGGGTCGTAAAGCTCTGTCCAAGGGGAAGAAAAAAATGACGGTACCCTTGGAGGAAGCCCCGGCTAACTACGTGCCAGCAGCCGCGGTAATACGTAGGGGGCGAGCGTTATCCGGAATTATTGGGCGTAAAGAGTACGTAGGTGGTTATGTAAGCGTGGGGTGAAAGGCAATGGCTCAACCATTGTTAGCCTTACGAACTGCATGGCTTGAGTGCAGGAGAGGAAAGCGGAATTCCTAGTGTAGCGGTGAAATGCGTAGATATTAGGAGGAACACCAGTGGCGAAGGCGGCTTTCTGGACTGTAACTGACACTGAGGTACGAAAGCGTGGGGAGCAAACAGGATTAGATACCCTGGTAGTCCACGCCGTAAACGATGAGCACTAGGTGTCGGGGGAGCGATCCTTCGGTGCCGTAGTTAACGCATTAAGTGCTCCGCCTGGGGAGTACGCACGCAAGTGTGAAACTCAAAGGAATTGACGGGGACCCGCACAAGCAGCGGAGCATGTGGTTTAATTCGAAGCAACGCGAAGAACCTTACCAGGACTTGACATCCCTCTGACCGTCTCTTAATCGAGGCTTCCCTTCGGGGCAGAGGAGACAGGTGGTGCATGGTTGTCGTCAGCTCGTGTCGTGAGATGTTGGGTTAAGTCCCGCAACGAGCGCAACCCTTGTCATTAGTTGCCAGCAGTTCGGCTGGGCACTCTAGTGAGACTGCCGGGGATAACTCGGAGGAAGGTGGGGATGACGTCAAATCATCATGCCCCTTATGTTCTGGGCTACACACGTGCTACAATGGCCGGTACAGAGAGAAGCAAATTCGTGAGGAAGAGCAAAACTCTAAAACCGGTCCCAGTTCGGATTGTAGGCTGAAACTCGCCTACATGAAGTTGGAGTTGCTAGTAATCGCGGATCAGAATGCCGCGGTGAATGCGTTCCCGGGTCTTGTACACACCGCCCGTCACACCATGGAAGTTGGGGGCGCCCGAAGTTGGTCGAGAAATAGATTACCTAAGGCGAAATCAATGACTGGGGTGAAGTCGTAACAAGGTAGCCGTATCGGAAGGTGCGGCTGGATCACCTCCTTTCTAAGGAGACTACAATTTCTACACTATGAGTTTATATAAAACAATTGAAATGTGCAAATCGAAGATTTGTAGATTCGTTGTGTCCGTTTGCTTATCATTTACAATAGAAATGAAGCAAACTAGTATGGGGAATTAGCTCAGCTGGGAGAGCACCTGCCTTGCACGCAGGGGGTCAAGAGTTCGATCCTCTTATTCTCCACCACTTTGTATTGTTATACAGAGAAATAGGTTGCGCAAGTAACCGAACGTACCTTGAAAACTGAACAATGTAAATCTTAAAATTCAAATTAAGACGAAATCGAAGTGCACTTGTCTTACGTTTCCGTAGGAAATGTTAGAACGTGCTTCGTCAGGAATTCACAAACTTTAGTTTGTAGAATTCTACGGCGGAACATAGTCAAGCAAGTAAGACAAAGGCAAAAAAATAAAGTAAAAACTAAGACAGTCTTTTCGAGCATGGAATCGAAAGAGGAAGTGAAAGAGAAGCTGACTGGGTATTTACTACAATTTCAAATTAATTGAACCGAGAAACCAGAATTACTAAGTTTTTTAACATAGTAAAAAATAAGTCCACATTACTCAGTGGACGATTCACTTAGGTCAAGTGAATAAGAGCATAAGGCGGATGCCTTGGCACTAGGAGCCGAAGAAGGACGTGACAAGCTGCGATAAGCTACGGGCAGGTGCAAATAACCGTTAATCCGTAGATTTCCGAATGGGGCAACCCACTTGTGGTAATGCGCAAGTATCCTATACTGAATCAAATAGGTATAGAGAAGGTAACCCGGGGAACTGAAACATCTAAGTACCCGGAGGAAGAGAAAGAAACATCGATTCCCTCAGTAGCGGCGAGCGAACGGGGAAGAGCCCAAACCGGATTTATCCGGGGTTGTGGACCACTCATCACTTACAAGATTGATAGTCGAAGCGGCATGGAAAGGCCGACCGTAGAAGGTAAGAGTCCTGTAGACGAAATGAATCGAGTAAAGAGTGGCACCAGAGTACCACCAGGCACGTGAAACCTGGTGGGAAGCAGGGGGGCCCACCCCCCAAGGCTAAATACTACCTAGTGACCGATAGAGAATAGTACCGTGAGGGAAAGGTGAAAAGAACCCCGGAAGGGGAGTGAAAAAGAACCTGAAACCTTATGCTTACAAGCAATGGGAGCGCAAGTGACCATGTACTTTTTGTAGAACGGGCCAACGAGTTATGGTATGCAGCGAGGTTAAGGTGTTCAGCACCGGAGCCGAAGCGAAAGCGAGTCTGAATAGGGCGATGAGTTGTATGCTGTAGACCCGAAACCGGGTGACCTATCCATGTGCAGGTTGAAGTATCCGTAAAAGGATATGGAGGACCGAACCCATGTCTGTTGAAAAAGGCTGGGATGACGTGTGGATAGCGGTGAAATTCCAATCGAACCCGGAGATAGCTGGTTCTCCTCGAAATAGCTTTAGGGCTAGCCTCAAGGAAAGATACGCGGAGGTAGAGCACTGAATGTCCTAGGGGCCTTCACCGGTTACCGAAGACTATCAAACTCCGAATGCCGCAGTATTATACTTGGGAGTCAGACTATGTGAGATAAGTTTCATAGTCGAAAGGGAAACAGCCCAGACCAACAGCTAAGGTCCCAAAATGTAAGTTAAGTGGAAAAGGATGTGGAGCTGCATAGACAACTAGGATGTTGGCTTAGAAGCAGCCACTCATTTAAAGAGTGCGTAATAGCTCACTAGTCGAGTGGCTCTGCGCCGAAGATAAACGGGGCTAAAACTTACTACCGAAGCTTTGGAATTGCTTAGGCAATTGGTAGAGGAGCATTGTATACGGGCAGAAGGTGAGCTGTAAGGCGAGCTGGACTGTATACAAGAGAGAATGTTGGCATGAGTAGCGAGAGGTAGGTGAGAATCCTACCCGCCGAAAATCTAAGGTTTCCTGAGGAAGGTTCGTCCACTCAGGGTTAGTCGGGGCCTAAGCCGAGAGCGAACGCTGTAGGCGATGGACAACAGGTTGAGATTCCTGTACCACCGAAAATCGTTTGAGCGAAGTGGGGACACAGAAGGATAAGTTGAGCACGCCGTTGGTAGAGCGTGTCTAAGCGTCAAGGGAGTTATGGTAGGCAAATCCGCCGTAACAATTCTGAGGCGTGATGGGGAGGGAAATAAAGTACCGAAGCAACTGATTTCACACTGTCAAGAAAAGCCGCTAGCGAGATCGTAGGTGCCCGTACCGCAAACCGACACAGGTAGATGAGGAGAGAATCCTAAGGCGAGCGAGAGAACTATTGTTAAGGAACTCGGCAAAATAACCCCGTAACTTCGGGAGAAGGGGAACCACAGAAATGTGGTCGCAGTGAAAAGGCCCAGGCGACTGTTTACCAAAAACACAGGTCTCTGCTAAAGCGAAAGCTGAAGTATAGGGGCTGACGCCTGCCCGGTGCTGGAAGGTTAAGGGGAAGTGTCAGAGCAATCGAAGCACAGAACTTAAGCCCCAGTAAACGGCGGCCGTAACTATAACGGTCCTAAGGTAGCGAAATTCCTTGTCGGGTAAGTTCCGACCCGCACGAAAGGCGTAACGATCTGGGCACTGTCTCAACAATAGACTCGGTGAAATTGTAGTACCGGTAAAGATGCCGGTTACCCGCAGCAGGACGGAAAGACCCCGTGGAGCTTTACTGCAGCTTGATATTGGATTTCGGTGTTGCATGTACAGAATAGGTGGGAGGCTAAGAATCTAGTACGCCAGTATTAGAGGAGCCACCTTTGGGATACCACCCTTGTAACATTGAAGTTCTAACCACGTGCTGTGAACCAGTACTGGGACAGTGTCAGGCGGGCAGTTTGACTGGGGCGGTCGCCTCCTAAAGAGTAACGGAGGCGCCCAAAGGTTCCCTCAGCGCGGTCGGAAATCGCGCGAAGAGTGTAAAGGCAAAAGGGAGCTTGACTGCGAGACCAACAAGTCGAGCAGGGACGAAAGTCGGGCTTAGTGATCCGGTGGTACCGAGTGGAAGGGCCATCGCTCAACGGATAAAAGCTACCCCGGGGATAACAGGCTTATACCCCCCAAGAGTCCACATCGACGGGGGTGTTTGGCACCTCGATGTCGGCTCGTCTCATCCTGGGGCTGAAGTAGGTCCCAAGGGTTGGGCTGTTCGCCCATTAAAGAGGTACGCGAGCTGGGTTCAGAACGTCGTGAGACAGTTCGGTCCCTATCCGCTGTGGGCGTCGGAAATTTGAGTGGAGCTGTCCTTAGTACGAGAGGACCGGGATGGACATACCTCTGGTGTACCAGTTGTTCTGCCAAGGGCACGGCTGGGTAGCTAAGTATGGAAGGGATAAGCGCTGAAAGCATCTAAGTGCGAAGCCCCCCACAAGAATAGATTTCCTTCAGTTTACTGATAAGACCCGTGAGAGACTATCACGTTGATAGGTCGGAGGTGTAAGTATGGTAACATATTCAGCTGACCGATACTAATAGGTCGAACGCTTGACCAATGGTTTCAAGAAAGTAACGAAGAAAAGATTACATTGTTTAGTTTTGAGGGTACATGAGCCTGTCCCATTTAAGAATTAAATGGATGACAGATTTGTGCAAGAAATTCAACAAACTTGTTTGTTAGAATTTTATTGCCTAACCTTCATATCTGGTGACTATAGCAAGGAGGTCACACCTGTTCCCATATCGAACACAGTAGTTAAGCTCCTTTGCGCTGATGGTACTTGGCGGGCAGCTGCCTGGGAGAGTAGGACGTCGCCAGTTTTACAAAAAGCGAACTTGGAAAAACTAAGTTCGCTTTTTTATACGGATTTAAAGTAAAACAGGACAGCAGGGAGAAGCGGAAGCTTCGAGTCGGAGAGACGTGAAAAGCACGGAACGTTGCCAGTTTTACAAAAAGAAGTTATCTTTTGATAGCTTCTTTTTTTTTATGTCAAGAATCTATTTTTTACTGAAAGGGTAACAGCCAAGTACCTACCTAATTCTAATAGGTGGGAAGGTGCCCATTTTGCGCAAGCTTTAGCTGCAATGGAAAATGGGACAGCGAAGCGAATGAAATGAGCGTAGGAGAGAGCCGGAGGCGAACGTTGCCTGGGAGAGTAGGACGTCGCCAGTTTTACAAAAAGCGAACTTGGAAAAACTAAGTTCGCTTTTTTATACGGATTTAAAGTAAAACAGGACAGCAGGGAGAAGCGGAAGCTTCGAGTCGGAGAGACGTGAAAAGCACGGAACGTTGCCAGTTTTAAAAAAAGAAGTTATCTTTTGATAGCTTCTTTTTTTATGTCAAGAATCTATTTTTACTGAAAGGGTACTTACCAAGTCTCATAGTCTGCGAGCAATTTCTTCCATATGTCTGTAATCTGTACCGCAGCAGCCTCCAAAAATTTTAATATTACTTATATGGCGTAGTTTTATCATTTCTTCTGCAAATGAAATTGGATCTGAGCATTTTAGGTCAGAAGAATCATCAAGTTCTTCGTAGGAGAGGGGGGAAGTATTGGCCTGAATTCCAAGAAAACGTTTACGTACAAGGTCATTTTGATTAAAAGGTTCAGATAGTGCCTGATAAACAATGCTTGGATGGACGCAGTTTGTCATATAACAGACTGGTTTTCTGTGAACGGAATTATCAATGTAAGCGATAGCATCAGATATGCTTGTACCATCAATCAATTTACCGTCTCTTTGAATGGTAAAGCTAATGATATAAGGTAAGCTAGTGTCTGCGAATGCTTTTGCCATGCCCGTCGCTTCCGGTAATGTGGGCATAATACCAGCATATAAAAAATCGACTTTTGCTTTACAAAATAAATTTGCCTGCCATGCATGAAATTCCCATGCATTCGCTTCTGATAAAGCATCTTTTCCTGTGTATGCATCACCTTTACAGCCCATTAACCCGCCAATATACATTTCTATCTTACTTTCTTGCTGTATATTGCGAAGAAACATGACATTATCAATGATGATAGAAGAATCGCAGCCGGCTAGTTTTACACGCTCTTGATTAGTACGACGAGTTGGCGTAGTTGCTATAAACGGTAGATCGTGAATTTTAGCTATTTGAATATATTCGCCCCAAATCTTGGAGAGAGCGACGCGTCCTCTGTCTTGATATATCAATGTAGCCATTACGAGATAAGGATCAAGTTGTAGACTATATTCTCTTTTAAGACGTTCTCCTAAAGCACCTTCCATTAAAATATTAGGTTGTTTTTCAATACAGTTTATAAAGTTCATACTTCCTCCTATTTTTACAAGTATGTCTATCATATAAAATCTAAATATAGGCGGCAACTATATAAATTTGGGATTATATATGTGGCATCTAATAAAAATTATAGCTTATAAAAAGACCGTTAGAAAGATAAAAATTTTGTTATGTGTTTCAGTTGCTTTTTATTTTTCTGAGTGAATATTTTATTAAATAATTTAAGTTATTTGATAATTATCCGATATTATAAATGATAAGATATTTAAAAGGACAAAAGGGAGAAAAAATAAAATGAATATTTCTGGGTATAGCGGCAACTATAATCAATGCTTGAATCGATTAAGTCCTATGAAAAGTTACGTAAAACAGAGCTTAGAGCGTTCCGATACAAAGGAAAGCTTGATAGATATGGATAAAATATTATATTCAGGTAAAGTTGTAAAATCAAATATGAAAAATTATACAGGAACACCAATTACAGAATGTGAAATTGTTCCATCGTCAAAACGTGAGTATACAATGGAAGATGCAATTCGGTATCAATATAATAAACAATTTACAATTCGCTTAGATGATCTAATAAATGGGAAATATGAAAATATGAAGTTAACTATGCCAGCTGCTTCTGTTCCTCAAGAATTTATTGATTCTTTAAAACAAAATGGATTGAAGGATGATGAATTTGACAGCGGAAGAATACAGTTTTATCTAATGGGCTTAAATTGTGATACTTCTAATATACAGGAGAGTGTGGATTATTTGGCCTCTGGTTATTCTGTTTGCGCGGATCATATAAGGGAAAGTAATTTAGATGAAGAAAAAGAGCAGCAGTTGCTAAGTGATCTAAAGGCAAAGTTTGACTCTGCAATTGAGTCAATTGCAAAAAAAGCATCAGAAGAGATTGGCGGTTTTTTTGAAGAAGGCGGTGTTACTGGGGAAACACAAAAAATATATGATAGCGTTATGAAGGCGTATAATGATTCGGTAAATAATTATTCGAATTATATAAAGGAAAATAAAGACTATGCAAATTTAGGTGGGACAGAGGATGAATGGCTTAAAAATGATGACTCGTATATGGCATGCCAGCTCAGAAGGTCAATACAGGAAGATACAACGATTGAATCTTCTCAGAACAAAAGTGAATATTATTCTTTGGAAGAACTTGAAAAGACAAAGCAAATGATATCAGAGGTAGAAGACTATAGGAACTATGGTGCAAGAGAGATTAATTATTACGACAGCGAAGAAGAAATCGGATTTAAATTAGCGGAACTGTCTTTAAAAGGGGAAGTGTTTCAAAAATACAGTGACGTTTCTGATAGTTTAAAAAACGCTATTGCAAAAAGCATACAAAAATTTGTCTCCAATACGGTAGATCGTTTAAATAAAGAATTAAAAGAAGCAAGAAGTGAAGTTGCAGAGCCCAGCCGAATGGCAGATATTGATGAAAGGGAAGTGTTTTCTGTTTATAAGAAAATGATGAATACTTATAAAACAACGGGTGACATGATAAAAGCGTTAAAAGAAGGAGCGCGGTTTGCTAAAGAGCAGCATATGAATAAAACAAAAACAAGTCGGTATTCTTCACTCAATCGTTATGGGAGAAGCGGCTCGGCATTTTGGAATAACTTTTTTCAAAATACGTTGAAATATAGAGAAGATGCAGTGATTCCTTCCCTTTCAAATACAAATGGTTATATTGATAAAGAATCTGGAATAGAAACTTTATCAAAGAATTGGAACCAGTTTATATCACAGTTTACTGATAATGATGATCTAAGGTTAAACATAAGCAGCTTTTTAGGCTATGCATAGATATATCTATTTTTAGTTAAAAAAAAACGGATAGAAGTTTACTGCTATCCGTTTTTTTATCTCTATTATTATTCATTTGACATGCGTAATATTTAGTTCAATTGAATATATTCTGGTTTATAAAGAAGTTCACCGTTTTTATTGTAAATGGTTTCTTCTTCTAAATTTGCTTGTCTAAATCCGTCACCATCTTCCCAGGAATCTACAACAGAATGATGTACAAGTCCCAATGTATCAGTTGCGATTAGTGTCATCGTGTAGGTTTGATTTTCTTTTAGAGGGATAGCTTCATCGATCTCATGGCTTAATTGATTCCATTCCTGATCGGAAGAAATTTTCTTGTTAGAAATTACTTTGTTGTCGACTTCAATAAGAAGCCTTGCCTCAGTAAAAGCGACATTAGAGTCTGCTTTCTTGTATTCAATATCTAAGGTTCCAGTACGATGATACATTCCTGATTGATAGCTTGATTGACCACCTATAGAAGAATATAAGACGGGAAGAACTTTTTCTTTAATGTTTTCTAATGAAAGATGATTTAAATGCTCACTTTTTACAGAATCTTTATCTTCAATTGTCACTTTCGGAGTGGATTCGTTAAAAATGCTTAATGGAGCAGTGACCTCAAACGTTGTTCCATTACGTGCCATAGTAAAGATTTGGTCAGATATGTAAAGGGTAACGATACTCTCTTTTGTAATTTCTTTTGGTGTCAAAGTAAAAGTGGCAGGAACGGTAAGCGTAGCAGGATCGACGTCTCCAAGCTTATAATCAATATTATCGATTATACTACTCTGTTGTTTCAGCTTTTCATCTACATTTGAATATATTGTATTTATCCCAGAACGAACACCAGATATAGAGGAAGTTAAATTGTTTTCCATGTTCTGGATTTTGTTTTGCAGGGTATTGATCTTCACAAATAATGTGATTTGGACTAAACAAAAGATTGCGATAACGATAGGTAACGTATGTTTTTTCATAACAATAACTCCTTAATATTAAACAGATATTTTTTCTGCTGTGTATTGTCTTTATACATAGATGTGTAAAAGATTTTATAATCAGTATAGCATATAATTAAATCAAATACATTTTTATTATTTTTTCAGTTAAATAATACCTTTTTTAACTTCCGATATACCATTTACAAAGCAATAGTAATGGTGTAATATTATACTATTAGTGTTAAAATTCATCTAAAACGATTACTAACTCTCTTTTGAGAATAAAAACAGCAAGGCTTTTATCTAAATGGAGGTTAAAAATGAAGTTTTCTTCTCTTATAAAATTTTCGGCATTTGGTATTAATACAATTCTCTTTCAGCGTAAGAAACCGATACTTGGAACGATTATCTTGACGGATCGGTGTAACTTATCTTGCAAGCATTGCTCGGTAAACAATATCAATGGTATGATATACCCTTATAAACAAATAAAAATAGAAATGAAACATTTATATGAACAAGGAATTCGCATTTTATTTTTTTGCGGTGGCGAGACTTTTCTATGGAAAGATTCTGAGAAAGGTATAAGAGATTTAGTGAAAGAAGCAAAGGAAATGGGATTCTTAATTGTAAATGTTGTAACGAACGGCACATTTAAGATAGATTTGCCAGAAGCAGATCTGATTTTACTAAGTTTGGATGGAGACAGATTAAAACATAACCAGATTCGCGACAATACCTATGATACGATTATGCAGAATATAGAGCAGGCAACATCCGATAATATTTGTTTATATATGGCAATCAATCAAATAAATAAAAATAAAATTCAGCATGTATGTGAAGTCGCAAAAAAACAAAAGAAAGTAAGAGCAGTATCATTTAATTTTCATACACCTTATCCAGATACAGAAAACCTAGCATTGAGTGTTAATGAAAAAACAGCGTGTTGTATGGAGATCAAAAGAATGATGCGACAAGGATATCCAATTTTTAATTTAAAGAGTGCATTTCCTTATCTGATTCACAATACTTTTCCAACGCCTTGTTATCAGTGTGTGGTCATAGAAAACGGGAAACAATCTATTTGCGGTAGGTGTGTTGAAATAGCTGGCTTATGCGAAAAATGCGGATATTTTTTTGCTGCAGAATATGCTTTGATTTTTAAAGGAAAGTTGCGTGTTATCTTTGATATGTTGAGAACCTATTTACGTTATATATAAGGAGGAAAAATGAGTGTTTTAACAACATCGACAAGAATGTGGCTGACAAGGTCACTAAAGCCGTTTTTATTTACAAATGAATATGATAATCAGTTAGAGTATAAAAATACAAAAAATATGGGGTTGTATATACATATTCCGTTTTGTAGAACACTTTGTGAATTCTGCCCGTATTGCAAGGTTATTTATGAGGAAAAAATAGCAGATGCATATGTGGATGCATTAATAGAGGAAATTCACCTGGTGGCTCACCAGGATAAAGAAAGAAAAAAAGTAACAAGCTTGTATTTTGGAGGCGGGTCGCCTGCGTTGGTCAGCAGTCGAATCAAGGAGATTATATCTGTACTCAAACAATATTTTGACATTGCAGAAGGGATCGGAATTGAACTGCACCCGGAGGATGTGTCTGTGAATCAATTAGAAATATTAAAGGAAGCAGGGATTACAAAAATCAGTATTGGAATCCAATCATTTCAAGATGATTTTTTACAAGTTCTTGGCAGAAAAAAAATAGACTTTTCTATGATGTTTCATGCAATCCATCAAGTTTCATTTGAAACTGTATCGATGGATTTGATTTTTGCTCTGCCGGGGCAAACATTTGAAGGAATAAGGAAAGACATTGAGATGGCTTTTCAAAATGGAGCGAATCACATTGCAATTTATCCGTTTATTGATTTTACTTTTACGCAAAGTCAAATTAGAAAAATGAGAAAAACGGAAAAACGAAAATTGTTAGATGATATTACAGAATATTGTATGGAAAGAGGGTATGTCCGAGATTCTATTTGGACTTTTGGAAGACCACAGACAAAAAAGTATTCTTCCATGACACGAGATAATTTCTTGGGATTTGGATGCTCAGCCACAACTCTGCTTGAAGATCAGTTTAAAATCAATACCTTTTCTATTAAGGAATATATAAAACGAATACAGAAAAAACAATTGCCGACATCGTTAACGGTTCGATTTACAATGAGACAGAGGATGATATATTATCTGTTTTGGACTGCATATACAACAAGAATTGACTCTCTTGCATTCGAAAAATTCTTTGGTATGAAGCTGGAGAAACAGTATGGTTTCGAATTATGGATTGCAAGAGTATTTGGATTTTTGAAAAAAAGTGAATTTGGTTATGAAATGACCCAAAAGGGAGCCTATTATTATCATTATTATGAAAACTACTATACACTTTCTTATATCGACCAAATGTGGAGCTTAATGAATCGGGAAGCATTTCCGAAAGAGATAAAGTTCTAATAAGCAAAATGTGAAATAAATATACTAAAAAACCTGAATCACAATAAAATCCAAAAAAAGTATGGCAATTAATAAAAAAAAGAAACATATTTTCTGTCGTAACTGCAAATAAAAAGTCTATTTATGTATTTTTTTATAAGTAAAATAAAATAAAATTTTATTTTACACCTAAATAAATATTCTTGTCAATGAAAATTTGATTTATTTCTTTATTTATGTTAAAATATATTAATAATAGAGGATTTGTAAAGACATAGGGGGACAGAGAAATGAATCTTATTAACAAGCAAGTAATTCATAAGAGCTTTGGTAAAGGAAGCGTGGTGAAGCATTCCGATTCTCGTATAGAAGTAAATTTTAAATCGGGAAATAAAAAGTTTCTTTTTCCTGATGCTTTTGGGAGGTATTTAACCTTAACGGATCCCAAAGCTGCAAATTCAATTGAACATATGATACAGAAAAAGCAGACTCAATTAAGAAAAGAAGCGATAATTATAGAGCAAGAAAGAGAAGAGAAAAGAAAAGAAGAAAAATTAACTTTGGAAAGAGAAAAGTTCTTAGAAAATTTCAAGATACATCCGAGTTCACAGGCGGTTTTTTGGTGTGAAGAGGAAGAAATAGAAAATCTCTTTGAAGACTGGACTGTTTTTACAGGTGTAGCGAAAAGTGGAACAAAAAAAGGACAGCCGAACCGACCAATTCGACTGAATAAAAATAGTGCATGTTTATTGACAAGGAGAGCCTCAAATACTTCGGAAAAAGAACGGCGTATTATAGGTATTTTTATGGTCAATGAGACTTTCATCGGAAAGCTATGTGAAGACGGAATGGTTCCTTCCGATCCAAAGCATCGGCTTCAATTTACAACAGAAGAGGCGGATAAATTACTTTTTTGGAACTATTATCTAAATGAAAAGTATCCTAAAAATATTACGTGGAATTCAGGAAAATATCGATATTTTGATAATATCTGGATGGCACAGATTTTGAGAGATGTTGTTCTATTAAAAGATAATCCGGTAGAAAAAGAAAATGCTCAGAAATTCTTAGAATATTTTTGTCATATGAATCGCATTGATGACAAAGAAGTGCCGAAGCCTATGGGTGCTTTACTTCAAATTTAATAGGCAGTCTGAGAAACCAACCTCATTAATCGATAAAGGATTAATGAGGTTTTTTTCTCTTGTTTTGTGCTGAAAAAAATATAAGTGTGTAATTATTTCAATTATAATTTTAAATAGATAAATCAAAAAAGAGTTCGAATGAATCTAATATAAGAATGTAATTTTAATTTAAACTAGAAAGGAGCCCTTGCGTATGAGTAAAGATAAGTTTGCTGAATGTATACAGCTGTTGAAAAATCAGCTGTACCGGACAGCATATTTATATTTAAATGATGAAGCGAGTGCGCTAGATGCAGTAGATGAAGCAGTGTACAAAGTTACTTTGATGAGGAAGAAAACGAATACAAGGATGATCCAGAGAAATTTTATGTAGAATTTTCTTTACTAAACTATCCCTTTGATGTAGTATATCTGTCACCGGTTTATTCACGCATGGTACAATTAGATAAACCGATAAAAATAGAAATGCATTTAAATGAAAAATAGGAAAAGTTCTTAAAAAATACGAAAACGGTGAAATGAAGAGGGGGGATTTCATGAAGAAAATTATCTTGAATGAAATTGAAATACAGCTAGAAAGAAAAATGATAAAAAATATTCATTTACGCATAAAACCACCGTATGGGGAAGTGTATGTCTCCGTTCCGAAACACTTAAGTGATAAACGGATTCAAGAAGTTTTGGAGTTGAAAATGGCCTGGATTATTAAAAATAAAGAAAAATTTTCAAAGCAGGCGCCAAAGCCGGAAAAAAGTTACCTTTCCGGGGAACTGTTTTCTTTGTGGGGAAAGGAATACCCTTTACGAGTCATTCCGTTTTCAGGAGAACGCTCCATTACTTTGGCTGATGATGAAATTCAATTACGAATTCATGCAGGAAGTACGCTTGAACAGCGAAAAAGCCTAATGAAAGAGTGGTATCGGAAGCAGTTGCAGGAGGCAATACCGGCTATTGCTGAAAAATATGAAGAAAAAATGAACGTTCATGCAAGGGAATGGAGAATAAAAGATATGAAGACCCGCTGGGGTACATGCAATATAAGAGTCAAGCGAATTTGGTTGAATTTGAGACTCGCTCCAAAGCACCCAAAGTGCTTGGAATATGTGATTGTTCATGAACTGTGCCATTTACTGGAAAAAAGCCATAATGCGGTATTTAAAAATTACATGGACATTTATTTTCCTGATTGGAAATTAGTAAAGAAAGAATTAAATACATCGAATTAGAATATTTAAATAAGCTATCTCCAACCTTTTAAAATTGGAGATAGCTTATTTTTATGCTAGAGTGATTTTTCGTTTTCTATTTTATTTCAATTTGTAATCGAGCATCTGTAGGCTCTGTCTTTGGAAGTACAATTTTGAGGACTCCATCCTGAAGCGCAGCGTCAATTTCACGTGCATTGATATCTTTTAAATAGATAGCCCTCTGCATGGAAGTGCTTCTTCGTTCCCTATGAATAAAGTTGTCTTTTTCTTCTTTAATTTCCTCGTTTGATTGTACACTGATGATTAGATTATCATTTTGATAATCTAATTTGATATCTTCTCTTTTTACGCCTGGCATTTCTGCTTCGACAATGTAGGATGTATCTTCTTCTTTGACATCTAACTTAAACGTATCATTTCTCAGACTTTTAGCATTTAAGAGGTTATTGTTAAAAAAGTCATCAAACATGTTATAGAAGTCTACAAAATCATGACCATCTCTTCTTTGCATCTGATTTTTGTTAAAAGGTGTTAATCCATACATACTGATTCCTCCTTAAAAATATTTTTTTGTTAGCACTCTATGTCGGTGAGTGCTAAATATATTATTAAAGTACATCATTCTTTTTATATTGTCAATACTTTTTTGAAAAAAATTAAAAAATCATAATCAAATTATATATAAATATAAAAAGTGGAAATAACGGAATCAGATATTCGCATTTCCACATCTTAGACTTTTTATGTTAATGAAAGTCATCTAATAGTATAAGAGAGTCTAATTTAGGGTATCCATCAAGTAGGCCAGTTGCATTTAATGAATAAGATTTTTCTCCATGTAATGTTAAATCCGGAACAGTCAGTAGAACATTCGGTGTTCCCGTTTCACGTATGTGAAGTGTATAGGAGGAAGAGGGAACTAAAAGATAAGGTGTGGATTCTTGATAGGATATATTTTCAAAGATGATGGTTCCATCGGGTAAAGTTAAATCAGCTGCAGGAGCATCCGGTGAGAGATGGATAAAACGCAGCATGGATGTATTCTTTTCAGTCACGTTAGAATCATCGAGATTTTTTAATAATCCGGCTTTTTCTTCTGTTTTAATCAAAGATATCGTCTGCATCTCATTTTCACTTATCGTTAAAAGATCAACTACCATAGGCGGGCTTTCGAATCCATTCATTTTTATGGTTAATTTGTAATCATCACAGCACATAGGAAAATACCCTGAGTAGGAGTTATAAGGCAAGTTTTCGGAAATGATTTTATCATTTAGGTATATATCAACATTTGGTGCATCTGGATGTGCGTGAAAAATACGGAAGTAACCTAAAACCCGGTTGCTGTTATTGTTGCAACAGCCTCTTCTTTCGCACTTTTTATATTGGTTCATAGCTTCACCTCTTTTGATTTATAAAAATTGTTTGTACAGATTGGTTCAGTATAATATATGATGCAAGGTATAAAGTGTTAATTTACAGTATTATTAAATAAAGAGAATACACTGGGAAAAGAAAGAAAATTGATGTATAATTTTTAAAGAAATATTAAATTTTATGAAAAGGAGAATTTTTTTATGCAGGAATTGCCATTGTTTCGCGTTAAAACAACGATGGAGAAGGAAGACTATAGAAATTTTTTATATTTTGCTACATTTCGAAAAAACATTTTTACGATTCCTATGATGTTTCTTTTATCTGGTTTAGGGGCTTTGTTAGGTCGCTATCTCATGGACCATTTTGAATGGAAGCTGTTTTTTTTGGCTTGGATTTGTCTATTAGGTCTGATGTTGGCGGTGCTTTGTTATAAGGTTGAATGGAAGAAAAAAAGAAGAATACAAACGGACAACACTGGCACTTTTGGTTCTTCCGAAACGATTTCTTTTTACAAGGATTATTTGATTTCAGAAAGTTCTCGTGTAGAGGGAAGAAGTAAATTACGGTATGACCAATTTTATAGAGTCTATTCCAGCAAATCTTATTTGATATTATATTATAATGAGACAATGGCATCTTTAATTCGCAAAAAAGATATGGATCAGTCAACGTGCAGGGGGATCGAGACTCTTTTAAGGGAACAATTTAAAGAGCGATTTCGCACGGTTTAGATAAATAGCATGGAGACAAAAATGCATTTTATTTATGGAATAAAAAAATATAGATAATTGAGGAAAAAGTTCATGCAAAGTGAAAAAAATCATATGGTTTCTCTACTCTCATGCATAGATTATCAATATGAAGCGGTGAAGAGTGTAATCGATCAATCTGTAAAGAATTTAGGTGGGTGGCACCTGTTTGTTTTGGCCGGAGAGAAGGTTTTACTTAAAGTGAACCTAGTGATGAAGAAGACTCCGGAAAGCGCAGCGACAAGTCATCCTGTTTTCGTGCGTGCAATATCCGATCTGTTAATAGAACAAGGTGTGCAGGTATTGATTGGAGACAGTCCGGGAGGGCCATTTACCGTAAACCGGCTGCACGCAATTTATCAAGTTTGTGGTATGAAGGAAGCAGCGGAGAGAAGTGGTGCAGAACTAAATTACAATATAGATTATTCTGAGGTGAAAAACCCCAATGGTCTGCTTTTAAAAAAATTAACCAATATTGATGTGTTACGCTCAGTTGATAAAGTAATTAATTTAAGTAAATTGAAAACACATGGAATGATGCGGATGACAGGTGCGGTAAAGAATATGTTCGGTACGATTCCCGGAACTTTAAAAGCGGAATATCACTTAAATCGTCCGGAGCCAGAGAACTTTGCAGATGCGTTGATTGATATTTATCTTTGTGCTAACCCGGTGCTTTCTCTTATAGATGGAATTGTTGCAATGGAAGGGGATGGGCCCACTTCAGGAACACCCAGAAGCGTAGGAGTTGTGATTGCCTCACAGGATGCGTTTTCCATGGATTTGGCCGCTTCTGCTATTATTTCGGCGGCGCCAAAGTCGATTCCTACTGTCAAGAGAAGCATCGATCGCGGACTTTGCCCCTCTGATATTTCGAAAATTACATTTATTGGGGATGCTTTAGAATCATTTATTTTGGATGATTTTAAGGCACCTGCCGTTAAACTGGTTAATCCATTAATGGGAAATTACCCGTTATTTGTAAAAAAAATAGTTGATTATACGTGTCAACCGCGTCCGGTTTTTCTGCATGAAAAATGCATAGGTTGTGAAGACTGCTATAAAAATTGTCCGCCTACAGCTATAACAATGCAAAGAAATCGGCCAGAGGTGGATTTAGGAAAATGTATTCGATGCTTTTGCTGCCAGGAGCTTTGTCCGAAAAAAGCAGTGGAAATAAAACGCCCGCTGTTGTTTCGATTTATAGCAAAACTTTGAAAAAGAGAATGATTGTCTCGAAAGTAAGTTGTCTAAGAAAATTAAAGTGGCAAAAAAAGTTGATTGCCTGTAAAGTTTATAACAAGAAAGAAATTTATTGAACTTAAAAAGTAGAAAGAGTAAATGAAATTGAAAAAGTATAAAACCATAGTATTTGATTTAGACGGAACTCTGCTGAATTCTTTAGAAGACTTGTGTGATAGCACAAATGCCGCCTTGAATAAAATGGGGTATCCGTTAAGAAGTATAGAAGAGATCCGTAGTTTTGTAGGGAATGGCGTTTGGAAGTTGATAGAAAGAGCTGTGCCAAATGGAACTACGAAAGAAGAGACAGAGCGTTGCTTTACTTTTTTTGAAGCACACTATGAGAAGAACAAAGAGAATAAGACAAGGCCGTATGAAGGAATAATAGAGCTTTTGCAGGAATTAAAAAAGAGAGGCTATAGAACGGCGGTTATATCCAATAAATATCATGAAGCCGTAGGTACACTGACAGGACATTACTTTAGTGGCTTATTTAATGCTTATCTTGGAGAAACGGAAGGAATTCCCAAAAAACCTGCTCCGGATGGAGTGAGAAGGATTTTGGAATTATTGCATTGTCAGCCTTTCAGTGCGATTATGGTAGGAGACTCAGATGTGGATATTTTAACTGCTAAAAATGCAGATTTAAGAAGCGTAGGTGTGACATGGGGATACCGAACAAGGGAGCTTTTAAAACAGGTTGGTGCTGATTATATTATTGATGAACCAAAAGAATTGTTAAATTTATTGGATGAAGGATTATAGAGATCCTAAAAAAGCTATCGGTTATAGGTCTTGGTTTTTTAAAGACACTAAAAAATTCGAAATTCTATAATATAAAAATGAAAAGGACAGCATGCTGATATATGATAAAAGAAGATCAAATATTAATAGCGGGAATAAAAGATAAAATATGCCAGTGCAATGAACAATATCGAATGACATACTCCCTGTTCTTTGATACACGGCAACGAAATATAATTGAGTCTTATTGCAAGGATCTTAAGGTATTTCACTATGTACTTTATGGCGGATATGAGGATGCGGAACGCAACATCATTCTGTTTTTGCCGGATTACGTTTTACTGAAAGAAAACAATGGCATCATAAATTATTTCAAAACAAATCCAGAAGATAATCCTTTAGCCCTTTTACATATAACCTATGAGGGACACAGGGAACTTACGCACAGAGATTATCTGGGATCTGTTTTGAGCTTAGGAATTAAAAGAGAAAAAATAGGGGATATTTTGGTTCGGGAAAAAGGCTGTGACATTATTACATTTAAAGATATTGCAAATTTCCTTGTGCTAAACTTTGAAAAAGCTGCAAACATGCGTTTAAAGACAGAGCTGTCTCCTATAGAGAATTTGGTTGTGCCGGAAGGAAAACGGGTAGAAATTAAGGACACGGTCGCTTCTTTGCGGTTGGATAATCTAGTGGCCTCTGCATTTTCATTGTCTCGGTCAAAGGCGTCAGAAGCAGTATTGAAAGGAAGCATCTTTGTTAACGGAATACAAAAAATGAAGCCGGAGTTTCTTATGAAACAAGGTGATAAGCTTGTTTTTCGGGGCAAGGGGAAATCGATCTTAAAAGAGATTGGAAAAGAAACTAAAAAAGATAGAATTTTTATCATTTTAGAACGGTATCTCTAAGAAGGGAGAGTTGATGATGGAACGAAATAAGCCTTCTGCATTCGTAAAAAGAGATGCAATTTATAATCCGCTTGAAGGAAAGTGGGAAAAGAGATTGAACTCAAAATATTTAGGTGATTTGGAGCCGTTTTCCCTAGAAAGGGAAATTACTTCCAAAATTTCAGATGTGAAAGACAAAGCCCTTTCTGGTCAAAACAAGGTGAGAGATTTTACAGATCAGGAGGCAGTGAAAAAGCATGTAAGTGAATTCAGGTCATCAATGAAGGCTTCGGTGCAGAGGCTAAAGGAATGGAGCGAAGAAACCTTTATGGATGAAGACCCCCTCGCTGAAGAAAATGAAGCAGGCATGATACAAGATAGAGAAGAGGAAACGGAAAAGAATTTTCCGGTAAAAGAATCTGAGGGGAATGATGCAGAATATGAAGAGACTGGCAATCAGGAATTGGATCATTCAGAGGAAAAGCAGGATTACAATTGGTTAAAGCTTTTGCTTGCTGCAATCGGATTAATTTTAGCAATTGTATCGAATTAATGTTGGTGTATGCAGTCTTTCGCTTTTTCTTCCTTTTTATCTACAAATATGATAAAGTAATTTTAGATTGAAGTATTAAAATACCGTGAAAGGAAAACGGAATAATGACAGGAGGCAGCTATGCAATCAAATCATCTAATCATACGTCCTTCTATATTTGAAGACTGCACATTGTTTGCAAAGTGGGAGGAGCAACCGTATATTATTGAGTTTTTTACAATTAGTCAAGGCAGAGACTATAATGAAATCGCACAGGAATTTGCAGTTAGAGCTTTGGATTCTAGCATGCTGCAATTTACGATTGTCAAGAAAGATGAAGATAAGCCGATTGGCCGTATTTTTATCAGCAGGCTGGATGAACATGCTGACTCATTGGACATTACCCGCATTTATATCGGAGAGGATTCTTATCGCGGAAAGGGCTTAGGTGAAGAAGCTTTACGTCTATTATTGGAATATTGCTTTATTTATCTGCATATGGAACGAGTTACGCTTGATCATGTACCGGAGAATAAAAGAGCGGCTCATTTATATTTAAAATTAGGATTTCAGTATGAAGGAATTGCACGTCACGCAGGAAAAAAAGATGGGAAATATGTGGATCTACATTTAATGTCCATGCTTCGTTCTGAGTATTTTAAAAATATGAGGAATGATAACCTGTAAGAATATATTAAGAATTTTATAAAGCGTTTAGTAAGAAATGAAGAGTATCCTCTTAATTAGGAAAGCAGTGTAAGCCTTTCGCTTTCTAATAAAGAAAAGGGGGTACTTGTTTTTTAATAAAAAGAAAGGATTATGAAATGAATATATTAGTTTGTGATGATGACCAAGAAATCGTAGCAGCAATTGAAGTCTATCTAAAAAATGAAGGATACACTATTTTAAAGGCATATGATGGTATGGAAGCTTTGGACATTCTCGATAAAAATGAAGTACACCTGGTAATTATGGATATCATGATGCCACGCTTAGATGGAATGCGTACGACAATGAAAATACGAGAAGCGAAGAATATTCCAATTATTATGCTTTCAGCAAAATCAGAGGATTATGATAAAATAACAGGATTAAACCTTGGAGCAGATGACTATATTACAAAACCATTTAATCCTTTGGAGCTAATCGCAAGAGTGAAGTCACAGCTGCGGCGGTATGTAAACCTTGGAAGTATGGAAAAAAAGGTAGGAGCTTATCGATCAGGTGGACTTTTGGTGGATGATGAAACAAAGACTATAACTCTGGATGATGAGCAGGTTTTGGTAACACCAATCGAGTATGGAATACTGAAATTATTGACTAAAAATGCTGGAAAAGTATTTTCAATGGAGCAAATTTATGAAGCGGTTTGGAAGGAACCCGCTTACAATCCGGAAAATACAGTAGCCGTCCATATTCGAAGAATTCGTGAAAAAATAGAAATAAATCCGAAAAATCCAAGATATTTAAAGGTGGTGTGGGGAATTGGATATAAAATTGAAAAAATTCGGTCATAATTCATTTGGAAAGGTAATTGCTTTTTTACTTTGTGCTGCTTTTTTTATCGCAGTATTGATTCAATCTATGGCGGTTATATTATTGATAAATCAGGACGATGGCATATATGTTGATGATCCTTTAGATTTACTCTCTTCAAAAAATTATACAGAAAGTAATTCTTTTGAACTGGGTTTTTATCAAAAGATGCTTACTCTTGTTGATACGGTTCAATGGTTAAAGAGTGAAGAAAATATTAAGATGGGAAATACGATTGATCCGAATGAGCTGGAACATAGGAAAAGAACATTATTTAATAATGAGTTTAACCAGAATTTCGGATATCGTTATTACAACGAGAGCTATGATGCCTATGTAGTAGAAGATGGAAATGAGCAAATCGTATTGGATTATGATAATAAAGATGCAAGAAAGCTGTTTGAGACATCTTATGCTGCTAAAATTAAAGAACTAAAAAATCAGCTGATCGAACGAGATCTGAGAGAATATCGAGATGATATCCTCTACTTAAATAAAATAAAGGGTTTTTCTTACTATGCAGAGAATGGAGATCATGTTTTGACAAATCTTGATCAAACAAAATATGCATCAGATTATGCTATACGGGAATTTTTTCAAGAACAATATGCATATCGTCTATACCTTAAGGGAGAATACTTTAGCCACCCACAAACGAATAGGATACAAAGTTATTGGGAAGACCGGATTAAAAACCATTTATATGATAATTCTGCAGAAGATAGTTTGCTTTACATGGCCTATGATGATGAATATGTAAAAAATCAAAGTGCTTTATTTCAAGAAATTCGAAGTCAGATTATAATTTATATTGGTATCATATTATTTTGCTTATTCATGACAGTGGCATTATTTGTATATCTTTTGGTTACGACTGGAAAAAAAAGAGAAGATGGGACTCTTATTTTGTACCAAATAGACCGTTGGTCTACGGAAATACAACTCATTCTCATTACTCTGATTTTAATAATCGGAGGAGCTTTAACCATAAGCGCATTTGATGAATTTTTAAATATGGTAGAATACTATGGGAATCCATATTCACCAATTATATTGGCGTTTTATGCGATTGCATATGCATTGGCAGCATTTGGTTTATTTTTTATTCTGAGCATGGCAAGAAAAATAAAAGCAAAGCGCTTTTTCTCGGATTTCATTTTATGGCGTATTGTAAAATCCGTATTTACTACGGTTAAAGAATTATATTACGGGAGCAATATAACTCGAAAGGTGGCATTCCTCCTTGCGGCGATGTGTCTTTTTTCAGCCAGTGTAGTAATGATGCCAGTTGTTTTGGTTATCTCATTACTATATTGTATTAAAGCTATAAAGCAATACGAAGAAATAAAAAAAGGCGTACATGAGATGAAAAATGGGAATTTATCTTATAAAATTAAGTTAAATGGAAATGCTTTAGGAGAGTTTGAAGGGTTGGCACAAGATATTAACGACATTTCCGAAGGATTTGATGTGGCAGTAAAACAGGAATTGAAAAACCAAAGACTGAAAACGGAATTGATTTCAAATGTATCACATGATATAAAAACTCCGTTGACTTCTATTATTACCTATGTAGACTTGTTGAAAAAAGAAGGCCTTGATTCCGATGATGCACCTAAATATCTAGAGATTTTAGACCAAAAAAGTATTCGTCTAAAAAAACTGACTGAGGATTTGTTTGAAGCGGCAAAAGCTTCCAGCGGAGATATACCTCTTGACATGCACGAAGTTGAATTGCTGTCATTGATTAATCAGGGGCTTGGAGAAATGAATGACCGCTTTGAAAAGAGAGGATTAGAAATAATTATTAAAG
Source organism: Sinanaerobacter sp. ZZT-01 (assembly GCF_035621135.1). NCBI lineage: Bacteria > Bacillati > Bacillota > Clostridia > Peptostreptococcales > Anaerovoracaceae > Sinanaerobacter > Sinanaerobacter sp. ZZT-01. The sequence goes on from NZ_CP141728.1 coordinate 2,807,589, forward strand.
CAGAGAAAGAAAAATATTATGCTTTAGCTGACGGACAATTGCTCTGGCGTGTGGTAGAAAATCTATTTGGAAATATTATTAAGTATGCACAGAAAAATTCAAGAGTATATATTGATATAAGAGAAGAAGTTGGTGAAGAATTATCTAAAAAAACGATTATAGAGATCAAGAATGTATCGGAGAATCCCCTGAATATTCCTGCGGAAGAATTACTGGAACGTTTTAAGCGAGGAGATACCTCCAGAAGCACCGAAGGCAGCGGGCTAGGACTTTCGATTGCAAAAGATTTAATGCAGATACAAGGGGCTGATTTTGATATTTTAATTGATGGTGATTTATTTAAAGCGATTTTGACGCTGGATTCGAAAGAACTCGAGATGAACTTTGAAGGTTAATTTTAAAATCTAAAATTCTTAGCACAAATTTTTGCCACCCACATAGACTATAGTGGGTGGTTTTTTTGAGAAAAATAAGGAGAAGTAAAAATAGAACCAGGTTCCTCGGCATTATATTGGCTATAATCGGTGCTATGATTATAGTGAGAATCATACCACTTGGTGTATGGTATGCGCTGCTTGTTCTTATGATCACAGCGTTAATCTTATTAATTTTTGGAGGAATGAATGGTTAGGCATAAGAAGGGACAGTATTATGGGAAATTACACGGGAAATCATAATTGTAATTGCAAAAAGAAGTATTATAGAAGATCAGGTGAAATTGAGCTGTTTGGTCTGATCTTATTGATTATTGGGGTTGTTACAATTTGTGCATTTTTATTGCCTTCTAAAATATGGTTACTTATTATGGGATTTATCATGATTTTCTGCGGTTATAAACTATTTCGGTGTTAATTACGTGAGAGAAGAGAACAAAAGATAAAGATTTGGTGAAAAGACATGTTTTTTCCCAATTCTATTGGACAGGCAGAGATGCAAGCGATATAATGAAAAGGAATTATTAAAAAAGGAGGTCACAAAATTGATGAGTGACGGCATTTATTTATTTTTACAAAATGTACAGATTGCTACGATGATTGTATCGTTTGTCAGCATCTTACTATGTATAGTTGCCTTGGTTTTTTTCATAATTATGATGTTTTATGGAATTAAGGTTGCTAAGATTTATATCAAAGCGCATGGAAGTGACAAGAAGGAAACAGTTATTCCAGTTTCGGAATCGGAATCCATTGCAAATAAGGATGAGAAAATGGAAAACAATACAACAGAATCTTTAGAAGAAAAAGAAAAGTAGGCTATGCCTACTTTTTCTATATATGAGGAATATTTTTTATGTTTTTTTAAAATCTGCATAAAATAAGAATGCAAGTAAAAAAACCTGCGATGTGCAGGTTTAATTGTGATTTCATTTTTAAATGGCTCTTGTAATTTTGTTCGATCTGATGCATCTTGTACATACGTTTTTACGAGTAACCGTACCGTTTTCATTCACTTTTACTGTTTGAATGTTTGCGTTCCATTTTCTTCTTGTATGTCTATTGGAGTGGGACACGTTATTACCGGAAACTTGACCCTTACCACATATTTCGCATTTTCTTGACATCTGCTGCACCTCCTTCTTTCATCCCAGTGGGACGTAAGTTTTTCTTATCAAATGCTTAAAGCAATTAATTTACGCATCGAACAAATGTCATTATAGCATACAAATTTCCAACTGTAAAATACTTTTTTTTAAAATAGACCATATACACAAAAAAAATATGTTAAAATAAGAAAAATAGGAGGGCGAAACTGTGTTATATAAGATTCAGACAGAGAATGGAACGATAACGCTCTTTAAAGAAGCGGTTGCTGCAATTATAATAAGAGTTATGGAAACATTTGCAGGAAAAGTATTGATTGCAAATCAAAAAGGCAAAATATACCATTTTATTGCACGCGTTAGCGGAAAAGAAGATGGCGGAACCATTGAGATCGTAAATGGAAAAAAAGGATTTGATATTCGTATTTATGTATTAATTCGGTTCGGAAGCAGCATAAATAAGACAACAGAGTTAATTATTGAACAAATTAAAAATGAAGTAGAAAAAGGGACAGGCGTTCCTGTGAACAGTGTCTCAGTCGTGATTACAGGAGTTTTCTCAAAACAAATTGCACGGCGAAATATAGAAATAAAGAAAGAAACGTGAGGCTTTTCATGGAATTGCAAAGTGAAATTAAGAATTTGAAAGGAATCGGACCGAAAAAACAAGCGGCTTTAAAAAAAATAGGTGTTTCATCTATTGAAGATTTATTGTTTTTGTATCCGAGAGATTATGAAGACCGAAGAAACTTGAAAAGTATAGATTTATTAAAAGAAGGGGAAAATGCAGTTATATGTGCAAAGATACAGTTAATAATTAAAAGCAGAAAAAATTTTGGAAAAAAACAAATACTTCGCATTTTGGTGGAAGATTCTACTGGAGCGATTGAAATTGTATTTTTTCAAATGACATATTTAGAAAAGACTCTGATGAGAGATCAAGAATATATTTTTTTCGGAAAAATAGCTTCTCGAAATGGACGCTTGCAAATGATCCAACCGGATTTTCATATCTTTGAGGGAAAGACGGAGAATCAGATCTTACCAATTTATCCGCTTACCTTGGGATTGACACAAAAGGAATTGCGCAAATGGCAAGCCGCAATAAAACCATTTATTGCACAATTAAATGAGTTTTTACCAGAGGAAATAATCAAAAAAAATAGACTTTGCAGTTTTACATATGCAATGATGAATATTCATTTTCCGCAGTCACCGCAAAAACTAAAAGAAGCGAAATTCCGCCTTGTTTTTAATGAATTGTTTTTACTACAAACGGGTTTGATGCTGACAAAAAATTGTTTGACTATGCAGCAGAAGGGCATTTCTTTTTCAGATCAGATCAATGTTTTAGATTTTATAAGAAGCTTTCCTTATTCTTTAACAAAAGCACAGCTGCGAGTAATCTCTGAAATAAATAAAGATATGGAATCAAGCCATGTAATGAATCGTCTTGTACAGGGAGATGTTGGTTCTGGTAAAACTGCCGTTGCTGCCGTTTCTATTTTTAAAGCCGTAAAAAGCGGATTTCAGGTTGCGATGATGGCACCGACTGAACTCTTGGCAAAACAACATTATGAGGGCTTAAAAGAACAATTTAATGCGTTTAACGTGAAAGTTGGCTTCTTGTCAGGAAGCCTCACAGAAAAACAAAAAAAACAGGTTCTTTTTGAGCTAGAGCAAGGAAACATCCAACTTCTTATTGGTACACATGCTCTCATTCAAAAAAGAGTAGTTTTTAAAAATTTAGGCTTGGTTATTACTGATGAACAGCATCGGTTTGGTGTGAATCAAAGAACTTTATTAACGGAAAAAGGACAGCATCCGGATGTTTTGGTCATGACAGCGACTCCGATACCCCGCACATTGGCAATTATTTTATATGGAGATTTAGATTATTCTGTAATTGACGAAATGCCACCCGGAAGAAAATCCATTGAAACAAAAGCATTATCTCCTATGCAGAGGGAGCAAGCCTATGCCTTTTTAATAGCAGAGGTAAAGCAAGGACGGCAGGCTTATGTAGTAGCCCCCTTGATTGAAGAATCAGAAACCATGGAATGTCAATCTGCCGTTTCTGCTTTTGAAGAATTTCAGATAAAATATCCTCAAATTCGTGCAGGACTACTTTATGGAACAATGAAACAATCGGAAAAAGATAAAATCATGCAAGCTTTTTATGAGCGCGAACTAGATATTTTATTTGCAACGGTTGTAATTGAGGTTGGCATCAATGTACCGAATGCAACGGTTATGCTGATTGAAAATGCAGAACGTTTTGGACTAGCTCAGCTTCATCAATTGCGTGGACGAGTTGGGCGAGGCACCGAACGATCCTACTGTCTATTAATTGCTGATCAAAAAAATGAATTGGCAAAAGAGCGGGCAAAAATTATGGCACAAAGTAATGATGGCTTTTTTATTGCAGAAAAAGATTTAAAGCTGCGTGGACCGGGTGAATTTTTTGGTATGCGCCAACATGGAATACCCGAATTAAAAATTGCTGATTTAGGGAAACATATTAGAATATTGGAAACGGTAAAAAAAGAATCAATTTCTATTTTGGAATGTGATCCGTTTTTAAAGGAACCTGACCATGCTCTTTTGCGTATGAAAATTGAAAAAATGTTTGAAAACGTTGAAAATATAGGAATTTGAGCAATGTTCCAAAACTAGCCAGTATAAGAAATTATTACATTACATACTTTCATCTTCTGGGGATAACATAATAACGTAACAGGAGGTGATTACAAATGACATTACAGAGCAAAATGAACGTCAATGCAAAACCGGCATTAGACAACATGAAGACTGAAGTAGCTAACGAATTAGGTCTTGCAAACTACAACACTATGGATAAGGGTAACTTAACTGCAAGACAGAACGGCTATGTAGGCGGCTATATGACTAAGAAGTTAGTTGAAATGGCTGAACAACAGATGTCAGGAAAATAAAACAATTTTTTTTCAAAAAAATAAATATCCAGCAGTATGAACTGCTGGATATTTATTTGCTTTTTTTTGCAGATATGCTAAAATAATAGAAAGAAGGGAGCGATTTTTTGCGCATTATTTCAGGTAGATTAAAAGGTCGGCGATTATACACGCCGTTAAATCGGCAAATTCGACCGACATCAGATAAAGTAAAAGAGGCAATCTTTAGCATGATTGCTGGATACATTGGAGAAGGTATTATTGCAGCAGATGTTTTTTCGGGGACTGGAAACTTAGGCTTAGAGGCGATCAGCCGGGGAGCAGAGTTAGTTTATTTCGGAGATCGTTCAAGAGAAAGTCTTGCATTAACTCGGCAGAATATTTCTTATTGTAAGGTTGAAGAGCAATCCGTGGTATTGCCTGGCGATTATAAACAGGTGCTTGACCGTATTTCAAATAAAATAGATGTCTTTTTTTTAGATCCGCCTTATCAGGATGGTGTTCTTGTGGATTGTATGCAAACGATTTTTGATTTGGATTTATTAGAGAGGGATGGAGTAATTGTTGCAGAGCATGATTCCAAGGAAAAATTACCGGATTCGTTAGCTGGTTTTCGTATTTTAAAACAAAAGGAATATGGGAACATCGCCATTACGATTTATGTCGCACAGGAGGATATTGAATGAAGCGAGTTTTATACACCGGCTCTTTTGATCCGATTACGAACGGGCATTTAGACCTTATTAATCGTGCATCAAAGCTTTGCGACGAGCTAGTGGTAGGCGTCATTGAGAACAAATCTAAAATACCTTTTTTCACGATAGAAGAGCGAGTGGGTATGATCAAAAAGGCGACAAGCCATCTAAAAAATGTAAACGTGGATAGCTTCTGTGGACTTTTAGCTGACTATGTAAATATGCATGAAATTTCAGCCGTGGTGAGGGGACTTCGTGCCACTATGGATTTCGAATATGAAATTCAAATGGCGCAGATGAATGCCCGGCTCTTTAAAAAAGATGTTGAGACCATTTTTTTAATGACTAGCCCGGACTATTCCTTTATTAGTTCCAGTATGATAAAAGAAGTCTTTTCTTTAAAGGGGAACATTAAGGGTCTGGTTCCGGATGTAATTTTAGAGTGTATGGAAAAAAAATTGGCAGATAAAACGGGAGGGATTGGAAAATGAAGGTATTAGAATTATTGGAGGAGATTGAAGAAATTGTAGATACAAGCTCTGGATTTCCTTTGACAGGAAAAATCTTGGTGGATGCCGAAGAAATATTGGAAATTGTAAAAGAAATCCGCATTGAACTTCCCGATGAAATTCAACAAGCGCAATGGATTAAAGATGAAAGGCAGCGCATTTTAGATGAAGCGAAGGGGGAAGCGGAGACGATACTGAAGGATGCTAAAATGCAAGCAGAGTCTTTGATTGAAAACGATGATATTACCTCAAAAGCAAAAGTACGTGCGGATGAGATTATGTCAGTCGCAAGTGCAAATGCGATCAATTTAAAAATGAGTACGTTTGATTATATTGACAGCATCTTATACAATTTTCAAGATAAGATGGAGCAGATGAATGCAATCTATTTTACGGATATGTTTAATAATCTGCAAAATACATTTGATCAAATTAATGGAACGATTTCTTCAAACCGAAATGAAATTAAGGATATGATTTATCGTACACAAATGGAAAGCGAAGAATCTTAAAATATAGCATATTCTACATAGAAAACGCATAGCTTTTGATATGAAAAGATATGTGTATTTAAAAAATTTAAGAATGAATTACATAGCGGCCGGCATCTTTTCAGGTGTCGGCTGTATTGCTATGATGCTGTTTCCTGAAATTGCTTTGGAATCTGCCAGCAGGGGTATTTCTTTATGGGCCACCTCGGTTGTACCGGCACTGCTGCCATTTTTCATCTGTGCGGGTTTTATGGTGTCTCTTGGCGTGCCTAGAATCATTGGCCGATATTTTGAACCTTTGTTTCGAACTGTTTTTCATGTGCCGGGTCATGCTGCATTCGTATTTCTAGTCAGTATTACTTCGGGATACCCGATGGGAGCAAAATTAATTTCAGATTTATATAGGGAAAAGCAGATTACGCAGCAAGATTCAGTTCGAATGCTCTCTTTTTGCAGCACCTCTGGGCCGTTATTTTTACTTGGGACGGTAGGAGTCTCCATGCTTCATTCCGCAGCGCTCGGTACAGTAATTGCCCTTTCCCATTATATAGGTGCTATACTAAATGGAATTTTATTTTGCAATATTCCGCAGCGCTTTTCAATACATCATGGGTTGAATTCACGAACGGTTTCACAAAGCAGCCTGGGGAAGAACAGTTACCCTAATTTACTTGTTTGCTTTACAGAAGCTATTTTATCCGCACTTCGTACGCTGGGCATCATTTGCGGTTATTTAGTCTTATTCTGTTTATTAACGGATTTCATGCAATTTTGCGGATTGATTCAACTGTTTCCAAATCAAATAGGCAAAAGCTTATTTCGAGGTTTTTTTGAGATGACTGTAGGCTGTAACAGCATTGCTGCAGCTGAGGGGGTTTCTTCTGTTATCAAATGTGCGGTTGCTTCATTTTTAATTTCTTTTGGCGGGCTATCCATTATGGCACAATCAATGAGTTTGTTAACTGGAACTGGAATTCGGATTTGGACTTATTTAAAATTGAAACTTTCTCATGGAATGATTTCAGCAATCCTTGCCTTGCTGATGGCGCCGCATTGTATTAAGAGCACCCTTGATGTTGGCTTGTTTGCAGGAGCATTAACGGATGAGAATTTTAGCATTGCATATGGTTTGTTATTTTCGACTAAAATGGTTATAATGATGATACTGTTAATTTTACTATTGATTGGACTAAATGAATGGATTGTAAAGAAGGAGGAGACCTATGCGGATTCTGGGGATCATAGCAGAGTATAATCCCTTTCATAATGGGCATTTATATCATTTAAAAAGATCATCTGAGCGTATCGGTGCGGATTTTTGTGTCTGTGTGATGAGCGGAAATTTTATGCAGAGAGGAGAATTCTCTGATTGGAATAAGTGGGAGAGAGCAAAAATGGCCGTGGATAACGGCGTGGATTTAGTGCTGGAGCTCCCTTTTGTTTTTGCGTGCAATAATGCAGAAGAATTTGCTTATGGTGCCGTACGCTTATTAGATGGACTAGGATGCGTAACGGATTTTTCTTTCGGCAGTGAAAGCGGAGATTTAGATGATTTAAAAAAGATTGCAGATTTTTTACTCAAAGAACCAGTGGAATATCGACAAGAAATAAATGCTTTATTAAAAACAGGGCTATCTTTTCCTGCGGCTAGGAGTAAAGCTTTGTGCGCATGTGGGATTGATCTAGAGGATGCTTTGCTTCAAAACTCAAATAACATTTTAGCGGTAGAGTACTTAAAACAGTGGATGATGATAGGACAAGCCATGCAGCCGTGGACAATAAAGAGGAAGGATAACGGATATAAAAGCTTGAATCTAGATGGAAATTTTGCGAGTGCTACTGCAATTAGAAAAAAATGGAAACAAACATATCAGACAGATGGAATTGCAGATTTTCTGCCGAACGAAACATTAAATGTAATTCGTTTTGGCTCATCTCATACAGAACATAAGAAAAAACAATTGGATAAAATGCTTCTTTATAAACTGCACACAATGAGTAAGAGTGAATTAAGTGAAATTTATTCGATCACCGAAGGTCTGGAAAACCGAATGAAACAAGCCGTCTTACTTTCAAAGAACATGGATGAGTTAATTGCCCGTGTAAAAAGCAAGCGTTATACGGAGACAAGAATCAAAAGAATACTTCTGCATGTTTTATTAAACTTTAAAAGATCGGATTATGAGAGGATAAAAAGAGAACAAATGATGTATGGAAGAGTTCTTGGATTTAATAAAAAAGGGGTGGAACTGCTGCATATTTTGAAAAAGACAAACTGTGCAGACTTTCCGATTTTTGCGAATTTAAAAAAACAAGAAGTTAGAACTTACCACTCTAACCTCTTGCTTCAATACGATATTTTAGCTTCTGATCTTTATAATTTGCTTTTTTATGATACGATTTACAGCAAATCCGACTTTGTAATGGCTCCATATTACAAGAAATAGTGCAATTAGTGCCTTTCTATGAAAAAATACTGGATTTTTTATGAAAAATGGTCTATAATCTATAGGAGCAAATTGTTTTGAAAAAATCCTCAGTTTAAATGCCACATCGAAAGATGGGGCGTTCTGTTTTATAGGGGATTGAGAATAATTTAACAATATAAAGGAGAGTATAATAAAATGAAGGTATTAGTCATTAATTGCGGCAGCTCATCTTTGAAATACCAGGTTTTAGAGATGGACAACGAATCATTGCTATGCAAAGGTTTAGTTGAAAGAATCGGCATAGAAGGTTCTGTGTTGAAGCATGAAAAGGAAGGAATGGACAAGTTTATTCTTCAGACACCGATGCAGGATCATAAAGATGCCATCGAACATGTGCTAAACACAATTATCGATCCGGTACAGGGCGTTGCTAAGTCAATGGATGAAATTGGTGCTGTGGGGCACCGTGTCGTGCATGCAGGAGAAAAATATTCGTCTTCCGTTTTAATTACAGAAAGTGTTATGGATGCTCTTGAAGAGTGTACTGATTTAGCACCTTTGCATAATCCACCTAATATTTTAGGTATTCGTGCTTGTCAGGAATTGATGCCAAATACACCAATGGTAGGTGTATTTGATACAGCATACCATCAGACTATGCCTCCGGAATCTTATATTTATGCAATTCCATATGAATATTACACAAATTATAAAGTAAGAAGATATGGTTTCCACGGAACCAGTCATAAATATGTTGCAAACAGAGCTGCTGAAATGATGGGCCAGCCGATTGAAGAATTAAAAATCATAACTTGCCATTTAGGAAATGGTGCAAGTGTATCCGCGATTAAACGTGGAGTTTGTGTTGATACGAGTATGGGCTTTACTCCTCTTGAAGGTTTGGTAATGGGTACAAGATCCGGCGATATTGATCCGGCAATTGTTACTTACATTCGTCAAAAAGAAAACCTTCCTCAAGGTGAGATGAACAATATTTTAAATAAAAAGTCAGGAGTGCTCGGTATTTCTGGCTTGAGCAGTGATTTCAGAGATATTGAAAAGGCAGCCGAGGAAGGCGATGAGAGAGCACAGTTAGCACAAAGAGTGTTTGCACATAAAGTTCGTTTCTATATCGGTGCTTACATGGCTGAAATGAATGGCGTGGATGCAATCGTATTTACTGCCGGAGTCGGTGAAAATGATATCGGCATGCGCGATATCATCTGTCAGGATTTAAGCAATTTAGGGATTCGCCTTGACTTAATTAAAAATAAGGTTAGAGGAAAAGAAACTGTAATCAGTACCGATGACTCTAGAGTTAAAATTTTGCTGATTCCGACAAATGAGGAATTAATGATTGCGAGAGATACGCTGGAAATCGTAAATGGTGAAGAATAATTGTTTGTTTCTTTTAGAGAACAAATTAAATAAGTATTGACAAGTAAACGGCTTGACTATATAATTTAGTAGTTAGTTTAGAAAAAATTAAGTGATAAAATGGAAATTTAACCAACAAAGGAGGTGTCAAGAATGGCAGTACCTAAGAGAAAAACATCAAAAGCCAGAAGAGATAAGAGAAGATCTCCTAACATGAAAATGTCAGCACCAGCATTATCTGTATGCCCACAGTGCCATGAGCCTAAGCTTCCTCATAGAGTTTGTCCGAATTGTAATTACTATGATGGTAAGGAAGTCGTAGCTTCGGAAGCATAGAGGATATGGGTATGGTTAATGATGGCTTCATCATTTTTGTTGTTGCCGTAGTACTTATCATCTTGGCATCGATACAATCTACGCTGAACAAGATATTAAAAGTATTAGAAGAAATCAAAACACAAAGAAGACAATAAAATAACCGCTAGCTATTATATTTAGTTAGCGGTTATTTTTTATGTCATAGGAAATGCTGTTATAAACTTTTTTAATGAATAAAATGAAATAAAAGATACTTTGCTATTGCTTCTTAGCTTGAGAAATAAGAGCAGCTTCTAAAGAATAAATCTATGAACAAGAATAGGGAGGAAGGACGCCGTAGGCGGTCAACTCTCTTTCTATTTTTCTTAGAGATTCTTCGCATGGTTCACACATTGGTAAACGATATTCCTTTTCTATCTTTCCCATAAGGTGAAGTGCTGCCTTAACTGGGATTGGATTGACTTCTATGAACATAGCATCAATCAGTGATTTCATTTCCAGTTGCATCTTACAAGCTTCTTCTACGTGACCATCTAAATAATTTTTAACCATTGCATGCATTTGTTTTGGAATGATGTTCGCCGTTGTAGAAATGACGCCAATTCCTCCCATAGAGAGAAGTGCAACAGTCATATCATCATTACCGGAGTATAATGCAAATTGATCGGAAACATGCTTTGCAATTTCTACAACTTGCGACATATCACCGCTCGCTTCTTTAATGCCAGCGATGTGTTCGTGCTGGCAGAGCACAGAAACAGTAGAAGGACTGATATTTACACCAGTTCTTCCCGGAACAGAATATAGAATCATAGGAATCTTTATCTGATCTGCAATGGCAGTGTAGTGTTTTATCAGTCCTTCTTGTGTACATTTGTTGTAATAAGGTGTAACCGTTAAAAGACCATCGACTCCAACGTCTTGAAGTGCTTGGCTCATAGCAATTGCATGGGCGGTATCGTTACTTCCTGAACCGGAAATGACTGGTACTCGGCCGGCCACCTTATTGATTGTATATCTGACGGTTTCTATATGTTCCTCATCGCTAAGTGTTGAGGCTTCTCCCGTAGTGCCGCAAGAAATAATTGCATCAATATCGTGAGAAATTTGCCATTCAATGAGTTCTGCAAGTTTTGGAAAATCAACTTTTCCATTTGAAAATGGCGTAACGAGTGCAACACCGGCACCTGAGAATAATGTCATATAGACATCCCTTCCTTCCGAACTTTACTTTATTAATAATTCGGCAATTTGAACAGCATTGGTTGCTGCGCCTTTTCTAATATTATCTGCGACAACCCAGAGGTTGATTCCGTTTTCTACGCTGAAATCTCTGCGGATTCTTCCGACAAAAACTTCATCTTTACCAGAAGCGTCTCTTGCAAGGGGATATTGGCTGTTTTCGATGTCATCTATAACAACAATGCCCGGAGCCGCTGCTAATATTTTTTTCACTTCTTCAATTTCAAATGGTTTTTCAAATTCCAGATTAATGGATTCGCTGTGGCTTTCGAAGACAGGAACACGAACAGTTGTTGCTGTGACCTTGATATCATCTCTACCTAATATTTTATGAGTTTCATCGATCATTTTCATTTCTTCTTTTGTATAGCCGTTTTCAAGAAATACGTCAATTTGAGGCAGACAATTTCCAGCAATCGGATGAGGGTATGCCTGTTTTACGTCATTTCCTTTTAAACCTTCTTTTAAATCATTGATGCCCTTTAATCCAGAACCGGAAACAGCCTGATAAGTTGAGTAAATAACTCGCTTTAGTTTAAAGTGTTCATCAAGCGGTTTTAAAGCAACCATTGCTTGAATGGTTGAGCAATTTGGATTTGCGATGATACCTTTATTCCAAGAAATATCATCTGGATTTACTTCAGGAACAACAAGAGGTACTTCTTTATCCATTCTCCAAGCACTGCTGTTATCTACTACGGTTACTCCGTGAGCAGCAGCAATTGGAGCATATTTTTCACTTGCAGTGCCGCCTGCGGAAAATAGAGCGATGTCAATTGGCTTATCAAAAGAATGCTCGTTTAATTCTTCAACAACATATTCTTTCCCTCGGAAGGACAGTTTTTTTCCTGCGGACTTAGCAGAAGCCATAAAATAAAGATTTTCAAACGGAAAATCTCTTTCTTCCAGTACCTTTAAAAAAGTACTGCCTACGAGCCCTGTGGCACCTACGACTGCAATATTTGGTTTTTTGTTCATAATTGTTTCCTCCTATCATGTATATTCAATATGATTTGAATTGTTAATGTAATTATATTTTTCCATTATATCTTATTTCGCAGTGAATGTTAATGACTTTTTAAGCAACAATAGTTATTTTTGTTAAAAGAAAGAATGTTTTATGGTATAATATTAAGTTAGTAATGTAATTACGATAAAAAAGGTAAATTGTCTTAATAATTACTAAATAAGAGTAATTTTCGACAAAAAAACCGTTTATTATAATTCTGATTAACTTAATTTCTGCATTTTGTAAAAAATTATAATGTTAGAGGGGATTATTCATGACAGAGCAAAAGAAAAAGGCGGGAAGACCGCCTGGAAGCAAAAATAAAAAAAGAGGGAGAAGCAAAGCGGAAATAGAAAAACTTGCTGCGAAAAAACGATTACGTGACGAGATTTGGTCCATTCTTTTTATGGCAGTCGGTGCATTTCTTGTTGTGTCGCTGCAAACAGAAGCAGCGGGGCAATTTGGACATGCTATCAAGATTTTTTTAATTGGCTTTATGGGTAGTGTCGCATTTATATTACCATACTATTTAATTTTATATGCACTCTTGCTTTTTACAAAGAATACGGCACATATAAGCAAGAGATCTACCGTATGCGTTTCCTTAATATTATTATTGTTAACCATATTAAACGCATCTTTTCATTTAAGTAAAGATGCATCCGAAGCTCTTAATATTACCTATTTAAAGACTGTTTTTGATGCCGGAAATGAAAGCGGCGGTCTATTCGGCATGGTTTTAGGATTTTTCTTGATTACATTAATTGGAAAAACCGGCTTGTATATTTTTTCTGTTGTTGGAATTGCAATCTGTATTTTACTCGTTTTAGATACGCCGGTATCTCATTATTTGGACGAGTTAAAACTAAAACATCAAGCAGTGGTTAAGCAGCGTGAAGAGGAGAAAGAAGCGGAAGAAGAGGTCAATCAAGAGGAAGAAGATGCAGTTGCGGTTGCAGGGGTAGGAAGCCTGTCTTCTTTTTCAAAAAAAGTATCAGATACATTGAAAAATAAGAGAGAGGTGTCTCGGACAGAGGCCATTCCAATTAAAACAAGTGATGACTTACAAGATGCCTCAGCAACTAATGATTTGGAATCTTCATCTCCTGTACCCACGCGGATGTCGACTGGACAAATGAAGATCATTGATTATATGAAAGATGACGGACTTTTTGAAAAGGGAGAGTCTTCTGCCTTTGAGAGTGGTATTGAGGAACCTAGGCTTCAAGAAGCGGGGAAGGGCTTGGAAGAAGTGGAGGATGTCACTTCAGACGCAAGCGATATGACACCGTCAAAAGTGAAAAGTGAAATTATGGAAGGACCATCAAAAGGAAACTATGTTCCTCCGTTTAAAGAAAAAGAAGAACAAGAATCTCCTATATCCATTCCTTCGTCCGTACCATCCACAAAGCCGATTGCTTATAAGCAGCCGCCAATTGATTTATTGAATAAGGTTTCAGCAGACAAAAACGTGGGTGAAAAAGTAGCATTGCAGGCAAAAGCTGTGAAGCTGGAAGAAACCCTACATAATTTCGGAGTGAATGCAAAGGTTTTGCAAGTGACGAAAGGTCCAGCGGTAACACGTTATGAAATCCAGCCGAATACTGGTGTAAAGGTGAGCAGTATCGTGCGATTAGCAGATGATATTGCGTTGAACTTAGAAGCAAAGAGCATTCGTATGGAAGCGCCAATTCCGGGTAAAGCGGCTGTAGGCATTGAAGTGGAAAATGATCGGGTAAATATGGTTTCTATTCGGGAAATTATTGAGTCTGGTGAATTTAAAAAAGCAAAATCCAAAATAACCTTTACAGTAGGAAAGGACATTGCAGGAAAGTCAATTGTAGCGGACCTAAAAGGCATGCCTCATATGTTGATTGCGGGGTCGACCGGATCTGGAAAGAGTGTTTGCATTAATAGTTTAATTGTAAGTATTTTATATAAGGCTAAACCGGATGAAGTTAAATTTGTGCTGATTGATCCAAAGGTTGTGGAATTAAGTAATTATAACGGGATCCCTCATCTTTTAATTCCGGTGGTTACGGAACCTAGCAAAGCGGCTGCTGCGTTAAATTGGGCAGTGGCTGAGATGACCGACCGTTATAAAAAATTTGCAGAAGAAGGGGTTCGTGATTTGGAATCCTTCAATAAAAGTGTAAAGGCGAAAGAAGAAGAAGATCGCATTTTACCGCAAATTGTAATTATTATTGATGAGTTGGCTGACTTGATGATGGCAGCACCATCTCAGGTAGAAGAAGCAATATGCCGTTTAGCACAAATGGCAAGAGCTGCTGGTATGCATCTGATTGTCGCAACACAGCGTCCATCAGTAGATATCATCACTGGAGTTATCAAGGCGAATATCCCGTCCCGTATTGCATTTGCAGTATCTTCGCAATTTGACTCGCGGACGATTTTAGACATGGGAGGAGCCGAAAAATTGGTTGGAAAAGGAGACATGCTATTTAGTCCAATTGGTATGTCAAAACCAGTTCGAGTGCAGGGATGTTTTATTTCAGATAGTGAGGTACATAATGTTATTGAATTTTTAAAACAAGGCGAAGAAGAGCCTCAATATGCTGCAGATGTGCTGCATAGCATTGAACGGGTGAAATCTGAGTCACGTGAAGAGGATGAAGATGAATTACTGCCTGATGCAATAGAAACAGTTGTTCGTGCAGAACAAGCTTCCGTATCTATGCTGCAGCGACGATTCCGAATCGGATATAACCGTGCTGCCAGATTAGTTGATTCAATGGAAGCTAGAGGAATTATCGGCCCTGCTGACGGCAGCCGTCCTCGTAAGGTATTAATGACTTTGGATGAATTATTGGGATTAAATGAAAAGAGTGAAGAAGGGAATGGGACAACGGATTGAGAATTTTTATAGAAACACTCGGATGTGAAAAAAATACAGCCGATTCGGAAAGTGCAGCAGGAATTTTGGAGCGCGCAGGCCATGAGATCGTGGCTTCGCCGACGCAGGCAGAAGTTATCATGGTTAATACGTGCGGCTTTATAAACGATGCAAAAGAAGAATCCATTAATCGGATTTTTGACATGGCCGAATATAAAAAGAATGGCGGAATTTTAATTATGTCCGGATGCTTGAGCCAAAGATATGGTGAAGAGCTGTATGAACAGATGCCGGAAGTAGATATTTTTTTAGGAGTCAATGATTATAAAAATCTGCCTCGCATTTTAGAAGAGCATAAAAATGGGAGAAGAGATAAATATATAAATACGTACGAAAAGGTTTATATGGAGCTTGGAAAGCGCAAACAGTCAAAACCGTCATACAGTGCTTATTTAAAAATTGCGGAAGGGTGTGATAATATATGCACGTATTGCATTATTCCTTCTATACGTGGGAAATATCGGAGCAGAAAGAAAGAGGACATTTTAGCTGAAGCAAAGGAACTTGCCGAAAACGGATGCAAGGAGCTTATTTTGATCGCACAAGATGTGACTGCATACGGAAAAGATTTATATGGAGAATACTGTTTGGCTGAGCTGCTCCGGTCTCTTTGTGAAATTGAACCTCTGCATTGGATTCGCCTCATGTATTGTTATGAAGACCGGATTACAGACGAATTGATTTCTATTATGGCTGAACAAAAAAAGATATGCCATTATATCGATATTCCGATTCAACACGGAAGCGATGTCATATTAAAGAGCATGAATCGTCATTCTACTAGGGATTCGATTACCAACACAATCAAACGCCTTCGAGAGGCAATGCCGGATATCCATATTCGGACGACGATGATTACTGGGTTCCCGGGTGAAAGACAAGAAGAGTTTGAAGAACTGGTTGCATTTGTAGAAGAAATGCGGTTTGAACGCTTGGGTGTTTTTTCATATTCAAAGGAAGAAGGAACCGCTGCGGCTCTTTTGAAGGGTCAGGTTCGTGAAGATGTAAAATTAAAGAGAAAAGACTGGATTATGTCTATTCAGAGAGAAATCTCTTTGGAATGCAATCAAAAGCATATCGGAGAAACATTAGAAGTTTTGGTAGAACGCAGGGAAGATGACGGAAGTTATACGGGAAGAAGTATTTACGATGCACCGGAAATTGATAATGAAGTCATTTTCACTTCGACGAGGGCGTGTGATATAGGCACTTTTGTAAATGTAAAAATTACAGATGCTTTTGATTATGATCTGATTGGAGAAGTGGAGGAAGAAAAATGAATTTACCTAATAAGTTAACGATGTTAAGAGTAATATTAATCCCTGTGTTTATTGTAACATTAATGATGGGTTATTCTTTTATTGCTTGCGGAATATTTATTATAGCTTCTTTGACAGATGCTTTGGATGGGCATATTGCGAGGAAATATAATTTAGTTACAAACTTTGGAAAGATTATGGACCCATTAGCGGACAAGCTTCTTGTTGTCTCTGCACTTTCATGTTTAGTAGAGTTGGGGCAGGTTGCAAGCTGGATGCTGATTGTGATTTTGGCAAGAGAATTTGCAATCACAAGTTTGCGTGCGGTAGCAGCAGGAGATGGAATCGTTATTGCAGCTGCTAATTCGGGAAAGTTAAAAACGATTTTACAAATGCTGGCTATTGTTTTTCTTTTACTGCAAAACTACCCGTTCCGATTATTTACAACCGTAAGAGTAGATAGCATTGTACTATGGGCCGCAGTTTTCATGACAATTTATTCCGGCATCGAATACATTGTAAAAAATAAAAATATTTTTACTGCATAAAACATTAGGAATTGCTGAAGAAATCTCTTTTTAGCAATCCTTTTTTATAACATGAGAAATATGTTCCTATCTTATAAAAAAAGAAGGGTGCAGAGGGACGATTTCTCGCCGATAAAGAAGGGCAAGCAGCCACTTTTTGTTCATACAAATTTATAAGAAAAGAGATAGAGGCAAAGAAACGGAGTGATAAGATAATATGAAAGCAGCTATTTTAAGTGTGGGTACAGAGCTTTTGTTTGGGGAAATTTTAAATACAAACACGAAATATTTATCTCAGCAGCTGAATGATTTGGGAATTGATATTCTGTATCACTATACAGTAGGAGACAATCCGAAACGTTTGAGTGAGACGATAAAGGATGCCTTAAAAAATTGTGATCTGATTTTGACTACCGGAGGTTTAGGACCAACGCAAGACGACATGACGAAAGAAATTGTAGCAGAGGTACTTCATGATGAACTCTGCTTAGACAAAGCAATTTTAAAAGCTTTAGAGGCGCAATTTAAAAGACGTAATTGGAATATGACAGAAAATAATCGCAAGCAGGCTTATTTTCCATCAAGAGCCGTTATCTTTGAAAATCATTTTGGAACGGCACCTGGGTTTGCATTGACAGAAGGAAAAAAAATCGTTATTTGTATGCCAGGGCCGCCTAAGGAAATGCAGCCAATGTTTCTGAATCAAGTAAAACCATATTTAAATAAGGATCGGAATGGATTTCTTTCATACCAAATGTTACGATTATTCGGGATTGGTGAATCTTCACTTGAAACTGCATTGCTTGAATTGATTGACAGGCAAACAGACCCGACCTTAGCAACCTATGCAAAACAAGGCGAAGTAAAACTTCGGATTGCTTCAAAAAGAGAAACTGAAGAGGAAGCAGAAGCAGCAGTAAAAGAGATGGTAGAAAGAGTAAAAGAAATAGTTGGAGATTACATTTACAGTGAGAACGGTGAGGAACTATATGAGGTGGTCGGGAAGTTGCTGTTGAAAAAAAACATTACACTTTCCTGCGCAGAATCTTGTACCGGAGGATTGTTCGCTGAGACAATTACTAATATGGCTGGAATTTCCGAGGTGTTTGACCGGGGTATTGTTACTTACAGCAATCGTGCAAAAATAGAAGAATTGGGAGTAAAAGAAGTTACATTAGAGCGGTTTGGTGCTGTGAGCGAACAGACAGCTATTGAAATGGCAGAGGGACTACAAAAGATTTCAGGATCAGAGCTTTGTATAGCTGTTACAGGTATTGCAGGCCCAACTGGTGCAACAGAAGATAAACCGGTCGGATTGATTTACCTCTGTGTTAGATATGGTGAAAAAACGATTTGTAAAGAACTTCGTACGGGAAATTCAGATCGAATTTGGAATCGTAACTATGCACTCTTGCATATGTTGTTTCTTATTTATAAGACAATCTTATAGGTATCATATAAAAAATTGACAAGATAAATATAATATGGTATATTTTGGAATATATAAATAGGACTATTAGAATTTCAAAAATAGCTTGACCTTTTTTTAAGAATAATTTATATTGTTAAGTAAGAACAAATGTTCTTGTAGCCTATTTGCAATTACTAAGTTGCTATAAAATACAACTGAAGGAATACGAATCAAGAAATAGATAAAAATAAACGTGCATTCGGAAGTGGAATGGAGGATATGATTGTGGCGGTTAATAAGGACGATAAGGAAAAAGCATTAGAAGCAGCAATGCTGCAGATACAAAAACAATTTGGAAAAGGTGCGATTATGAAGCTTGGAGACGATTCCATGAAGCTGAATGTCGGCGCAATTTCTACAGGAGCGGTTAGCTTAGACATTGCTACGGGGATCGGAGGCATCCCGAAGGGAAGAGTTACCGAGATATATGGACCGGAATCTTCAGGAAAAACAACATTGACTTTACATATCATTGCAGAAGCACAAAAAGCAGGTGGAAAGGCTGCATTTATTGATGCAGAGCATGCTTTAGATCCGGAATATGCAGGTAATTTAGGCGTTGATATTGATGACTTATTAGTATCGCAGCCTGATACCGGAGAACAGGCTCTCGAAATCTGTGAAATGCTTGTTCGTAGCAATGCAATTGATGTGGTGGTTGTAGACTCCGTTGCAGCCCTTGTCCCAAAAGCAGAAATTCAAGGGGATATGGGTGATAGCCATGTTGGACTTCAAGCACGATTAATGTCACAAGCTCTCCGTAAACTTACAGGGGCGATTAATAAATCCAATGCTGCTGTTATTTTTATCAACCAGCTTCGTGAGAAAGTAGGCATTATGTTTGGAAATCCTGAGGTTACAACCGGTGGACGTGCCTTAAAGTTTTATTCTTCGATGCGTTTGGATGTAAGGCGGATTGAAAGCATAAAATCGGGAGATCAGATATTAGGAAATCGTACCCGTGTAAAGATAGTAAAAAATAAAGTGGCTCCTCCTTTTAAACTGGCCGAATTTGATATTATGTATGGCCAAGGTATTTCAAGACAGGGTGATCTGCTGGATTGTGCAGTAGAAGCAAAGATTGTAGAAAAAGCAGGAGCTTGGTATAGCTTTGACGGCAATCGGATTGGTCAAGGAAGGGAAAATGTAAAAAATTATTTAGTCGAGCATGCTGAAATTATGGACGAATTGGAACGTCGCCTCAAGGAAACTTTAAAACCGGAGGCGGATTCAGAAAATTTGGTTGTTGATGAGGACGGAGTTGTAATCGAAAAATAATTTTATTTCATTTGAAAAACGTTGCTTTTTAAAGAAAAACAATTGACACTGCATGTCTTATATGATAATATAATTGACTGTAAGCCGCTCAGAATAGGTTGTTGAAAAAGCGTAAGTTTTACCTAGGATGGCGAGACTGGATAGAGGAGGTATAGAAAATGTATGCAGTAATTGAAACAGGTGGTAAGCAGTACAGAGTGCAGCCTGGTGATGTGATTTCCGTTGAAAAATTGGATGTAGAAGCAGGTGAGAAAATTGATTTTGACCGCATTCTACTTGCAAGCGATGGAACGAATCTTGAAATTGGCACACCAGTTGTAGATGCAGTAAAAGTTTCCGGAACCGTAGTTGAAAACGGTAAAGGGAAAAAGGTTATCATCTATAAGTACAAAGCCAAGAAGGATTTCAGAAAGAAGCAAGGGCACAGACAGCCTTACACGATGATTAAGATTGATGAGGTTTCTGTTAATGGCAAATCTGAAAAAGTAGCAGATAAGGTTGAAAAAACAGCAGAAGCTGCGGAAGGTAAACCGTCAAAGACTTCTTTGAAGTCCATGAAAAAAGCAGAACTTATCGCATATGCTAAAGAAATGGATATTGAAATTAACGAAAAAGCAACAAATGCAGAGTTAATCTCAACCATTGAAGCAGCAATCAAATAATTTCTTATTTAGAAATAGTAAGGAGGTGTCTGATCTATGGCAAGTAAAAAGGGAGTCGGCAGTTCCAAGAACGGTCGAGATAGTGAGTCGAAACGATTAGGTGTCAAAAGAGCAGACGGTCAGTATGTTAATGCTGGCAGCATTTTGGTTCGACAGAGAGGGACTAAATTTCATCCCGGAAATAATGTAGGCATTGGTGGAGATGATACTTTATTTGCAAAAGAGTCTGGTGTTGTTAAATTCGAAAGATATGACAAAACTAGAAAGCAAGTAAGTGTTTATCCAAAAGAAGCTTAAAAAATGAAGCCCCTATAGTTTATAGGGGCTTTTTTGACGAAATTTGACAAAAAAGAGAATTTTAGAATTGAGGTGGCCCATGTTTGTAGATAGAGCCCAAATAATTATAAAATCCGGAAAAGGTGGAAATGGTGCGGTATCTTTTCGAAGAGAGCCATTTGTACCGCAAGGCGGTCCGGACGGAGGAGACGGCGGTAGGGGTGGTGATATCATCATCCAGGCAGATAATAATTTAAGAACCTTAATGGATTTTCGTTATAAAAGAAAATATGAGGCACAAAATGGAGAAGATGGCCGTAAAAAAAAGCAATTTGGCAAGCAGGGAGAAAATCTCATTATCAAAGTACCGCCTGGAACTGTTATTATTGATGATGCAAGTAATTTAGTCATGAAAGATTTGGTGCACAATGGAGATTCTTTTGTTGCGGCTAAAGGAGGTAAAGGCGGTAAAGGAAATGTGAATTTTAAAAATTCAGTACGTCAAGCACCGAACTTTGCAGAAGCTGGAGGCTTTGCGCAAGAACGAAAAATAACATTGGTATTAAAACTGATTGCAGATGTTGGATTGATCGGATTCCCAAACGTAGGAAAATCAACCTTACTGTCGGTTAGTACGAGTGCATCACCAAAGATTGCCAACTATCATTTTACCACGATTACTCCGAATCTAGGTGTAGTACAAATCTATGATACCAGTTTTGTTATGGCTGATATTCCTGGGCTGATTGAAGGAGCACATACCGGCGCTGGGCTAGGCTTAGATTTTTTAAAGCATATCGAACGTACCAAGATGCTAATTCACGTTGTAGATGTTTCCGGTTCCGAAGGGCGCAACCCTATAGAAGATTTTGAAAAAATCAATCAAGAACTGGCTTCCTATGGAAAGAAGCTGCCATCGAAGGTGCAGCTGGTTGCCGCCAATAAAATGGACATGGCATCGGAAGAAAGATATCAAGAATTCGCTGATTATATTTTGGAAAAAGGGTATCAGGTGTTTCCGATCTGCGCTCCGATTAACGAAGGTGTTACAGAGCTTTTGACCGCAGTGCTTAAGGAGCTGGAGCTATTAAGGGAACAGCCGGAAGAAGAACTGCCTTATGAATATTTTGACTTTGAAAGAGACGCCGAGGATGAGGATTATCGCGAAATTTATATCACCAAAGAGGACTCCGCATATATTCTTACCGGAAAACAGTTAGAAAAAATCTTTAATTCTACGAATTTTAATGATGCAGGTTCACTCCGGTATCTGTACAAATATGTAGAAAAAAAAGGTGCAATTGAACGACTAAAGGAAATGGGATTGCAGGATGGAGATGTGATTCGAATCATTGATTATGAATTTGAATATATTGATGAGTAATAAGAGAGTGATTCATAAATATAATAAAGCCGCTAAAAGTGTTTCGCAATAAATTGAGACACTAGGCTGCATAGGATGAATTTTAAAGTAAAAAACCAAAGCATACTTAACATGCTTTGGTTTTTTTATGTAAAGTATAGATAATAATTAATCTATAAATAAAGGCTTTGTATTACGGAAGAAATATTTTTAATATTTTTCTTTTTTCTCTATATATTAGGGCTACGCTTATAAGATTTACTACTTTTTATAAAAATTTGCGTAAATCAGTTTAGAAAATTTTGTTGACAAGGTTTTAATTAAATGGTAGATTCTTAGTTAGCAGCTGCTAACAATCGTGCATCGATATTATTTTTTAGTACCATGCACGTTCATAAAGGAAAAATATGGGTGAACTAAAGGCTTTTAAATTTATGATTCCAGCTAAATTAAACAGAGGGATTGCTTAATTTAAAGTGCTGAACAGTTAGTAATAAGATAATTATTACTAGGAGAAATGAGAGATGCATGGGGATAACTGTATTGTATAGCCAATTAAATTGTACAAAACAAGGAGAAAAATATGAAGCTAAGGAAGAGAAGGCTAAAAAGGATTAGTGCATCGATGCTTGCTTTTATGCTTGCTTTTATGTTTGTGCTTCCTTTCGGAAACGCAGCATTTGCCTATGAGGAGGGACAGATAAATTCTGTTTCACTTGGGGAAAAGATTGATGAAAATGTCGTGCAGAAATTCACCGATGAAACATATGTAAATTACATTATAAAATTGAAAGAGCAGGGAGATCTGCAAACAGCATCTGAAAAGGCGGCTGGAATTTCTTTGTTTGCAAAAGATACCCCACAGAAGGCTAAGATTCGCATACACAATTATGTATTAAATGAGCTAATCGATACAGCAGAAGAAACGCAAGACAGTTTGCTTACTTATATTGAAAGACAAAAAGAGATTGGAACCATACGTTCGTATGAATCTTTTTATATAGTGAATGCAATTTCTGTTTGCAGTACAGAAGAAGTCATGCAAGAAATTGCAAAACGTACAGACGTAGAAAAAGTTGTACAAGATCAAACGTATACCCTTAACTATATTATACCGGAAGAAGCGGATATTTCGATGCAAGCCTTGGAAGATAGCATGGGAATCCCCTGGAACCTTTCGAATATCAATGCAGAGCAGGCATGGGATGAAGGCTATACCGGAAACGGAATTGTGGTTGCAAATATGGACTCAGGTGTCGACTATACCCATCCCGCATTAAGTGAAAGTTGGCGTGGAAATGACTCGGACTTGACCGAATACAGTTGGTTTGATTCGGTAAATCAGACAAGTGTGCCGACAGATGGAGACGGACATGGTACACATGTTATGGGCACAATGGTTGGTGAGCTGGAAAATGGAACGAATAAAATAGGTGTTGCTCCAGACGCAAAGTGGATCGCTGCACGCGTATTCGATGATGAGGGAGAAACGACGTCAAGTACAATTATGCGTGCCGGAGAATGGCTGATTGCACCAACTGATGAGGCTGGAAAGCCACACGCAGAAATGGCACCTGATGTAATCAACAATTCTTGGGGGGGAGATACAAATGATGAATTCTTTAGAGATGTTGTACAAGCATGGCGCAAAGCTGGAATTGTTCCCGTTTTTTCAGCAGGTAATACGAGCTATTCGAATCTCGGTGGTGCAGGATCTGTAACCTCACCTGCGTGCTATCCAGAAGCAATTGCAGTTGGAGCACTGGATCGTTCAAACAAAATTGCTTACTTTTCTTTATTAGGTCCTTCTTCTTATGGAGAAATAAAGCCTGAAGTCTCGGCACCCGGAGTCAATATCCGGTCTTCTCTTCCTGGAGGGAAATATGGACTTCTAAATGGAACATCAATGGCAAGTCCTCATGTAGCAGGCGTTGCTGCACTGGTTTTGAATGCGAATCCGAGTCTCAGCGTTGAACAAGTAGAAACAATTTTACAGGAAACCGCAACACCATTGACTGATGAAAAGTATGTAAACTCACCGAATAATGCATATGGGCGTGGACAAATTAATGCATATCGAGCTGTTAAAATGGCAGAACCGAGTGGAGCAGGGATCGGTACTGTAAGTGGTACGACAACTGTTCGAGGTGAAGATTCAGCTATTCCGATCGTCAGCCATGTTCCGGTTAAAAATTTATATAATGTTTATGATACAACGATAGAAGCACAAGTATCAGACAACATTGGTGTGGATTCCGTAGACTTCTTTATCAGGAAAAGCGGAACCGAAACAGAGTATTCCAAGTTAGAAATGAAGCTTTCTGCTGGAAATAAAAAAGATGGAACTTACCAAGTGATGATTCCTGTGACGATGATGGATTTGAATGGTGTTGAATATTATATAAGCGCATCGGATACGGAAGGAAATACAGCGAAAACAGATGTATATCCAGTTGTAGTATCAAGTGGAGTAAAAGTAGGATACTTACAGGATTTTGAAGACAATATTGACGGATTTGAGTTTGGAGGAACAACTCCGATGTGGGAGTGGGGAGTACCGACCACAGGAGTGGAAAGCGCAGCATCTGGAGAAAAAGTAGTGGCTACCAATTTAGATGGATCATATGAGGGTTTAGTGGATTCCATTATGGTAATGCCGGTGATTGACTTATCTGATAGAGACGGTGCAGCTTTAAGATTCAATCATTGGTATGACTTAGGAGACTTTTATGGTGTCTTTAATGACACGGCTGAAGTGTGGATTGGAGAATTACCAAGCGGGAGTACCGATCCTTCTGACATAGATTTTAACTTAGCACGTATTTATAAAAGTCACAATGATAAATGGGATTTTGAATACATCGATTTGACTCCTTATAAGGGGAAAAAAATTGTCGTTATGTTTGGGCTTCGTTATGGTAGCTTTTCCGATCAGAGTGAGTTGGGGTGGTATATTGATGACCTGCAGGTTGTCGAGCCGTCAGAAGAAATTCCGGCAACTCCATATCAGTATTTGAATTTTAAATTGAAAGATCGCACGACGGCGTTAATCACATTTAATAAAATCGACGATGCACGGATTTCCAGCTATGCGATGTATCGCTCAACCTCACAGGCTGGTCCGTATGAACTCATTTCAACTGTTGATGTTTCAGAAATAGCATATACTACCGTTACGCTTAAGGATGTTCCCCTTCCTCAGGCAGGAACTTACTATTATTATGCAGTCAGCCGTATTGGCGAGAATGAAAGCGGACCGACACAAGTTTTTTCTCATACATTTACAGAAGGAGAAACAATTATAAAGTACGATTTTGAAGAAGACGATCAAGGTTGGGTTTCAGAAGCAGAAAGTGAAGACGATGCTTCTTTTACAAGAGGAACCATAGATTTTAGTGAGTATAAAAATCACAATATGCCGAAAGAAAGTACTTCTCTTGGAAAAAATCCAGATAGCCCGAATGTGTGGGGAACAGAATTGAATGAATATAGAAAAGTGGATAAAAAATATACACTTGAATCACCAGCAATTGATTTAAGCAGCCAAACGAGTGCAAGGCTTTATTATCAAAACTGGTTTAACAGTTTTGGAAGAAAAGGCTATGATGATTATGGGTATGGACCTTATAAGGATGACATCGGCTATGTTTATTACAGTGCAGACAACGGAGAGAACTGGGAACAAATTTTTATATTCAATGAAAAAAGTATGAAAAACTCAAGAGTGCGTGAAAATTGGTATTTGGATTCTCAAGATATTCCAAAAAAATATTTAACTGAGAACTTTAAAATACGCTTTGTTCTTGAAACTGGAGATGAAGATTCGGGACCGGGTTGTGGCGGCTGGTATATTGACGATATTGAAATTACCGGTGGAGCTCCAGACATTGGTGGGAGCACAAAAACGAGCAATGAACTAACTTCGTTTGACTTATCGGATGTTGTCGCTAATACAAACGGAGAATTTGTAAAAACAGAAGAAGGGATTGGCGGCGGCCATTTGCCAATTTCTGCAAATATCACAGTTAAGGAGAGTGGAGTTGGCATAAAAAGTGAAATCGGAAGTGGTGCTTACAGTTTTAATCACCCGGCCGGAAATTACACCCTTGTATTTGAAGCGAACGGGTATAAAGAGCAGGAAATTCCAGTAACGATTTCAAAAGACGAAAATGTGATTGTAAATGTTGAATTTAACACATTGGAAGAGAGCACACTGATCTTAACTGTGAAAAATCTTGCGGGAAATAAGATCGCAAATGCAAAGGTGACTGCAGTCGGCGCTTCTGGTATTTTTAGAGGAGTGACGGATGAATTTGGTGCAACTCGCATTGATGGATTATATGAAGGGAATTATGCTGTGAAAGTAACGGCACCTGGTTATGCACCAATCGAAAGAACGATTGAAATTGTAGAAGGAGAACAGGCAGATCTCGGTACGCTTACACTTTCTTCACTTTCAGAGGGTGAGAAGTATGAACTCTTTTATGACAGTGGTACGGTGACGACTAAGAGCGGATTTAAAAGTGATGGCGGAGTTTACGGTGTAAAAATGACGCCGAGCAAAATGGTCAAAATTGATGCCATTAAAATGTTCTTTACAGATGGAGATGCAGAAAACACAGAGCAAAATCCGGTTGGGAAAAAATTTATGTATACAATTTACGGAGATAGCGGAACAGATGGTTATGCAGGGGAAATCCTTGCCGGTCCTTTCACCGCAGAAGTTACAGCTGCTGATGACTGGACGGAAATTTCTTTGGCAGAACCACTCATTGTGGACGAAAGTTTTTATGTGGCATATACGCAGATAGGTGACAAGACAGCGGCGCCGAGAATTGGTATAGATGGAACAAGCCCTAACAGTAAGAATTCTTACCTTTTAAGCGGAGGAGCATGGCGAGAACCGAGTGTAAGCGGTGCAATTATGATCCGCAGTGTTGTCACAGCAGTAGAAACCACCACTTATAATGGGATTATCATTTCGCCAGAAACATTGGTATTAAAAGAAGGGCAAAGTGCATCACTTATTGTAAAACTTTATGAAGAATCGAATCGGTCTATTGATGTGACATCCGGCGCAGGTTTTAAAACTTCAAATGCAGCGGTGGCAACTGTTTCTGAAAGTGGAGCAGTCACGGCGGTTTCTGCAGGAACAGCCAAGATCACAGCGACATTTACAAACCCGGTAGACGGTACAGAATATCATGCAGATTCCAATATAACAGTAAGAAAAGTTTCTGAAGGAGGCTCTAACAGTTCAGGAAGCTCTGGCCGTAGCGGTAGGTCGACTCCCACATCAGATACTTCCTCAAGAGCGACGATCAACGGAAAGACAAGTGATATCGTAAAAGTTGAGAATAATGTTGCAACGGTTGGATTGACTCAAAATAATGTTGCGCAATATATTCAAAATGGTATGATGGAAATTAAGGCGATACAGGCAGAAAAAGTAGAGGTAAGTTTGCCACTTTCAAAGCTAGCAGGGCAGACGGGACTGATAACCCAAACTAAATCTAATAAAGCGGAACTTTCCAGGGCGTTTCTATCTGAGTTAAAAGAAAAATATGGAGAAGACCTAACAGTTACAATCAATAAGGATCAAGTTTATTTTGAAAAAAATGGAAAAAATGTAGCGGTTGAGTCCATGAAAAATCCAATCAAATTAACGCTTGATGGTATTTCTTCCAATTCCTTAATTGCAGATGAGAATGGGAATGTGCTGACTTTCAGTAAGCAAGTGGGAAAAGCTGTCACATTATTCAGCTATGGAAGCGGAAAATTCAAAGTAATTTCTGGCGGAAAAACCTTTGCTGATATATCGGAACATTGGGGAAAAGATAATATAAGCTTTGTAGCAGACCGGGGTATTTTCGGAGGTGTCGGAGCAGATTCTTTTGATCCAAATGGAGGAATGACTCGAGGTATGTTTGCAATGATATTGGCAAACATGGAAAAGGCAGATATCAAAGGATATAATAGTACAGCATTTGCTGATGTATCTACAGATGCTTGGTATGCTCAGGCAATTGCATGGGCAGCAGAAAAGGGACTTGTAGATGGTACGGGCGATGGGAATTTTGCTCCGGAAAAGAAAATTACAAGAGAAGAAAGTGCAGTACTTTTAGATCGTTATATTAAATATAAAAGCTTTGAATTTGACAAAACAAAGAATAATGGATTTTCGGATTACAGTCAAATCAGCAGCTGGGCTGTAGAATCCGTCAATAATATGCAAAGCTATCGTATTATTCATGGAAAAACAGATGGAGATTTTGATCCAGCTGGAAATGTTACTAGAGCTGAAGTAGCAACAATAGTCAAGAATTTTGTAGACGTTGCATTGAATTAAATTAGGATACGAAATACAGAAAACTATAAAAATATAAAAATATCCGCAGGATTTTTCTTGCGGATATTTTTGCTATTGTTATATAAAGAGGTTGCGTTTAAAGCCATAGTTTAGAAATTATAAGTCTACTTTATAAGAGACAACTTTACCAATATAATCAACCTCATGAATGGCATCATAAGAATAAATTTCATGTGACCGCTCGTCTGGAATTAAAAGTAGCTTGTCTTTCACATGAAAAAGACGGCGGAGCGTTGGAATCTTACGCCCAACTGGATAAAATGCAATAATATCTCTATCCTTTAATAGGGATGTTCTTGTTGGTAAAATATACAAATAGGAATGGTTTGGAATGGTGGGTGACATAGACGTATCTCCTAAAAATACATTCAAGAGCTCGCCATTTGTATCAGATTTTGTAACGCATCCGCTGGATAAGGATATTTCTTTCAAAAGTTCACCAGCTTTTGAAGTGTCATCCAGACTTATGTATTTTGATGAAATTTCTAAAGTAGAAAGGACATCTAACTTTTCAATGTGTTTTCGAAATTCAGATGACAACTCTCCATTATTGTCTGCACGGCATAGACTTTCCAGCATGATTTTATTTAAAGTAGAAGAGGCCAGCATGTATTCTCTTACCAGTTCTGGTGCTTTTTCCATATAGCCTTGAAAAACAAGCTGGGACTGCTCTTTTGAACCACATACTTTTGCTAAGATAAGTGAAACTTCTTCAGATGGAGGAGGTAATTTAGCATTTTTTAATTGGGATATATATGAAGGAGTTATTGTTAAATTTAAGTCGGCACACCGTTTTGAGATTTGGCGTAAGGATAATTCGCTTTTTTCTATAATTTGTTCAAGCATTTTCGCATAATTCATGAAGCTTCCTCCTGTTTTTCAGTTCAGTAGATAATTAACTATATCATTAAGTGTCACATAATGTCAATTTGTTTACTAGATGTTGCCGAAACAAATCTCTTTTCCTAAAATTATATACAATATACGGTTATGGATGTTTGACAGGGGGTAAATTCCTATTTATAATAAAACAATATTAAGGAACGTATTGCTGTAGTGAGAAAGTGATATTAAAGATGGGAAATATGATGAAAAAATATCCTACAATAGAAGAATGTGAAAAATTATGGTTAAAACATAATACACCCAAACATGTAATTGGACATTGCAAAGAGGTTTCACGTGTGGCGACCATTCTTGCTGAAGCATTGTCAGAATGTGGTGTTCCATTAAATGTACCTTTAGTGCAGAGTGCAGGATGGCTGCATGATATTAAAAGAGTCGAAGAGCTGCATTGGGAAAAAGGGGCGCAGATTGCCTATGATCTAGGGTATGATGATATTGCGGATTTGATTTTGGTGCATATGTCTTATCGAATCAATGGTGAAAAAAGAAACATCACAGAACTAGATGTGTTGTGTCTGGCAGATCGAATGGTTTTGGAAGACAAGTTTGTCGGCTTAGATTTAAGAATGGATTATATTATAAACAAATCTAGAGAGGATAAGAGTGCGGAAGAGCGGATTCGAAAAAGTTTTTCGCAAACGAAGCTCTTTCTGAAATATGTTGAAACGCTGCTTGGAAGAAGTTTGTTTGAAATTATGAAATAGGAATGTCATTGCTTACTTTGTCATATGTTTTAACATAGGGACGAAGGGGTGATTTTATGATGCAGCGATATGACCGATGGGGTTTAAAACGTGAAAAAAGGACTTGGATGCAGACTCTTTTAAAGCAAATTCTTATTTCTATTCTGATCTTACTTTTAGTTATTTTAATAAAAAAATTAGATTTAGCCTTATTGAATGAAACGATGCAGACATTCCAGACGTATATTGAAAAGGATTACACTAGTATTGAGTTAATAGACTCAGGAAAAGCGGTTTTTTCCAATGCAATAGAGTTACCTAAAAAAGTAAATGAAAAATTGAAAGAAAGCGAAAAAACGATTAGCTTTGTTCCTCCCGCTGATGAAGAAGCGATTATTTCTACCTTTGGAGAAAAAAAGGCGTATTTCGGAACCGAAACAAACGGGTTTGAACGAGGAATGAAATTTTCCTCTGATCGTGAACTTCAAGTTTATGCAGTAGCCGGAGGAACGGTTGCAGAAGTACAGGAAAATGCGGAAAGAGGAACAACTTTGCAAATCAGCCACGGGGATCAAATAGACTCTAGATATGAAGGCTGTACGCAAGTTTATGTAAAGCCATTGCAAAAAGTAAAACGGGGACAGCTCATAGCCTCTGTATCTGCGGATACCGGAAATTATCTTTCTTTTCAACTATGGGTTGATCAAGAAATTGCAAACCCCGCTGATTATATCTCATTTTAGGTTCTCATATGATTCATATTTATCTTAGAGGAATTAAAACAGAAATCCACTTTACTTTTTTTCTGTTGATTATTCTAGTTACTTTTACAGGAAATTTTTTAATTGCCTTTTCCTCTGCTTTTTTTTCTTTGTTTCACGAGCTTGCACATGGGACGGTTGCTCGTGCTTTGGGGTATCATCCTCAAAAAATATCAGCAGGGTTATTTGGTGGTGTTCTTTATTTGTCAGAAACAGCAATTAAGCCATTACATGAATTGTGGATTCATTTAGCGGGACCGGCATTTAATATATTGGTTGCGTCAATTTTCTATGCCTTTTCTTTTTTCTATTCTGGAAGTTGGGTTAATGAACTAATTTTATGTAATATAATCTTAGGAATTTTTAATTTAATGCCATTTTATCCCTTAGATGGCGGAAAGATAATTGGATTATACCTTACATATTTTTTTGGATATGGGAAGGCAGACCGATTCTCTGAAATTTTTTCAAAGATATTTTCAGTTTTCCTTTTCTTTTTAGGAGTTTACTTGGTACAATATAATTTGATGAATTTGCTGATTTGCGCTTTAGCTGTCAACTTAGCTATCGTTTCAAGAGAAGACAATCGTTTTCTCTTCTACAAATTGACAAAACGGATTGAAGATCGAAGGCAGAATTTTAAGCCTAGAATGGTTGTGTGCAACCAGCATATACAGGCAATGAAGATATTGCAGGCATATCGCCCTTATGAAGCCCGCATGTTTACTATTGTTAATCGTAAAGGAAACTATAAAGGTCAGCTAAATGAAGAAGAAGTTTTATCAGGGATTTACGACTGTGGAATCTATGCGGATTTTCATAAGTTATTAATTTGGAAGCAAAAGAAAAATAAAAGAATGGAGAACAATCAATGACTTTAACAGAACAACTGGATAAGCTGCTGATGAAAGTGGAAAAACCTGCTCGTTACATTGGCGGAGAATTACACTCAGTAAATAAGGACTTAGGCGGTGTAAAAACGAGATTTGGATTTGCATTTCCGGATACCTATGAAATTGGCATGTCTTATCTGGGGCTTCAAATAATCTATCACATATTAAATCATTTTGATTCCGTATTTTGTGAGCGTATCTTTGCGCCTGGCCTTGACATGGAAGAGCTGATGAGAGAAGAAAACCTCCCCTTATTTACATTAGAAACTAAGACACCCGTAAAAGAAATGGACATTTTAGGATTCACGCTTCAATATGAGCTTTCCTTTACCAATATCATTAATATGCTGGACTTGGCGGGAATTCCATTTAAGAGCCAAGAACGGAGTGAATCAGATCCGTTGATTGCCGCAGGAGGTCCCTGTGCATTTAATCCAGAACCATTAGCGGAAATTATCGACTTTTTTATGCTCGGCGATGGCGAAGAAATATTAATAGATATTTGCAAAATTCATCAGCAATGGAAGGCGAGAAATGGCAGCAAACGGGAATTCTTAGAAGAGATCAGCCAGCTTAAGGGTGTATATGTTCCTGCCTTTTATCAACCAATATACAATGAGAATGGAACATTCCAGTCTATGGAGAAAATTTTCAATAAAGCTCCGGATAAAATAGAAAAGAATATTGTTGAAGATTTGGATGGTGTTGATTTTCCAAACAGCAAAATCGTTCCTTTAATTGAGGTCGTTCACGACCGTGCCGTTGTTGAAATTTTTAGAGGATGTACAAGAGGATGCCGTTTTTGTCAGGCTGGGATGATTTATCGTCCGGTGCGTGAGCGTTCGCGGAATCGGATTACAGAGATTGCAAAAAATCAAATTACTTCGACTGGTTATGAAGAGATGTCTATTCTTTCACTATCCACCAGTGATTATTCTGAAATTGAGCCATTGGTTACGGATTTAATGGGGATGTGTAGAGAAAATAACGTATCTTTATCTTTGCCATCACTACGTTTGGATTCCTTCTCTTTTAATGTTTTAGAGCAAATACAAGGATATAAGAAAACCGGGCTTACTTTTGCACCAGAAGCAGGTACGCAGAGACTTCGCGATGTAATTAATAAATGTATAACGGATAAAGATATTTACAGCAGTATGGAGCAGGCGATTTCATTGGGGTGGACAAGCGTTAAGCTTTACTTTATGGTTGGGCTTCCAACTGAAACTTATGAAGACTTAGATGGAATTGCAGAGATTGCGAAAAATATTATGGATATTGCATATCGGGTAAATGGAAACAAGCGTGGACGCTTTAACGTTACGGTGAGCGTATCTAATTTTGTTCCGAAAGCGCATACTCCTTTCCAATGGTGTGCGCAGGATACCATGGAGAGCTTTGAGGAAAAGCATCGCTATCTGCGTGAAAAAATCAAAAAAATTAAAGGTGTGAGTTTTAATTATCATGGAACACAGACCAGTCATATGGAAGCCGTTTTTGCCAGAGGGGACCGACGAGTATGTGAGACCTTAATTCGGGCGTGGTCTTTGGGTTGTAAATTTGACGGCTGGAGAGAACACTTTCAATATGAAAAGTGGATTCAAGCATTTCAAGAAACTGGTATTGATGATAATTCCTATGCCTTTAAGGCTGGAAACCCGGAGGACAATGCTCCTTGGGGACATATTGACTGTGGCGTTTCAAAAGAATTTTTACTTTCAGAATGGAAGAAAGCCAACCAGTGTGAGCAAACGCAGGATTGCAGACATGGCTGCGAGGGCTGTGGCATCAATCAATATGTGGAATGCAGACAGGAGGGGACATTATGAGTCGGTATGTATTGAAATTTCATAAGCAGGGATACATGAAGTATATATCCCATTTAGACCTCTTACGTTTATTTAAAAGGAGTTTTAAACGTATAGGCATTAAGCTCCAGCATTCACAAGGATTCAATCCGCATCCTAAAATGAGTTTTGTACAACCGCTTTCATTAGGATATACAAGCGTTGCTGAGTATCTGGAATTTGAGACCATTACAGAGGAAAAAACAAATCATATTATGCAGAAATTAAATGAGGCTACCCCGCATGGGATCGAAATTCTTGCGTGTCGTCTTATTCCGCAGTCGAAAAAAACACTTGCAGCTATGGTGGAGTGTGCGTGCTATGAACTGCGATTTCAAATGGATGACACCTGCGACTGGAGTGAAAAAATAGAAGCTTTCTTAAAACAAGATAAGATTATGATTTTAAAAAAGCAGAAGAAAAGTAAAAAATACGTGGAACAAGATATTAAATCTATGATTCGCAAATTATCCGTTCAGCAAGTTGATATTAACAATAATCATATTATGTTAAATGCTATGATTGATGCTGGAAGTATCTCTAATTTAAACCCTGAAAAGCTGTTACAAAGTTTCTTTGACTTTCTTGGTCATCCTTTTGAAAAAGAAGAGGTTTCTATAGAAAGGAAAGAGATCTTTTATATAAAAGATGAAAGATTAACGCCTATTATAGAAATGGACAAAGAAGCTCTTTAATAAAATGTAAAATATTGACAATTCAAACCTTTTCTTATATAATGTAAAAAAATTACAAATGGAAAGGGGAATGAATTATGCTGAAAAATAAGTATACTTTATCTCAAATAAAGAAAGTAATTCCTTGGCTTTTGCTCTTCGGAATTGCTTTTTTTATTTATTTCGGAGAAAAAATAAAAGATCAAGAGAGTGGAGATATTGAATTGTTTCCTAAAGAAAAAATCAGTGAAATAGAAAAATCCAGTGGCGATGAAGTGAGTGACGAGGCTGAAGAATTAAACGAAAAGGATAATAAAGTTTTAGAAGATAACGTGATTTTTATTGATGTAAGCGGAGCGGTTCATAAACCGTCTGTAGTACAGTTGACAGAAGGAAGCCGTGTTTTTGAAGCCATTGAATTGGCAGGAGGAATCAATGAAGAAGCAGATACAAAGAATATCAATTTGGCACAAACACTGAAAGATGGAGAGAAAATTTATATACAAACAAAAGAAGAAGCTTTATCTGGGACAAAGGTTGAATCAAAGATTCACACGAATAAAGAAGGCGGAGATGGTGAAAATAAAATAAATTTAAATCGGGCAGATTCAATGGAACTTCAGAAGTTAAAAGGTGTTGGTCCGTCCACGGCAGAACGTATTTTAGCATATCGCGAACAATATGGTGCATTTAAGAGCATTGAAGAATTAAAAAATGTAAGCGGTATTGGAGAAAAAACTTTTGAAAAATTAAAAAATTATATATATATTGAATGATTTTTGTATAGTATTGATTGAAATTGCCAAAAATATCACTGAGGTGATAGCAATGTTTAGTCAAAGAAAGAAATTTTATGAAACAAAGATATTTTATATTGCTCTTGGAGTATGTGTTTTTGCATTTGGGGTTTGGATGAATGCAGCACCTTCTAAAGAGCTAAATTCAAAGGAAGCAGGCAAAAGTGAACCGGTATCGGAATATCAAAAGGATACACAAGAAAATCAAAAAATAAATAAGGACAAGTACGTTTCAGATATCAAAGATGTAGAAAATACGGATGACGAAGTAGAAAATGAAGAGAAACCAGCAATTACTAAAGCGGATTACCCATGTTATTTTATACAAGAACAAGACGGATTTGTTAAGGTTTTTTATTTTAATAGTAATGGAGAAAGCCATTTAGTGCGAACTACCGCAATCTCTTTTTCTCTTTTAAGTGAAAGTGATCAAACTCTTTTTGAAAAAGGAATCATAAAAAAAACAGAGGATGATTTAGTTGAACTTTTACAAGACTTTGAGAGTTAAAGGGGGAAAAGAATGAACAGAGTGGCAATTCGAAAATTTTTCTATGGATTTATTGGTACAAGCATTATTGTGTGGGCAGCCTTTGGTATTTGGTATTCCGGCTTTCATAACATTGGCACTTTTTTTAGTCAAAGTGCACTAATAAGCGGGCTGCCCTCAGAGGAAACTGCAGTTGGAGTCGTAAGTGAAAAAGTACTTCTCCCGGGAGGACAATCGGTTGGAGTAAAAATGGATGTCAAAGGGGTGTTAGTTGTTGGGCTTGAGGAAATTGATACTCTGCATGGAAAAAGTATAAATCCCGGTTTAAAAGCCGGATTGGAGATTGGCGACAGCATCCTTACGATTAATGGAGAAACTGTAAATAATGCACGTGAAGTGCAGAAAAAAATAAATAAAGTAAAAGAAAAAGTACGATTAAAAGTAATGCGAAAAGGAGAAGCAAAAATTATCTACTTAAGCCCCGTTTTATCTGCTGATGACAATACGTATAAAATGGGTGTTTGGGTACGTGATAAAACAGCTGGTCTTGGTACCATGACTTTCTATGATCCGGAAAAAAATATATTTGGTGCGTTAGGGCATGCAATTACAGATCCGGACACAGGTGATGTATTATCTGTTGCAAAAGGGGAACTGATCGATTCCAAGGTAGAATCGGTGAAACAGGGAAAGGCAGGAGAACCTGGAGAAATAAGAGGAATTTTTTATGAAGCAGATGAACCATTGGGGGCTTTAAAGAATAATAGTGATTTTGGTATTTTTGGATACTTATATCATCCGATTGAAAATCCACTCTTTTTAAAGCCGATAGCTGTAGGTTATCAAGATCAAGTTCATAAGGGAGACGCTTATATTTTAAGTACATTAGACGGAAACAAAGTTGAAAAGTATAGTGTAATGATTGAAAAGATTAACCATCAGTCAAAACCAGATACAAAAAGCATGATTATTAAGGTTACCGATAAACGTTTACTGGAAAAAAGTGGTGGAATTGTACAGGGAATGAGCGGAAGTCCAATCATACAGGATAACAAAATCATTGGAGCGGTAACCCACGTTTTTGTGAATGATCCGGAAAAGGGTTATGGAATTTTTATCGAATGGATGCTAAAAGAATCAGAAAAAATCGAGCAAGATGAAACGAGCTCGAATTAAAGTCGGAAATTGTCGGAAAGCCTCGCGGATTGTAGGTAAAAAATGACAGCGAATTTCCGAATTCTATTGCAAAATAGGATAAATTTCATTATACTTTAGTTAGAAAATTGTTTGAATAAACATAAAATTCTTATTAAAAAGAAGATAAAAGGGGGAAATGTTTATGACAAAAATCAAAGTAGGCATAGCCGATGATAACAAAGATTTCTGTGAAATTATAACAGATTTTTTTGAGGCACAGCAGAACATGGAGATTGCATTTACGGCTCACGATGGGATTCAAACCGTCGATGCGGTGGTAAAAGAGAAACCGGACGTGCTGATTTTGGACATGATTATGCCTTACTTAGACGGATTAGGGGTTTTAGAGCGATTAAACGGAATGGAATTAGAAACTTTTCCAAAGGTAATTATGCTTTCCGCTGTTGGGCAGGAATCCATCACACAAAAAGCCATTAACTTAGGTGCAGAGTATTATGTGGTAAAGCCATTTGATCTTACCATTTTGGCAAAACGCATCAATCAATTATCCGGGTTAGAGAAAACAGGGAACAATGGGAATCGGAATAATTCTGCAAAAGCAATTATTAAAAGAGAAGAAACAAAAACAGTTGATTTAGAAATGGATATTACAAATATGATCCATGAGGTTGGAGTACCTGCACACATTAAAGGTTACCAATATTTGAGAGATGCGATCACTATGGTTGTCAATGATATGGACTTGCTCAGTGCAGTTACAAAAGAATTATATCCTGCAATTGCAAAAATGAACAACACGACACCAAGCCGTGTGGAAAGAGCGATCCGTCATGCCATAGAAGTCGCATGGAACCGAGGGAAGATTGAAACGTTAAACAATCTATTTGGGTACACGGTACATAATGACAAAGGAAAACCAACGAATTCAGAATTCATTGCAATTATTGCTGATAAATTAAGATTAGAAAGAAAAGTAAGCTAAACATTCATCTTGCTTTATACAATTTATTTTGTTAAAAATACTCCTTTTCCTTAGAGTTGGGAAAGCACTCTTGGCGAAAAGGAGTTTTTTTGTTGTATGTTGACCTTTTATTTATTATAATAAGAAATAGAAATTTATTGGGTAGTGATCCATTAAAATATGATATTGTATGAGAGGAAAGAATAGAAAACTATGTTAGAAAAAGAAAAAATAGACCGAATCAATTTTTTGGCTAAAAAATCCAAAGGGGAGGGGCTTACAGAAGAAGAGCGAAAAGAACAGCATATTTTAAGAGAAGAATTTTTAATTGATTTTCGAGCGAGATTTAAGAAGCAGCTGGATAATATCGAATTTGTAGAAGATATAGGAGAAGAACATAAAGACGTCGAAAAAAATAGAGAAAAGCATTAAAAAAATTGAAAAAACCAGCGAGAAGGAACATTTTTCTCGCTGGTTTTCTTTTATAGTGTAGGTATACAATAATCTTTTATTATATACGAGAAAGAGGTGGATATTTTGTACCAACGCTATAAATTCATTGTAGTCCCTTGCATTGCGATATTATTAATTAGTATTTTTTCAGGCTTTGGAAGGAATTCTGAAAGTGTAAATGTTCGTCATTTGATCGAACAGAGGACAGACATTCTACAGCAATCTTATTATGGTGAACTTCCTCTCGAAAAAGCGCAGGAACAATTGCAGAAAATTGAAACCCAACCGCTGCTTGGAGAAGATATTACTGCACTTCGTGCTGCCGACCCTTGTCAATTGGACCTGGTACAAAAAATGGAGATGAAGTCAATTGAAAGAAGAATGCGGCTGTTCCATTATCAATCTTTTGAAGTAAATTTGAAATGGTATATGAAAGGCTTAAATGAAGATTATATTTCTCAAGGTGATTATTTTATCGTATTAAAAACGGTGGATGGAGAGGCAAAAATATCTGAATTCGAACCGATTTTAGCAGATTTTGAAGAAAATTAATTCTTTTTAGCAGAATCCCAAAAAATTGTGTTTATCTTTTCAAATTTATTGGTATAATATATAAGTATTGCATATAAGAAAACAATATATATTTGAAAGGAGAGGTGGCAATGCGAAAAGTATATTTGGATTATGCCGCTACCACACCTGTAAAAAAAGAAGTTCTCGATGAAATGATTCCGTATTTTACTGAAAAGTTTGGAAATCCGTCGAGTTTATATGAAATAGGCGCGGATTCAAAAGAAGCAATTACGAAAGCAAGAGGACAAGTTGCTGGATTAATTGGAGCAGAAGATAAAGAAGTGATTTTTACATCTTGTGGTTCTGAATCTGATAACTGGGCCTTAATTGGTACGGCTGAGGTGAAAAAAAGCAAAGGTAATCACATTATTACAACTGCGATTGAGCATCATGCTATTTTGCATACCTGCAAGTACTTAGAAAAACAAGGCTTTGAAGTGACCTATTTAGGTGTGGATAGTGATGGAAGAATTAATCTTTCTGAGCTGGAAGCTGCAATTACAGATAAGACAATTTTAATCAGTATTATGTTTA
The DNA here is from genome assembly GCF_035621135.1 of Sinanaerobacter sp. ZZT-01. Classification (NCBI taxonomy): domain Bacteria; kingdom Bacillati; phylum Bacillota; class Clostridia; order Peptostreptococcales; family Anaerovoracaceae; genus Sinanaerobacter; species Sinanaerobacter sp. ZZT-01. The sequence continues at coordinate 2,846,979 of NZ_CP141728.1, forward strand.
TCAATAATGAAATGGGTGCAATTCAACCAATTAAAGAAATTGCTGATGTTGCAAAAAAACATGGAATTTTATTCCATACAGATGCTGTCCAGGCTGTGGGAAACATTGAAATTGATGTCAAAGAGCTTGGTGTTGATATGATGTCTATGTCTGCACATAAAATATATGGACCAAAAGGAGTCGGTGCTTTGTATGTGCGAAAAGGTGTCATGTTGCCCGGCTTTATCCACGGAGGCGCACAGGAATTTAAAAAGAGAGCAGGCACTGAAAGCGTTCCGAATATTGTTGGATTTGGAAAGGCGGCTGAATTAGCAAAAGAAGGACTTTCAGATCACATTGCACGATTGACTGAATTAAGAGATTACCTCATTAAAGAAGTAACTTCAAAAATTCCAGATGTAGATGTAAATGGTGGAATGAAATACCGTCATCCGGGTAATGTAAATCTAACCTTTAATTATATTGAAGGAGAATCACTGCTGATCTTGTTGGATATGAAGGGTATTTGTATTTCAACCGGTTCTGCTTGTTCTTCCGCTTCATTGGTCCCTTCACATGTATTATCTGCATTAGGAGTTCCGGTTGAGAAAATACATGGTTCTCTTCGCTTTTCAATAGGGGATTTTACGACGAAGGAAGAATTGGATTATACCGTAGAGAATTTGATTGAGATTGTAACAAAGCTGAGAGCTATTTCATCGGTCTCAAGCGAGAAAGGTTGGTAAACAATATGGCAATGTATAATGATAAGGTTATGGATCTTTTTATGAATCCACAAAATGTCGGCGAGATTGAAGATGCAGACGGGATTGGTACGTATGGCAGTCCTATTTGTGGGGATATGATGAAGATTTCTTTAAAAGTCGAAAATAACGTAATTGTAGATGCTAAGTTTAAAACATTTGGTTGCGGCTCTGCAATCGCTTCATCCAGTATGGCTACGGAAATGATTATTGGCAAGACGATTGAGGAAGCATTGGATGTTACCAATAAGGACGTATTAAAAGAACTTGGCGGTTTGCCTGGGCCAAAAATCCACTGCTCGGTATTATCAGAACAAGCCATTAAAGCTGCAATTTATGATTATGCCCAAAAAAATGGACTGGAATTTGAAGGCTTAAAAGATTATGACCCGAATGCTTCAGAGGACGAGCATCTGCACGAACAAGATGAAGAGGATGGAGAATGATACCATGACAAAAACCATGGAGAAAAACAATAAAGTTGTATTAGGGTTGAGCGGCGGTGTAGACAGCACTGCCGCTGCTTTATTATTAAAAGAAAAAGGCTATGAGGTAATCGGTCTTTTTTTTGATGTACTTGGTAATCAAAAAAAAGAAAAAGAACGTGCAGAACAAGCAGCCAGAGAACTTGAAATTGCTTTTGTATATAGAAATATAAAAGAAGCTTTTTCTGAAAATGTGATTTCTTATTTTTGTAAATCCTATCAAAAAGGAGAAACACCAAATCCATGTATATTATGTAATCCAACGATTAAATTTAAGCTGATGCAAGAGGAAGCAGACCGATTAGGTGCATTCTATTTAGCGACAGGGCATTATGCAAAAATTGAATTTGAACAAAAAACAGGATGTCATTTTATCAAGCGCGCTGAAAATGAAAAAAAAGACCAGTCTTATATGCTGTATCGACTGCCGCAGTCAATTATAAGACGCTTGCTTTTTCCATTAGGCAGTATTGAATCAAAAGAATTAACGCGTAATTTCGTTCGTGAACACCGTATTCATAATGCAGATTTGAAAGATAGCCAAGAAATCTGCTTTATTAAAGAAGGAAGCTATATTGACTATTTAAATCACAATGGATATACCGGAAAACCAGGCAATTTTGTAGATAAAGAAGGAACGATTTTAGGAAAACACAGTGGAATCATAAATTATACCATTGGGCAGAGAAAGGGGCTTGGAATCACCTTTGGAAAACCAATGTTTGTGATTGGAATGGATGAAGCTGAGAATCAAGTGGTATTAGGTGAAAATGAAGACTTATTTCAAAAAACTATCTATGCAAAAAATTGTCGCTTTTCCATTCAAGAGGAAGAAGCAGAAATGCCGGAGGAATACAATGGTATATCTGTTTTAGCTAAGATTCGCTATGCTTCTAAACCATCGAAAGCAATAATTTACAAAGCGGAGAATGGTATGGTGAGAGCAGAATTTGAAGAGATGCAAAGAGCAGCAACTCCAGGTCAGTCAATTGTCTTTTACATGGAAAGCCGTCTAATCGGCGGGGGATTTATTTCTCAAAAACAGTAGAATATTATCAGTTTTTTTATAAACTAAGGAGAAAGACTATGCTTGAGAGATTAAAAGAAGAAGTGATTCATGCAGCGGTTCGGGCGGAAAAAGATGGACTTTGCAAAAACAAATCCGGAAATTTTAGCGCAATTGACCGAGAGAAAAAATTTATGGTTATTACACCTTCCGGATTAGAACGAAAGGCACTTCATTTAAAAGATTTGCCTGTTTTAAATCAAAACGGAGATGTAATAGAAAATATATCCGGTCATAAACCCTCTAGTGAATGGCGAATGCATCTTGCTGCTTATGAAACACGTCAAGATTTTTTTGCAGTAGCGCATACTCATTCACATTATGCAACTGCTTTTGCAATCAGCGGAAGAAAAATATCGCCGGTTGCTTTTGAAGCCTTTTTTTATGGCTGGAAAACGGAGCTGGCAAATGTTTTTTTACCTGGAAGCAAGGAATTGGCAGAAGGAATAAAAAAACCACTGCAATTTGCAGATGTCGTTTTATTAAAAAATCATGGTGTTTTAACAGGTGGTATAAACAGTGAAGAAGCACGTCAAAAAATTACTTATGTTGAAGATGTAGCACAACTTTACTTTTATGCTTTGCAAATAAATGGAAGTGAGCCGGAACCTATTTCTGAAAAACAATTTTTGGACTACCGTCATTCCTGCTATCCTGCGAATAAGTAAAAGCTGATAAGGGAAACCTAAACTTATTCTATATAGAAAGGAATGAGTTTAATGAACAATCGTAATTTAACGTATGGGATTGGATTGGGAGTCGCTGGAACAATTGCAGGTATGCAGCTTTATCAAAAGATGACACCGAGAACACAACGCAAAATTCAAAAAAATGTAAGAAATGCAGCCGATCAATTAAATGACTTAGTCCAAGAAATTGGAGATCGTTTGAATGACATTTCCATGATGGATTAGTAAATCAAAATGATTACACCTAAAAGTCTGTAATTGATGACAACAAAAACCCTATTTTAAAGAAAAAAATAGGGTTTTTGTTTAAATATAATAATTTTTTTGAGAAAGATTGACACTGAAAGAGGAATTGATTATAATTTTATTGATAAAATGTAAATAAAAAGGCAATGAAAAGGATGAGTACCTTTTTTATGTACAGCAAAGAGAAGAAGGGTTGGTGTGAGCCTTCTGTGTGCGGAATTGGGAAGCTGCCTTGGAGCCTTACTGGAATGAGAGACCTTTACCGAGGTAATTAGGGTGGTACCGCGAATTAGCTTCGTCCCTATGTGGGATGAGGTTTTTTTATTTTTTTGTTGATGGAGGTTATGGTATGGAAAAAATAGGTTTAAATGAACTCAGAAAGAAATTTCAAGATTTTTACGAAACAAAGGGACATTACGTAAAAAAGAGCTTTCCTTTGGTTCCAGATAAAGACAAAAGTTTGTTACTGATCAACTCTGGCATGGCACCGTTAAAACGGTATTTTGCTGGCATAGACACACCACCGAGTAAACGAATGACTACTTGTCAGAAATGTATTCGAACTGGAGATATCGAAAATGTAGGGATTACATCACGTCACGGCACATTTTTTGAGATGCTTGGGAGCTTTTCATTTGGAGATTATTTCAAAGAACAGTCAATTCGCTGGGGATGGGAGTTTATTACACAGGAACTACAACTGCCGGAAGAACGTGTTTGGGCGACCATTTACGAAGAAGATGAAGAAGCACGAAATATTTGGAAAAACATTATAGGAATGCCGGAAGAGCGAATTGTACCTTTGGGAAAAGAGGACAATTTTTGGGAAATTGGAACAGGTCCATGTGGCCCATGCTCGGAGATTTATTTTGACCGTGGAGAAGAATATGGATGCGGAAAAGAGGATTGTAAGCCAGGGTGTGACTGCGATCGCTATATTGAATTTTGGAATCATGTATTTACACAGTTTAACAGAGAAGAAGATGGCAGCTATTCAAACCTTGCAAATCCCAATATAGATACCGGAATGGGTTTGGAGCGTTTAGCTTGCATCATGCAGGGCGTCGATTCGATCTTTGACATAGACACCATACGAATTATACTGGATGAGGTAGTTCGAATCAGCGGTGTTGCTTATCATAATGGCGAGGCTAAGACGGATGTTTCCATTCGGATTATTACCGACCACATTCGGTCTGTTACCTTTATGGTTGGCGATGGGATTCTGCCAAGCAATGAAGGACGAGGCTATGTACTTCGCAGGCTTCTTCGCAGAGCGGCAAGACATGGAAAGCTTTTGGGATTAGAGGGCCCTTTTTTAGCGGATTTGTCTCAAAAGGTAATGGAAGCATCTGGATGTGCATATCCGGAGCTTGAGGAAAAGAAGGAATATATCCAGCGAGTTATATCTGTAGAAGAAGAAAAATTCAGCACGACGATTGATCAGGGAAATCAAATTTTGAATGACTATATTCACGATGCGAAACAGAAGAGCGGAACATGCCTCTCTGGGGAACAAGCATTCAAATTATATGATACGTATGGATTTCCACTTGAATTGACGCAGGAAATTGCAGCAGAAGCTGATTTACAAGTGGACCTGGATGGTTTTAATCAACATATGCAACATCAAAGGGAAATGGCAAGAGCTGCGAGAAAATCGGAAACAGATGCGGGATGGGCAGACGATTCTTCTTTATATGTCGATTTACCGGACACTGAATTTATCGGATATACAACACTTTATGCAAAAGCGAAAATAGTAGGTATTTTTTCTGGAAAAACTTCACTTAACGTATTGAGGGAAGGAGAAGAAGGACATCTCGTATTTGATTGTTCTCCATTTTACGCAGAAAGCGGAGGACAGGCCAGTGATAAGGGTAGTGCAGAAAGTGCGGCATGTCATGCTGAGATCTTAGGCGTGAGCCGAGTTAAAAATGTTTTTTTACACAAGACACTGGTGAAAAGCGGAGAGATTTGTGTAGGAGAGACTCTTGATGTATCCGTAGAAGTTGAGAATCGAAACAAGACTACATGTAATCATACGGCGACACATCTATTGCAAAAAGCATTGAAGAACACTTTAGGAGATCACATTCAGCAGAAAGGTTCCAGCGTCAGCGCAGAAGGGCTCCGCTTTGATTTTACTCATTTTGAAGCGATAACAAAAGAGACTCTTGAAAAAATTGAAGAAGAAATCAATAAAAAAATCATTGAATTTATACCAGTTAAATGTGAAGAAATGCCAATTAAAGAAGCAGAAAAACTAGGTGCGATGGCGTTGTTTGGAGAAAAATACGGTGAAAGAGTGCGTGTAGTCTCCGTAGGAGATTACAGTATTGAATTTTGTGGTGGAACACATGTCTCCAATTCCGGTCAAATCGGTGCCTTCAAAATTCTTTCTGAGTCTGGTGTTGCTTCTGGTGTTCGTCGGATTGAAGCTATTACAGGAACTGGGCTTTATTCAAAATTAACGGAAGACGAAGGGTTAATCACTATTGCTTCTGAAAAATTGAAAGCAAATCCTTCTAATTTAATCTCTCGTATCCAAACTTTAAACGAAGAGCTTAAGACATATAAAAAAGAACTCGAGCAAATAAAAATGCAGGCGATGGGTTCCGAGCTGGAAGATATGATAGCAAATGCAAAAATAGTGAATGGAATTCGCTTGATTACCAAACGATTTGAAGATTGTGATATCAATGATTTAAGAAAACTGTCAGATGAAATAAAGGATAAGGAAAAAGGAATCATTGTATTGTTTGCAACGGTAAATGGAAGCAAGGTAACCTTTATGGTTTCAGTTGCTGATGATCTATTGGACCGTGGCTATCATGCAGGAAATATTATAAAGAAAATTGCGGCAGCAGCTGGAGGCGGTGGCGGCGGTAAGGCAGACATGGCTCAAGCCGGAGCAAAAGATCCTTCCAAGATTGAGGAAGCCTTTTCTTTGGCAGAAACATTGTTATAGAATATTACAACAATATTAAGAATCGAAAAACACCTTGTTTCTGTTTTTTATTTTGCTTATAATGAACTCAATAGGAAAGAAGGTGAAAGAATGGACAGGAATACCATACTGTTTAATAGCCCAGATAAAGGCGAACAACAAACAACCGAAGAAATCCTGAGAACGGTTTATAATGCGTTAGAAGAAAAAGGGTATAATGCAATCGATCAGATGGTAGGCTACATTCTATCGGGAGATCCTTCCTACATTACCGGTCACAACAATGCAAGAAATCGTATTCGGCATATTGAAAGAGATGATTTGGTTGAGGAATTGTTGAGAAATTTTTTAAAAAAATAAAAAGTTAAAGCGGACATTCTTGTCCGCTCCTTTTTATAACATAGGAAATATCGTTATAGAATGCTATTTCCTATGTTTCAAAAATGCACCTTGACCTGACATTAAAATTACAAAATAAAGCAGTATTTAAGATTTGGTACTTTCATGTGTTTTCAAAAAAGCATTTGAATTGATTGACTGTACCTGATTATAGAACTCAGCCAATTTGTGTAAATTGAAATTTTTATTTCATTCATTTACACTTTTTTTATCTAGTAGTGGAAATGAGGTGGAAGACTTTTAGAGGAGTGACAGGGCGGCTTTTTTAATCAAGATGAATGAAAAGAGGGGATGGAGGAAATAGTTTTGAAATGTATAGCACTGGATGTAGGAGACAAAACCATTGGTGTTGCGGTAAGTGACAGCTTGCTTTTAACCGCACAGGGATTAATGACCATTGAACGAGTAGGCATTCGAAAGGATGCAGATAAGGTAATACAGCTGATTAGAGAGCATGAATGCAGCACAGTAGTCATTGGATTGCCTAAAAATTTGAATGGAACAGACAGTGTGCAGACAGAAAAGGTATATACCTTTAAAACAATGCTGGAAAATAAATTACGCAGTACGGGTATGTCGCATATTGAAATGGTATATGAAGATGAACGATTTACCACAGTCATTGCAGAAACAGTTTTAATTCAAGCCGATGTCAGTCGCAAGAAACGAAAAAAAGTAATTGATAAGCAGGCAGCGGTCATTATATTACAGAGTTATTTAGATCGCTGCAAAAATGAGAATAAAAATGAAACACTCTGAAGAAATAAAAAAACAGGTCTTTCAATAAATATAATTAAAAAATTTAATCAGACTGGGAGAATTAGAAGCATATGTATACCAAACAAAAAATAAAGAAATGTATAATAGGGGCGCTCTGTTTTTGCCTCTTGAGTATTTGCGTTCCTGTCTCTGTTTACGGAGCAGAAACGACGAATGACAGATTGAATTCAAAATTTAGAGCAGGAGCTTATTTTCATTATTCTTATAAAACAAATTTAGATGATATTCGTTTTGATAAGCTGGATTATATCGTCTATGCTTTTGTTGAACCCTATGCAGATGGAAGTTTTCGCCCTTTAGAGAATCCGGATCAGCTAAAAGATTTGATAGAAAGGGCACATACGCATGGAGTAAAGGTTTTTATGGGGATCGGAGGCGGTTCTACTGCTATGGATTTCGATGTTATGGCTTCGGACAAGAATTCGATTATCCGTTTTATAAAATCAACTATGGGTCTTTTTGAAGATTATGATTTAGATGGAATCGATATTGATTGGGAAAGCCCATTAGTCGGAGAATCTGCAAAAAATTGTGAATCAGTTATGCAGCAGTTAAGTAAAGAATTGAAAGCAAAAGGAAAGTATTTCACTGTAGCAGTTTCAGGTACCTATAAAGCAGATCAAGGTATCCCCAGTACAAATGGATTTACCGATGCATGTCTTGATTGCTTTGACTGGATCCATGTAATGACCTATAGCTTGCAAAGAACAAATAGTCCTTTGTGGTTCCCGGACGTATCCCTTCAGTACTGGCACAATATAAGAGGAATTAGTACAGACCGTTTGGTAATAGGTGTACCTTTTTATGCATTACCAAGCTGGAAAACATATCGTGATTTAATTGCAGAAGATCCAGAATATGCATACATAGATCAAGTATTGGGAGCAGATGAAACACAAGAATCGAATTACAATGGCATCAATACCATTCGTGAAAAGACAAAATTGGGTTTGCAGAATGGCGGTGGTATGTTTAGTTGGGTTATTAATGTCGATGCTGCAGGAGAACAAAGTTTGACTGCATTGATTTATGATACGATTAAAGAAGCACAGGCTATGGGAGTATCTAACTTTGTTAATAAGCCGACAGTTGTTTATAAGAACAGAGAGATCATGTATGATGCAAATTCCGGATATCCTTTTATTGATGCGGCAAACCGGACAATGGTTCCATTTCGAAAAAGTGCAGAAGCCGTCGGAATGACGGTAAGTTACGATGCAGTAAACCAGGTAGCCAAAGCGACTGGAAACGGTAAAACAATCCAAATTCCAATTGGACAACCAAGCATTACCGTAAATGGACAAACGATTGCATTGGATACACAAGCCGTGATTTACAATAACCGAACTTATATTCCAATGCGTGCTTTCTTTGAAAATGCCGGATGTACGATCAAACAATGGCACAATAATACACGTACAGCATACGTAGAATAATGCGAATTGTAATTTGACAAGTATAATAATCTATGATACATTGAAAAAAAAGGGAGCTTGTGAAGCAGGCTGAGAGGAAGTAATCGAACTTCGACCTATATTACCTGATTTGGATAATGCCAACGTAGGGAAAATAAACACAGAAGTAAATTTTATTTTTGAGTTCATATTCCTATGAGTATGAACTCTTTTTATTTGCGGGGAGGTCAGATATGGATCAAAGAGTCATTGAGACAGTTCGAGAAAGAAAACCGTTGATACACTGTATCACCAATTATGTAACAGTAGTGGATGTTGCAAACATGCTATTATCATGCGGCGGTGCACCGATTATGGCCGATGATATCCGGGAAGCAGAAGAAATTACAAGTATCTGTGGCGGGCTGAATATAAATATAGGAACATTAAACGAAAGAACCGTCCAGTCAATGTTTGCCGCAGGAAAGAAAGCAAACGAATTGAATCATTTCACCATTCTCGATCCGGTTGGGGCGGGAGCCTCTTCGCTACGTACCAGAACAACATTTCGACTTTTGGATGAAGTGAAGTTTTCCGTAATACGAGGAAATATCTCAGAGATAAAAACAATAGCAAACGGAAGAGGGACGACACAGGGTGTTGATGCAGATATCAAAGATGCAATTACAGAAGATAATCTTTTTGCAGCAGTTGATTTTGTTAAGAAATTGAGTAAAAAAACAGATTCGATTATTGCAGTAACCGGAGCAATTGATTTGGTATCTGATCAAGATACCACTTATGTCATCCGAAACGGGCATCCAATGATGTCTCATATTACAGGAAGTGGCTGTATGCTAACGGCTGTGATTGCTGCCTATGGTACGGCAAATCCAAACTGCCTCCTAGAAGCAACGGCAGCTGCAGTCTGTGCAGTTGGGCTTTCCGGAGAAATTGCCCGGGAAAAGATTCGGGAAATACATGGAGGAAACGGTTCATTTAAAGCATTTTTCATGGATGTAATGAGTCAGATGAACGATGAAAAATTGAAGGAAGGTGCTTTATTTGAAATTCGATAAAAAAAACATCTTACTATATGCGGTTACGGATCGTTTTTGGATTGGAAAGCAGACTTTCTGGGAGCAAGTAGAAGAAGCACTGAAAGCAGGAGTAACCTTTTTGCAGCTTCGTGAAAAGGAAATGGAAGAGTGTGAATTTTTAAAAGAAGCAAAGCAAATAAAAGTGCTGGCTCGAAAATACAATGTGCCGTTTGTCATTAATGATAATGTTAAAATTGCACTGGAAAGTGATGCGGATGGTGTTCATGTCGGACAGAGTGATATGAGAGCTTGTGAAGTAAGAGCCCTGATTGGAGCTGAGAAAATACTAGGAGTTTCCGTACAAACTGTTATGCAGGCGAAAATTGCAGAAAGGGAAGGAGCAGACTATCTGGGTGTTGGTGCGATGTTTAATACATCTACCAAAACAGATGCTGCAGAGGTTTCCTACCGGACGTTGAAAGAAATTTGTGCTACGGTATCGATCCCGGTCGTAGCAATTGGGGGGATTTCTGCTAATAATGTAGCGCTGCTTTCAGGGAGTGGCATTGCGGGAATTGCAGTGGTATCTTCCTTATTTGGGGGTAACTCGATTTATGAAGCAGGAAAGAAGTTAAAGAAAGAAATTGAGGCAGTTGTTTATTATGAATAGTCTGATTAATATAAAAGGTGTCATTTTTGATATGGATGGGACTCTTTTAGATTCCATGCCCGTTTGGAATCAGGTAGCTGCATCTTATTTAAGAAAAAAAGGATATCAGCCTGAACCGAACCTCTGGGAGCAACTAAAGTTTTTAAGCCTTACACAAGGGGTTGCATTCATCAAAAAGCAATATGGACTGATAGAGACGAACGAAGAAATTGAAAAGGAAATCAATCTCATCATTGAAGACAGTTATTTTAATGAAATTCCAATGAAGCCAGGAGTGAAAGCCTATTTGCAATTACTAAGAAGCCATGATATTCCAATGTGCGTTGCGACTGCAACGGATAAATATCTGGCGGAGGCTTGCTTAAAACGCCTCAATATCCAACACTATTTTAAAACTATTGTGACGTGTCAGGAAGTCGGATGTGGTAAGGATACACCCGCTATTTTTGAAAAAGCATTAGACTCTCTTGGTACAGTAAAAGGAGAGACCTATGTCTTTGAAGATGCACTGCATGCAGCGATTACAGCTAAACATGCCGGGTTTCGAGTGATTGGCATATATGATGCAAGCGCAGAAGGAGATTGGGAAGCGCTGAGAAAAATTGCAGATAAAAGTATTTTTTCAATGGAGGAATTACTATGAATGTTGCTTTGACAATTGCGGGTTCTGATTGTAGCGGAGGAGCAGGAATACAGGCAGACTTGAAAACGATGACTGCACATTGCGTTTATGCAATGAGTGCCATTACTGCTTTGACTGCTCAAAATACAATGGGAGTACAGGCTATTTTTGAATGTGAGCCTGTATTTTTAGAAAAACAATTGGATTCTATTTTTACAGATATTTATCCCGATGCAACAAAAATCGGTATGGTCGGAAATATAGCTCTGATGACTGTTATTGCAGACAAACTAAAGCAGTATCGAGTAAGAAATGTTGTTTTGGATCCGGTTATGGTATCTACCAGCGGAAGCAAGTTGCTAACGGATCATGCTGTGAGTTCCATATTAAATTTACTGGCCCCTTTGGCAGACCTTCTGACACCCAATATTAGTGAAGCAGAAATATTGAGCGGAATTTCCATTAAAGATGCGGAATCTATGGAAAAATCCGCAAAGCTTATCTCAGAAAAATGTAATGCGGCTGTGTTGGTAAAAGGCGGACATAGCGAGAAAAATGCAGATGATGTCTTATATGCAAATGGAAAAATACAGTGGTTCAAAGGAGTTAGATTAAAAAATGAAAACACACACGGAAGCGGCTGCACGCTTAGTTCTGCCATTGCCTGCGGTCTTGCAAAAGGATTTTCTTTAGAAGTGAGTGTGAGAAATGCAAAGGAATATGTATCAGGAGCAATCCGGTCAAATCTAAATTTGGGAGAGGGGAATGGTCCAATAAACCATTGCTTTCAGATAGGAGGATGAAATGAGAAATTATACAACACAGATGGAAGCCGCACGTAAAGGCATTATTACAGAACAATTAAAAAAAGTAGCAGAAAAAGAGCGGATGGATGTAGCGGAATTGCTGCCGCTTGTTGCGTCTGGAAAAGTTGTAATATGTGCAAATAAAAATCATACATGCCTTGAGCCTGAGGGAATCGGTTCTATGCTTCGAACAAAGATCAATGTAAATTTAGGCGTATCACGTGACTGCAAGGACTATGATGTGGAGATGAAAAAAGTATTAGAATCCATTCGATTAGGAGCCCATGCAATCATGGATCTTTCATCTCACGGAGACACAATTCCGTTTAGGAGAAAGCTTGTATCCGAATGCCCTGCCATGATAGGAACAGTTCCGATTTATGATTCTGTGATTCATTTTCAGAGAGACTTGGCCGCTTTAACAGCTAAAGATTTTTTAGATGTGATACGGCTTCATGCAGAAGATGGAGTGGATTTTGTAACTTTACATTGTGGCATTACACGGAAAACCATCGATCAAATTCGAACACATAAAAGAAAGATGAACATTGTGTCTCGTGGTGGTTCTTTAGTCTTTGCTTGGATGTGTATGACCGGAAATGAAAATCCATTCTATGAATTCTACGATGAAATTTTAAAAATATGTAAAGAATATGACGTTACAATCTCTCTTGGCGATGCCTGCCGTCCGGGGTGTCTGGCCGACGGATCTGATGTCTGCCAGATTGAAGAACTGGTGCGTTTAGGGGAATTGACAAAGCGAGCATGGGAACAAAATGTACAAGTGATGGTTGAAGGGCCGGGACACCTTCCTATGGATCAGATTGAAGCGAACATGAAAATTCAGCAGACGCTGTGTATGGGAGCTCCATTTTATGTATTAGGTCCGATTGTAACGGATATTGCACCAGGCTATGATCACATAACCGCAGCAATCGGTGGAGCTATTGCTGCTGCCTCTGGTGCTGCATTTTTATGTTACGTAACACCAGCTGAACATCTTGCACTGCCCAATGTTGAAGATGTAAAACAAGGTATCATTGCATCAAAAATAGCAGCGCATGCAGCCGATATCGCAAAAGGAGTACGGGGAGCAAGAGAAGAGGATGATCGAATGGCAGACGCAAGGCGTACTTTGGACTGGGATGCGCAATGGACCCGCGCAATTGATCCTGAAACAGCAAAAATGATACGTGAGGAAAGAAAACCAGAGCATGAAGATACCTGCTCGATGTGTGGGAAATTCTGTGCGGTACGGAGTATGAACAAGGCACTTTCTGGTGAATATATAGACATTTTATAGTAAAGAGGTTGCTCCATTCAAAGAATACTTTTATTTCTAGAATGGAGCAATTGATTTTATAGCAAATTGTTTAATTTATAAAAGTGAGATTAATTCATTGAATGAAATAAAGTTACATGATCGAAAATGACCGGAAGATTCTTGGATAAAATATCCCAATGCACTTCGAGCATTTCTTCAATATCTGCTAGATACTCATAATGAAGTTTTTCAACTGGACAGCCATCAAAATGAGTGTTTCCATCTGTCTTAAATACTTCACAGCCTTGGAATGGATTTGCTGTTCCAAGATACAAATCATTGAAGGTATCAATATAAAGAGTCCTCCCGCCATAGTTGCTTGGATTGCAAAGACCTCTTAAGGTGACCCACTTAAAATGAACACCATCATCAGACACATAAAAATCAAAACCAATTGAATATTCAAATTGGTGAAGAACTGCTATAATTTTTTCATAAATAGAAAGGATCATTTTAGTATTATGAGGACCAATGGCATTTTCAATTGCTGTTTTATTTGCTAGTAAGATTGCTAAGAGCAGCTCCATATTGCTAGAATCATCAAATGTGCTGACAATGAGTTGTTTATTAAATTCTTTCATTTGCCAGGCATATACATTAAATGGATTATTAAATCCAGATCCGAGTCCGGATAAACTTTCCTTTCTCGTTCCTGTAGATGGGGTTGAAGGTAAAAGAGGTCTACCTCCGACTACCAATTCCCAACGGTCTTTTTGATCAATGCGTAACACATCGCAACCCAATGGGACAGCCCATGCAAATGGTAGCTCCTTGGCTGCATTCACATAAAGATAGCCGTTAAATTCTTCCATACTAAAGGTATATTTGTTTAATGAATCACCAAATCCTTTGTCAGCTACCAATGTCCAATGATTCATTTCAGGCTCTTCGCTGTTTGTTCTCCAAATCTGAACTCCATCGCTGTTTACAGTTGCCACGTATATTTTATCGTGAAACTCACTCATAGCCGTGATCTGAGAATGTGGATTACAGCTTGAATCAAAATAAAGTGCAAATGGGTTTATAACAGGTTCCCAATCGTAAAATTCAGGATTTTGACTGCGGTAGAGTGGTGGAAAGGATGTTGTACTGAATTCGTCAATTGGAGCAACATACAGATAATTTCCATGTCGAAGCATTGAATTGGTTGAAGAGCCAGGCAGCTCATACATCTGAACAAAGAACCAATTGATTCCATTGCTGGATTTTAATATTTGCATTGAAGTCTTTTCTCCAACAGCTGCCGCATAGATACAAGGAGCACTGTTTGGCGGATTATCCTGCATCATAAAACGAAAACCTGTCAGCTTAGAGTTTTGTTTTGCCTGAAATACTCTTTCCCATTTTTGCGAACCGTCTTTTTTATAGCGCCATATTTCAGCAGAGTGGTTAAGTGGATTATTTGGTTTAATTAAAAAAGGTATTTGAGCATTTGGCGCAAATTTTTTAATCGTGGAATACGGGATGTTTTTTCCGGTTCCGACGTAAATATAATCATCTAGTTCACACATAGACCAAGCGTAGTTGTTTTGTCTAGCGTTATTCAAATCATTTAGATCAAACCCGTTTAATGGGGTTATTTTTTTAAATTCATACACAATGTGATTCCCCTTTCAAGGTAATAATAATGTATGCAAAAAAGAAGAAACTGTACACTATAAAAATTCAGATCAAAACTCTACGGTTCGTTGATTGCTTCTTTCTCTTTTATGGGTGTATACTTTTACAAGGGTTGACTGCATGTTGATTTGAAAGAGAGGTGATCTTATGGAGCAAGGCCGAAAAGAAAAGATAAATGCTTATAAACGGCGCAGGCTTAACGGAGGTGTTTATCAAATTAAAAACCTTATAAATGGAAAATGTCTTCTACAGAGTACTACTGATTTGGCCGGAAGTAAAAATAGATTTGATTTTTCTTGCTATACAGGAAGCTGTATTAGTTATAAATTGCAAAAAGAGTGGACTATATTTGGAAAAGATTCTTTTGTTTTTGAAGTTTTAGAAGAATTAACTCAAAAAGAGACACAAACAGAAAAGGAATTCAGTGAAGACATAAAGACATTAGAGGAAATCTGGATGGAAAAGATTGACCCTGATATACTATATTAGAGAAGGAGTGTTTGATCGTTATGAAAGCGATAGAAACGTTTTTAGATGAAAACGGAAAAATTATTCGATTGCCCGCCAAAGGAGAAAAGAAGAGAGAAGTATTGCTGTATCTTGCTGAAAAATTTTCATATAATCAGGATTATACAGAAAAAGAAGTAAATTCCATAATTGATCATTGGCATACTTTTGGAGATTATTTTTTACTGAGACGGGAGTTAATTGATTCTCATTTTTTGTCGAGAACATGGGATGGTAAAAAGTACTGGAAAGAATCGTTTTTGGATTGATGTAAAAAAGCTGGGATTTTATTAAAAAAGGTGGAAAGGAGTGAGAAAATGGATTGCAAAAAGGTTGGAGATTTAATTTATACGCTAAGAAAAGAAAAAGGAATGACCCAAAAAGAAATTGCGGATCTTATGAATATTAGTGATCGAACGATCAGTAAATGGGAACGTGGGTTGGGCTGCCCGGATGTCTCGTTACTTTCTGATTTATCGCAAATACTTGGAGTAAATATAGAAGAAATTTTATTGGGAAGAGTGAATCTCAATGAAAGTGTCGGAGGAAACATGAAAAAGATAAAATTTTACGTCTGTCCGCAATGTGGTAATTTATTGACTGCGGCAAGTGAAGCAAATGTTTCATGCTGCGGAAGAAGATTAAATGGTTTGACAGCAGAAAAAGCACCAGATGAACATGAACTTAAGGTAGAATCGATTGAAGATGAATTATATATTTCATCCGATCATGAGATGAAAAAAGATCATTTTATTTCTTTTGCTGCATTTGCAACAGGAGACAAGGTCTTTCTTGTAAAGCAATATCCGGAATGGGGACTGCAATTTCGCCTTCCACGGCTTGGACACGGAAAATTATATTTTTATTGCACAAAGCATGGGCTGTTTTATCAATTACTATAACAATATATTTTATGATAGGGAGCTTGTAATGAAAAATAAAGTTCCATTCATAAAAAATAAAACGAAAAGGGAGCAATGAAATGTTGCTCCTTTTTAAGTGGGATCAAAATAATAAAAAACGATTTTAATGAAAAAGTAAGCAAGAGAAAATACCTTGATAGGAGTGTTATTTTACAGAATAAATAATGTCGAACTTTAAATTTTGGTGTATAATAAAAACATATTTGCTAAAAAGCGAAACTAGATGTAGGTGTAACTTATGATAAAGTATTTGAAAATGCGGATAAGCTTAATGATTAGTATAATAATTTTAATTGGATTCATTTCGATTTCGTTTGTAAATTATTATACTTATGGCAAAGTGATCAAAGATGATATTAAAAATATATCAAAGCTGACTTCTACCAACATTTATTCTGATATTAACAATGAATTGACCAAGCCTATTTTCGTATCCTTGACTATGGCAAATGATCATTTCTTAAAGGATTGGTTATCTAACGAACAGGATCATTTAGACGATGTTGATTACATAAAAAAATTACAGGATTTCCTTGTTGGGATCAAGCTGAAATACAACTATAATTCAGTTTTTTTAGTTTCAGCACAATCGAATCACTACTACCATTATGAAGGTATCCATAAAAAAATTTCCGGAGACAATGAACACGATCAATGGTATTATACATTTGTTGACGGAGAAATGCTCTATGATTTAGATGTAGATACGGATGAAGTTGCAAATAACATACTGACGGTTTTTATTAATTGCAGAATTGAAGATGATAACGGTGCTCTCATGGGGGTTGTCGGTGTTGGCGTAAAAATGGATGAAGTACAATTCCTTCTAAAAAAATTTGAAGATAATTTTGACTTAGAAGCTTGTCTAATCAATGACAAAGGCTTAATGCAGGTTCATACCCGCAGCAAATTGATTGAAAAAGTAAATTTGTTTGATGAACCGGTGATTGCTCAATTTAAAGATGAGATAATAAAAAATAAAGAGTCATTGGAAACATTTCGCTACCGAGAGCAAAATTTAGACGGATACTTAATAACGAGATACATACCGGAGATGGACTGGTACCTTATGGTAAAAAAAGATACTTCAATATTAAAAAAATCCTTTCAGTCCCAGATGCTAAGCGATCTTTTTATAATTTTACTGGTCATTTTACTCTTACTTCTACTAGGGTTTTATCTAGTTCGCCGATATGAACAACATATTACAGAATTGATTAAGACCGACCAGCTGACAAATCTGCCGAATCGGAGAGCTTTTGATGAGTCGATTTACGATGCATTAGATCAATTTAATAAAGCAGGTAAATTATTTACAGTATTTGTATTTGATATTGACAATTTCAAATGTGTGAATGATACACATGGACATATTTTTGGAGATCAAGTATTAAGATTAATCGGGACTATGGCAAAAAAACAAATGGGAGCAGAAGCGTTAATTACCCGCTGGGGTGGTGATGAATTTGCGGGCATTCTTTACGAATCAGGAAGCGATCCGCAGAAGACAGCACAAGATTTAGTGGAATATATAGGTTCAATAGAAGAGCTGAAAGAACACGGAATTACAATCAGCTTAGGGATGACTCAGGTACAGTTTTTTGATACACCTGATTCGATCATGATACGCGCAGACCAGGGTTTATATGAAGCGAAAAAAAACGGAAAAAACCAGTTTCATATCATATAGTAAAGAAAGGGAGAAAGTCTTGAAAAGTATTAAGCCGGGTAGAGGGCCTTCCATGATGAATGGAATTGGGTCCATTGCAGCAGGAATATTTGGAATATTTTGGACGTTTTTTGCGGTCAGCATGGGAGCACCGTGGTTCTTTGCATTGTTCGGAATCATATTTGTAGGCATGGCTATTGTGCAGGCTATCTACAATTTAAATAATGCAACAAATAAAAATCGTTTTTCAGAATATGATATCGTGGAAAATTCAGAAGAGCGTGATCCGATGCAGGAATATATAAATAATAGAGTAAAAGACGAACAAGGCTCTGAAAGCGATATGGATCTAAAAATAGAGGATCAGAAGTTTCATTATTGTCCATATTGTGGAGCAAATGCAAACGCTGATTTTGAATTTTGCAGTAGATGCGGGAGGAAACTTCCAGATTAAGATCGCTTTTATATTCGGGGGGAGGGAATAACTTATGAATTTACAAAATGAACCGGTCATTTCTATCAAAGACTTGAAAATGAAAATCCATCTGCAGCACAGATTGTAATAGGGGACTTTTGCTTCTATGCGGGAAAACCAAATGAGAAACTTGTGGCTCAGGCGGCAGCACCGATTATGATTCCTCGGAATGAAGAATGGGGTCAAATCATTAAATCTGTTTGGAGAAATCGTGTAGAGGAGACTCTGCGATATGCAATTAAGAAAGAACCAAACATTTTTAACGTTGAAAGGTTGAAGCAATATGTGAAATCCTTAGGAGAAACATATACTCTCAAATTGATTGACCAGGAAATCTACGATTACATCATTGGTGAAAATTGGTCAAAGGATCTCTGCTCACAGTTTTTAGATTTCCATGATTATAGAAAAAGAGGAATTGGAGTTGCTGTAATCGATCACGGCAAACCCGTTTCCGGGGCATCATCATATACGATTTATAATGATGGTATAGAGGTTGAAATAGACACAAAGCCTGAATTTCGAAAAAAAGGACTTGCAACAGCTTGTGGTGCAGGATTAATTTTAGAATGTTTGGATCGAGGATTGTATCCAAGTTGGGATGCACATGATTTGCGTTCTGTTGCGTTGGCAGAAAAGCTTGGATATCATATGGATTATCCTTATACGGTTTACATTAAAAAGTAGTATAGAGTATATAATAAAATGCAGGGATTTTATGAAAAAATTGAGTTACATATTATTATATAATCCTATTAGTAAAAGGAGAACTGGAAAGAATATAATGTATGAACTAAATTTTACGTATGGGTAAGTATTAATTAGTCAGATAATGAAATGTAGGGGAGTATAATGGGAAATATTGAAATGGATCAATTAACACAGCGAATTAAGAGTTTGCAGAATAAGGTTACACGGAAGAAAAATCTGGAAGATATGATAGCAGATTTAGAAAATGAAAGAGCAGTTTTGGAAGAAAAAGAAAACATCTTGGAGTCATTGCGTGATAAAGAGCAGACAGATGTAAATAAATTAAAGGGTCTTAGCTTGTCTTCCGTGTATTATTCCATTACAGGACGAAAAGAAGAGCAGCTGCAAAAAGAATCCAAAGAAGCCTATGTGGCATCGGTAAAATATGAGCGGATTTGCACACAATTAAAAACGATCAATCAGGACATTCAAAGATATGAAGAAGAACTTGAAGATTTATCTTCTTGCGAAGGGGAATACGAACAGCTTTTAAATGAGAAAAAAGAAATTATGAAAAAGACGGACTCGCTTAATGGGCCTAAAATTTTTAAACTTGAAAATGAGTTATCTGCATTAAAGAAGCAGGGTAAAGAACTAAACGAAGCTTACTCAATCGGAAAAAGTGTTATAAATAAAATACACAGCATTACACAATCCTTAGACAGCGCCGAAGGGTGGGGGACTTGGGATTTGCTTGGTGGGGGGCTGGTTTCTAATATAGCAAAACATTCCCACTTAGATGAGGCAGAACAGGAAATACAGCAATTGCAAACTCTTTTAGAAAAATATAAAGAAGAACTTGAAGATGTGAAGATTCAATCTGAAGTACATGCGAAGGTCAGTGGTTTTTTATATTTTGCTGATTTTTTCTTCGATGGTATCTTTGCGGATTGGACAGTACTGAATCATATTCAAACGAGTCAAAATAAAATTGAAGATATTCATAAACAGGTTCGTCAGATGCAAAAACACTTGGATGATACGAAAAAGGAGATTCAAAATAAAATACAGCAAACACAAGAAAAATTGGAACAAGTGATATTAAATTGAGTAAACATATAAAATAAATAAAAAATAGCATGTTTTTCGAGGCATGTTATTTTTTTATCTTAGGCATTTTAAGCGAGTTAGTAGCAATATATTTTTTAGAACATATTATAAATTGAATAAATAGAAAGGAGGATTACAATGCAAGAGTACATCATACAACCCAATGATACATTATTTTACATTGCAAAGAAATTTGGGATCCCTTTAGTACAATTAATCAACGCAAATCCTGAATTAGCCAATCCCAATTTAATCTATATTGGGCAAGTTATAAAAATTCCTGACTTATTTAGGATCCCAGAACAATTTGATACAATAGAAGAAAATGCAGTAGGGGTTATCGATGATATTTATTTAGGTGATTGGGCAAAGGCAATTGGTAAGGTGGAAATTATACAAAAAGCAATGAACGATGCGATGACTTATCTACAGGAGGCCTATGTTCCAAATCAGCTTATATCTTCAATGAATACTGCAATTCGTAGTTTAGATCAAAATGTAATGCAAAAAAGAACTTATCCTGCAATTTCTCAAGCAAATCAAGTCACAAGATTTCTTGCTGATATGCTGGATTATTATGAAGTGATCATTCCGCCAGACATAAAAAGGCTATCTTATCTAGGCAGGCAGATGATTATTAATATCGAAAGTAACGATTGGAATGAAGCAAATAATAACTACATGACTGCAAAAAGATATTGGGAGAGATTAAAACCCGAACTTGACGAAAAATACAATGATAACATTGTTGAATTTGATATGTTGTTAAATGATTTAGGAGAATCCATCAAAAATAAAAATTATGAGATGACAATTGAAAATATCGTTGCAATGCTTGATGGTATTCAAATGTTGGAAAATGATTTTGCAGAGCAAAGACAAAATGAAATGGCTGCAGAGTAAGTATGATATAAGACTTTTCATTTTATAGCTACTTATTTATGTAAGTTAATAACTGGGTAATGCTATTTACATTGCTCAGTTATTTTTATTATATTTCAAAAGTATAAAGACTTAGGGGAATTGTATTATAAAATAATATAAATTTTATTCTAGACACTACAATTATTTTAAAATGTTTTATAAGGAAAAGAAAGCAGAAGAGAGGCGTAACTATTCCTAAAATGTGTGTTTTCGGAATAGTTAATAAGGTTTTTGAAAAAACAGGCCATTTATAATGCTTTTAAGCCACATTTTATATAGTTATTATATTCTGATATTTATAACAATATATAAATTATCTTTCTACTCTACTATGCGGTTCTATATTGTGAAATTCTTTAATTCGATTTTAACTATTTTTATCAAAGCTTTTCTATCTCAAAAACCTATAGCCTCATTCCATAATTACACTCTATCTAAAATATTTCTTATAGATCATGCATTATTTTTTTTAGTAAATCTTTTGGTTCCTCATTAACTTTATTTAAAACAATCCTTCTTAGTAGCTTATAAAAACTACGTTAGAATCAATCAAAATTACAATTTTATAATCCTATTGAAAATTGCACAATAAAACGTTGAAATTTCAACGTTTAAAATGGACAAAGCTTAAATCTTCGATTTAAGCAACTTTTTTTTTGTTTTAATAGTTTTATACCTTAAAATCTTTCTTTGAAATTAAAAATTATCATATTTTAAGGAATCCTATCAAAATATATGTAATTTACAGATTAGATTAATCTTTCAAATTTTAAAAGCATCATGTTATCCTTATCCTTATTAAATGGATGCTGGGATCAGAATGGATTGTCCAGGTTGTATAGAATCGGCGGAAATTTGATTTATCATACATATTTCATAAATGACTGCACGAAGATCTTGATTGGATGGTCCAAATTCTTGTGCCAATTTCCATAAAGTATCTCCAGCCTGAATCTGAATTTCCGTATAATCAATGCGTGTTAAACTGTTTGATTGATATAATCCGGATAAAGAGTTTATTAGAATAATAAGGAGTATAAATAATAGGCTCATAAAAATAGTAAAACGAGTTTTTGATACAATTCGATATTTTTTAGTCATTTTAAAATCCTCCATTTTTTCTCACGAATTCCTTTGTTTTTTAAAGCTCACCACAAAGAACAAATGTTTGTATGTATATAATAGCAGAATGTATGTTCGATGTAAATGCTTTGTTGAAACATTTGTTCTTTTTTGTTTTTATGTTATAATTAATTGTAGATGTTTTAATGAAAAAGATAGGAGTACACAAAATGGTTTACTTAAGAGGCTTTGAATTTTCTAAAAATATAGATATGACACAAAATATTTATCCTTATAATATTTTGAGTTCAAATAGACTCGACACGATGTTTTTTGATTCCATTACATTACTTTATGGAGGAAATGCTTCTGGAAAATCAAGTATATTAAATATCCTTGCAAATCATTGTCAGTTAAATGGTTTGGTTTCTTCGCAAGCTTATGGAAAGCCTTTTTTTCAATATGTTTCAGAATGCAAAGCCGTTTTTGCAGACGAAATAGTAAAACTTCCGCCAGAAAGCAAATATATTAAAAGTGAGGATATTTTAAATGAAGTAAAGCAAGTTGAGGATAAAAAAACAATGCTTGATGCTTATATACGTCATTGTGCAAAAACACTTGGAATAGAAAGCGCCGACGAAACGACGATCGAAAGAAGAATGCATTCTGTGAAATTGACAAAGGCACTAGAGAATTTGGAATTCAGTAAAGAAAAATATTCAAATGGTGAGGTCGCATTTCAAATATTAGAAGATGAAATAAAGCCGGATTCTTTATACTTATTAGATGAACCAGAGACTTCTCTTTCTCCAAGCAACCAAATAAAGCTCGCAGATGAAATAAGAAGAAGTGCACGATTGCTCGGATGTCAGTTTATTATCGCAACACACTCCCCTTTTCTTTTGGGAATATTGGATGGAAAGATATATGACCTAGATCAAAAAGAAATAACGGAATCTAAGTGGTATGATTTGGAAAATATTCGGACTTATTATAATTTTTTTAAGGAAAAAGAAATATGTTTTCAATGACTTGCAGTGCTAATGAATGTTAAGAAAAATTTAATTGAAACTGATTCTTATAAAAAAGACCTCTTGCATAAAGGAATGGTATTTTTTTATCCTTTTAAAAGGTCTTTTTTGTCTATAATTTATTCGTTGTAATTCGTTATAAAAATAAGAATATTTACTTATAATAATAAATTCGTTCGATGATATTTTGTGAATTATTTGTATCGCAAGGGATACGTTTCATTAGGCGCAGAGAGTCATAATCTCCGATTCTTACTTGATTAATACCGCTATTTGTTGTAACCGTAACCTTATATTTTAAGTTTCTTAACAATCCCTCTGTTTGTATATTATATTTGCCGTAAGGATATGTATAGACAAAATCATCATAGTTTAAATTTTGTTTAATCAATTGTTTCATAAGCCTTGCATCTTGAGAGAACATATTACTGTAATACTCCGGTGATTCATATGAATTTTTTATTACACCTAGACGGTCAACTTCTTCTGCGGAAACATGCTGGTGCAATTCATAGCTATGAGAACGAATTCGAATATAACCGGAATTTATCATCTCTTTCGCTTGCTCCCAAGAAAAATGAGGAATGATCGGAAGACCGGTGCTCGGATTTTCATCTAGTCCAACAGAGCTTCCAATAATTGAAATTTCAGCTTTCATACCAAGTCCTTTTAAAATAGGATAGGCGTACAGATAATTACTCTCGTATCCATCGTCAAAGGTAACAATGACTGGCTTTTCAGGTAGATCATTGCTTCCGTTAACAAATCCATACAAATCTTCATAAAAAATGGTTTCATAACCGCCTTCTTTCAATTCTATCATGTAGCGCCGAAAGGTATCGGAAGTTAAAGAAGCATTTTCTTCATCGGAGATATGGTGAAACATTAAAATCGGTATGCACACAGGTATGACTCTGTGATTTATTGTTTCAAGCGTTCCTGCTTTTTTTCTTAAATGATCCACTATGTTTTTTGTGATTTTTATTTGAGTATCTGCGTGGGTCATAATAGATTTTTCTAATGCAAATGCGGTAGAGTTACAATTGGATGCGACGATTATTGTAAAAAGTATAAGTAAAAATCGATATTTCATAATTTTTTTTAATACGTTTGTTTCTTAAACGAATGCTCCTTTCAGGTTTTGTTCCACTTGTATTTGTAGTTATCAGTAATTCCTTTTTTTAGTTTGAACTAGTCGATGATATATAATATCGGTAAATCCGATAAATTTTTTTCTGTGTATGAAACAGATCAGGGTTACAAAAGCAACCGCAATGCAAAGCAGAATGACGTTCATGTAGCTCCCGGTTCGTGTCATTGCACCAATCATGATCGTCGCCATCAAAGCGGGAGTTCTTCCTACAAGTGATAAAACCAAATAAGGCTTTAATTTGATTTCTGATACACCAGCTGCATACGTAATCAGGTCTTTCGGAAATCCTGGAATGAGATATAAAATAAAGATAACCATGTATGCACGCTTGCTGTTCAGCATTTCAATAAAATGATTGATTTTTTTTTCACCGAAGAGTACATGCATTGCATTTTTACCTAATATTCTAGCTAAATAAAATGTAATTACAGTACCCAGACCGATCCCTATCATAGAAAGGAAAAAACCAATCCAGAAATAATAAACATAGCCTGCTGCAAATTGCATCATCTGACCGGGAATAATACAGATGACAATTTGCAAAATTTGCAGTCCGATGTATAGGAACATGCCAAACGTATGGTATTCCGAAAGAAAGGCATTCAGTTCTTCCTGTGTATGAAATCGATTTAAAATATCCGGAAACCAAAAATAAAGAATAAAAGGGATTCCTAATGCGATGACCAGCAAAAGTGTCAGCTTCACAATCGAAAAAAATATTTGAAATTGTCTCTTGCGTTTATCCCTTTGCATAAAATACCTCTGATTCATTCTGTTTTCTGCTATCCTTCGTTTCTCTTAGAAGATTTGATATTGCATACGTGAAAGAACGTACTATATTATTGTAACCATTTCCTTATCAAATAAAGCCTGCAATGCTTTGATAACACCGAATTTTGAATGTTCATAAGTAAGACCGCCTTGAAAATAAGCGATATAAGGTGGACGAATCGGCGCATCTGCGCTTAATTCAATGGAAGAGCCTTGAACAAACGCTCCCGCTGCCATAATTACGGGATCAGCATAACCGGGCATATTCCAAGAAACTGGTTTCACATGAGAATCAATCGGTGCTGCTGCCTGAATTCCTTCACAAAAGGCAATAACGGCTTCCGGAGTGCCAAGTTTAACCGCTTCTATGATGTCACTTCTTTTTTCATCTGGCTTTGGACAGACTTCATATCCTAGATTTTGAAAAACCTTTGCACACAATATCGCACCTTTTACAGCACCATTTACCACTTTGGGTGCAATAAAAAGTCCTTGCATCATGGTACGAGTTTGCCCAAAGGTAAGCCCGCATTCTCCTCCGATGCCCGGTGAGGTCATACGATAAGAAATACTTTCTATCAAATCAGAGCGTCCGGCAATATAACCTCCGGTTAAAGCTAAGCCGCCGCCTGGATTTTTAATCAGAGAACCGGCGATGACATCGACGCCAACTTCTGTCGGTTCCTTGGTGTCTAAAAATTCTCCGTAGCAGTTGTCAACCATACAGATGATATTTGGATTTATTTCCTTTACAAAATTTGTCCATTCTTCCATTTCCGCAATGGTGATTGCCTTGCGCCAGCCATAGCCAGTCGCTCTTTGTACACATACCATTCTGGTTTTTGTAGAAATAGCATCTCTCAAAGACTCCAGATCAATGGTACCGTTTTCTTTAAGTTCTACCTGCTTATAGGAAATGCCAAATTCTTTTAACGAACCCCTGCCCTCTTCGCGAAGCCCGATGACTTCTTCTAGCGTATCATAAGGTCTTCCCGTACAATAAATCATCTCATCGCCGGGTCTTAAAATACCCGTTAAGGTTAAAGTTAAGGCATGTGTTCCATTTACAATAATCGGTCGAACCAAAGCGGCTTCTGTTTTAAAAAGCATAGAATATACTTTTTCTAAAGCAGCTCGCCCTTGATCGTCATAACCGTATCCTGTTTGCCACGCAAAATGCATATCGCTGATACGGCATTTTTGAAATACATCCAGTACTTTATATTGATTGAATGCCATAATATCATCCAGATCTGAAAAGATCTCACATACTTCGTTTTCAGCAGTGGAAACGGCTTGAATTACCTTTTCATGAATTCCCATTGATTCTTTTAATAATTGACTTGTATTTTTTTGCATTTCGTTTCCTCTTATTGATTTCTATATCTTTTAATTTAGTCCTCATCTTCCCATTCAAAAACTTTAATTAAATCTCTTTTTACGTTCAGTTTGTGAGCAGCATACAGTTGTGTTGTTGTAACGTTATCATGATCTAAAAGTGCTTGTACGTCATAGATGGAGTTACCTCGTGCGATCAGGGAGGTTGCTGCGGTTGCACGGAGTTTATGAGGACTGTATCCCCTCTTTCTTGCAGTTTTCAGAGAGATAGAGGTGTATTTTTTCACCAATTCACGAATTTGTCGTCCTGTCATGCGCTTTTTCTGTAAAGAAAGAAAGAATGCATCTTCCTCTTCTTTTGGCAGCTGCTCACTGCTGGGTCTTTCTAAATCCAAGTAATTTTGCAAAGCACTAATCACGGTATGATTTAAAGGCATGATGGATTCTTTGGCCCTTTTTCTATAAATTTTAAATTCACCACGGCTGAAATTAAAGGAAGATACATTCAGTTGCTGAAGCTCGGAGAGGCGCAGCCCGTAAGTGACAAATAAAATGAGAATGCATTTATCTCGATGCTTTGTTTTTTCCCAATAATGGCGTTCGTGATCGGTTAAACCAGTCCCGTTGGTAACGGCATCCAGCATAATCATGACTTCGTCGTCCTGCAGTGCTTTGATTTCCCGATCGGATGCCTTAGGAAGCTTAATTGGATCAAAACCATCCGTAATATTCTTTGGAACCATACCGTCACGATATAAATATTTGAAAAAGACGGATAAGGACGATTTTTTTCGAGCAAGAGACTTTTTATCATTTTCATAGATGATGATGTTCTTCTCAGTCTCTACTTTATAACGGCGACAATAATCAATGAACAAATTAATATCAACTGCTTGAATTTTAGAAAAATCTTCTGTATGTATATCTTTTGTCGTTTTTGCCTGTGTTAAATCGGTTTCTTCTATCAAATAATGGCAAAAAAAACGAACATCCCTCAAATAAGCTAAGCGTGACATAGGAAGTAAATTACCTTTTAAATACATAAAAAACCCATTTAACCAGCGGGGAAGTTCTTTTTCTATTTCGGTACAATGATTTATAATATCATTTTCTTTTAATAGAATATTAGCGGGTTTCCCTTTTTTATTTTGTATTTGTATTTTTTTATGTGAGCTCATAATAAACCTCCGTCAAGATATTTCATGTTGAATATAATTCAGGATAGCCTCTTCCGCTTTAGCTGTATCTTTAAATTCTGATAGGTTAAACCATTGCATTTCTTGATAACGGCGAAACCAAGTCAGCTGACGTTTTGCATAATGGCGGGTATTTTTTTTAATTTGTTCTACGGCATTTTCGAGAGAAGAAGCACCGTGAACGTAATCGATCAATTCTTTGTAACCGATTCCTTTCATAGAAATATTGCTTTCGGTCAGCCCCATATCTAGCAGGCTTTGTACTTCTTGAAGAAGTCCGGCTTTCATTAAAAGATCAACCCTTCGGTTGATTCTTTCATATAATTCATCTCGATTTCGATTTAATCCGATTAGAATAACGGAATAATCTTTTGTTTTAACAAAGGATTCTTCAAACTTTCGAACATCCGTTTCTCCAGATTCCAATATTTCCAAAGCTCTAATTACTTTTTTCACGTTATTGGGATGAATGCGCAGAGCTGCCTTGGGATCCTTTGCTTTTAATTTTCCATGGATAAAAGCGTTTCCATGGGTAATTGCTTCTTCTTGTAACCGTTTTCGCAGGGAACTCTGTTCTGGAACAACGGAAAAATTCATATCATAAATTAGAGAATTTACGTAAAGTCCGGTTCCACCGCTGATAATCGGGAGTGCGTTTTTTTCAAAAATACGGACAATATATTCTTTTGCTTTTTTTTGATATTCTGCAACACTGAATGGAGTGCGTGGATCAATTTCATCTACCATGTAATGACGAGCCATGGAAAGCTCTTTTTTTGTAGGCTTTGCGCTTCCAATGTTCATGTAACGATAAATTTGCATTGAATCAGCTGAGACAATTTCTCCTCCTAGGTTCTGTGCTACTTTAATGGAATATTCTGTTTTTCCAACGGCGGTAGGACCTGCAATCATTACTACCTTTTGTTTCAAGGAAATCACCATACCTTTTTTGTATTTTAAGTTCGTTTGAACATTTTTTCAATCTCATATTTACTCATTTTTATAAATGTAGGCCTCCCATGAGGGCAGGAAAATGGATTTTTTGTTCGGGATAAATCCTGAAGCAGCTGAATCATTTCTTGCATATCCAGCGAATCGTTTGCTTTAATGGCCGATTTACAAGATCTCATGACAATTGCGTCCCATTTTTTGGGGTCTAAAAGTTCTTCGTCTTCCGTTAGATTATCACAGAAATAATCTAGAAACTGTTCGGATTCCGTAAGGCTCATGTACATCGGAATTTCCGAAATACGAAAAGAACGGTGACCAAACTCTTCTAAAGCAAATCCCATACGTTCTAGACAATGAATCCAATGTGTATCATTATTTTTTAAACGATAGGGAACCTCTATCAAATAGGGTGTCAGAAGAAGCTGCGACAGCTTTTCTTCTTTTTGATATTGTTCCAGCAACATTTCATAGAATACTCGTTCGTGTGCTGCATGCTGATCAATTAAATAAAAATATTTCTCATCAAATGCTGTAATATACGTACCAAACAACGATCCATTTGGTCGAAGATTCGATAGGTCAAATGCAGTAGTGCCATTTTTCTGATCGATCACTTTTTGTTCCGGTATTGAATAAATTTCTGGGCTTTCTTTAATAAAAGTGCCTTCCATCGGTTCGTTCTGTTTTATACTTTGTACCAATGCAGGCTTTTTATTCTCTGAATGCTTCTCTAAATCCAATTCATGAATTTCCTGTATTTTTACAGGCTGAAGCTTAGCCGTGTCCTCCTCTTTTCGTTTTGTTTCCAATAATCTTTTTATGTCAATCTGTTCTTCCTTTTTCTTTGTGGCACGATCTGAAGCTGGATTCATAAATAAATTTTTTTGTTTCACTTCAGGAATTGCATCTGTACTTAATAGAGCTTTTCGAATGCCTGTTCTCACAAACTGGCTTACACTGCTCTCATCTTCAAAGCGAATCTGATTCTTATTTGGATGGATATTTACGTCCAAATATTCAGGATCAATGTTGAGAAAAAGAAATACAATCGGATAACGTCCTTCAAACAGCTTTTCAGCGTAAGCTTCTGAAACAGCTTTATCTAGAACTTTGCTGCTGATATATCTTCCATTCACGAAAAAAATCTGGCTTTTTCGATTGGTTTTTGTTTGGTCAGGAGAAGACACATAAGCTTGTAGCTGAATTCCCTCGGCTTCTTCTTTTAGGTAAATCAATTTTCTTCCAATTTCTTTACTGTATATGGTTAAGATATTTGTGTAGATGTCTCCTTTTCCAGGTGTTGAAAACAGAATAGAGCCATTATTGACCAGACGAATTTTAACTTCCGGATAAGCAAGTGCCATTTTAGAAATAAAATCAATGATTAACGTACTTTCTGTATGGTCCGCTTTTAAAAACTTTAAACGTGCTGGCGTATTATAAAATAAATCCGTAACGATTAGAGTTGTCCCGTCAGGGCATCCTGTGTCAGATTTTTCGATGACTTCTCCACCATTGATAGACAAACGAATACCGATCTTTTCTTCTGGAGTTTTGGTAATCAATTCAGTTCGGGAAACTGCGCAGATGCTAGAAAGTGCCTCGCCGCGAAAACCTAAGGTGTAGATATGATTTAAATCAGATGCATCTTTAATTTTACTGGTAGCATGACGCTGAAAAGCAAGCTCTACTTCCTCGTTTCGGATGCCACAACCGTTATCTGTAATACGAATGTACGTCTTTCCCCCATTTCTTATTTCTACTACAATGGAATCCGCTCCAGCATCAATTGCATTTTCCAAGAGTTCTTTCACGATAGAAAGAGGACGATCCACGACTTCACCGGCAGCAATTTTGTCGGCAACTTCTTTTGAAAGGGATTGTATTTTTTTTCGCTCAATTGTCTTCAACGGTAACTCCTTTCTGATTTTTCAGCGGCATCTTTTAAGTCTTCTAAAATAGAAAAGGCTTCTGATGGTGTCAGGTTCATCAAATCTAAGTCATTGAGTCGTTTTACGATTTCATTTGGAGCAAAGTCAAATAAGGAGAGCTGTTGCATCTCTTCTTGCGGCGAATTTGCTTTGATTAAAGAAGAATTTTGGCATTGATTTAAATCTAATTCTCCACTTTCTGATTCAAGCTCGTCCAATTTTTCTTGTGCACTCTGCAACAGTAAAGACGGTACGCCTGCCAGTTTTGCAACGTGTATGCCGTAGCTTCTGCTTGCACTTCCCGGAATAATTTTATGGAGAAAGACAATTGAACCATTGTCTTCTGAAACATCGACATTACGGTTTTTCACCCCTTCCAGATTTCCTTCTAGGGAGGTTAATTCATGGTAATGAGTTGCAAACAAGGTCCGAATATGATTTTTATGGCTGCAAAGGTATTCCACAACAGCCCAGGCTATGGAAAGGCCGTCATAGGTACTGGTTCCTCTTCCGATTTCATCTAATATGACTAGGCTGCGTTCGGTTGCTGTGTTTAAAATATAGGCAAGCTCACTCATTTCAACAAAGAAGGTACTTTGCCCCTGTGCTAAATTGTCCGATGCACCAATCCTTGTATAGATACGGTCAACAATGCCGATTGAAGCACGTTCTGCGGGTACAAAGCATCCGACTTGAGCTAACAGCACAATCAATGCAGTCTGTCTCATATAAGTGGATTTACCAGCCATGTTTGGCCCTGTAATTAAGAGCATACTGGTATCTTTACGATCTAAATAGGTATCATTTGATACAAAGATGCCATCTTTTATGCTAGCCTCAATAACCGGATGTCTGCCCTTTTCAATGGTAATTTCATCCCCATTATGAATATTTGGTTTGACATAACCCAGTCGGCTGCTGGTTTCTGCAAAGGAAACCAAAACATCGAGTACTGCAATGGAAAGAGAGGTCTCTTGAATGGTTCCGATGCTGTTTTGGATTTCTTGACGAAGTGCAAGAAAAAGTTCATATTCCATCTGATTGATCTTTGCTTCTGCATTTAATACGACGGACTCTACTTCTTTTAGTTCCGGTGTGACGTATCGTTCACAGTTGGCCAATGTCTGCTTTCGTATGTAATTCTCCGGCACCAGCTGAAAATATGATTTTGTGACTTCGAGATAATAGCCGAATACCTTATTGTAGCCAACCTTCAAATTTTTGATTCCAGTCCGTTCTCTTTCCGCGCTTTCTAAAGAAGCAATCCATGCTTGTCCATCTTTAATGGACTCTTTCATTTTATCCAGTTCTTCGGAAAATCCGTTTTTTATAACACCGCCCTCTTTGATTGTATAAGGGGGGTCTTCAACAATTGCGGAATCAATCCGTTCGTATACGCTTTTCAAATCGTGAATTTCCGTTTCCAATTGCTCCAGCAGTGGGTTTTCACATTGTTTTAATTCTTCTTTCATATCTGGCAGAACAAAAATGGAATTTTTCAAGGCAATAAAATCCTTTCCATTTGCATTTCCGCATGCAATCCGACCGCAAAGGCGTTCTAAATCATAGATTTTTTTCAAGCTTTCCTTCAGATTATTACGCATTAGGATGTCATTAAACAAAAGTTCTACTGCATCCAATCTTCCTTGGATTTGAGGTTCACTATTCAAAGGCTCTCGCAGCCATTGCTTTAATTTCCTTGAACCCATCGCTGTATGCGTTTTATCTAAAATGCCAAGAAGAGACCCCTGCACTTTTTTTTCAAAAAGAGTTTCCGTCAATTCTAAATTCTTAATGGTTGCTTTGTCTAAAGACATATGCTTTCCCGTATCATATACCTTTAAGTGAGACAAATGAGAAAGATTTTGTTTTTGTGTCTCAAACAAATAGATTAGCAAAGCGCCTAGAGCCAAAGTGGCATAGGTGTGTTCAGAAAGGCCAATGCCTTTTAAAGAACTGATATTAAACTGAGATAAAATGCGGCTTTCTGCAGTGTGATTTGAATAATATCCGCCGTTTAAAGATGTTATGTAAGCATCGGTTGCCAGTTTAATATCCTGATCAAACTCTTCAAATAAAATCGTTTCATTTACTAAGATTTCTTTTGCTTTTAATTTTACAAGTTCATTTAAAAGAAGCTCTTTGGCCGTTTTTCCATGAAATTCAGTGGTACTGATTTCTCCTGTAGAAATATCACAAAAAGCGAGACCCGTATAGGTGCCTTCCATATAAATGGAGGCTAGATAGTTGTTTTCTTTTTCATTTAACATTGTTTGACTAACTACGGTTCCCGGAGTCACAACTTGTATGACTTCACGTTTTACGATTCCTTTTGCAAGAGCAGGATCCTCGACCTGTTCACAAATCGCTACTTTATATCCTTTCTCCACAAGCTTGGCTATGTAAGTGTCTGCTGCATGAAAAGGAACACCGCACATAGGTGCTCGTTCTTCTTGACCGCAGTTTTTTCCCGTCAATGTAACTTCCATTTCCTTTGAGGCGGTAATGGCATCTTCAAAGAACATTTCATAAAAATCACCCAAACGGAAAAATAGGATACAATCTTGATATTTTTCTTTTATTTCCATATATTGTTGCATCATGGGTGTAAGTGCCATAGGTTACCTCTTTTCTATTTTTCTAACTCATCATGAGATGCGTCGACTATTTTAATTGCTGATTCTTCATAGTCAAACGCTTCGCAATCCGATCTTTCTTTGCATAAATACATCAAGTATTCAATGTTTCCTTTTGCACCGGTCACTGGCGAGTAGGTTAAACCGCCGATATAAAATCCGGCTTCCTCCGCATAGATTGCAACTTTATGAAGGACTTCCAAATGTGTGCTTTTTTCACGAACGATCCCATTTTTCCCAACCTGATTTCTTCCAGCTTCAAACTGAGGTTTTATCAGACAAATTAATTTGCCGGATGGAGCGAGAAGTGCAGAAGCAACGGGAAGTACTAGTTTTAAGGAAATAAAGGATACATCAATGCTGATAAAATCCAGTTTCTCTTCCAATGTCAGGGGGTCTAAGTGCCGAATGTTTGTTCGTTCCATATTTACAATGCGTTCATCATTTCGAAGCTTCCAATCCAACTGTCCGTATCCGACATCAACGGCATATACTTTTTTAGCTCCATTTTTCAGCATACAATCGGTAAAGCCTCCCGTAGAGGCACCAATGTCCATAGCAACAGCCCCTTCTAAAGAAAAGGAATACAATTCCAATGCTTTTGCCAGCTTTAGCCCACCACGGCTAACGTAAGGGCAAATGGCACTTTTTATTGTAAATTCGGATTCGTCCGAAACAGAAGTTCCTGCTTTATCCACTATTTTTCCATCCACTAAAACAACACCTGCCATGATGGAGGCTTTTGCTTTTTCACGGGATGGGAATAAACCTTTGCTTACTAATATTACGTCCAATCTATCCTTCAATAAATTCAGCCACCCTTTCTGTGATTCCGTTTGCATCTAATTGGTAGTCTTTCATTAGTTCTGAAACCTTTCCCTGGGAAATAAACTCATCAGGCCATCCAATCTGTAGTAATTGTTGAGAAGATTCCCCTTCTTTTTCTAATAATTGACAGATGATTGATCCAAACCCTCCAATGACCGTATTATCTTCTAATGTTACGATGGTCTTTTTAGAATGGATACAAGAAAGAATACCATCTTCATCAAGCGGTTTTACAAAACGTATATTTACCACTCCAAAATCAAACCCTTTCATTTGCAAGAGTTCTTTTGCTTCTAATGCAGGTCCTACCATTTTACCAACAGCAAGCAAGGTACCGTCTTTTCCCTCAGATAAAGCTTCTATTTTACCGTCTATTTGTAAAGAATTATCGTTTTCAGCGATCAGACGTTCTGCTTCCCCTCTCGGATAACGTATCGCACAGGGAGAATTTAACGTGAAAGCATACTCCAGCATATCTTCAAGCTCTTTGCCGTCTTTTGGAGCCATAATGGTTAAGTTCGGCATATGTAACAAGTAAGAAAGATCAAACTGTCCATTGTGAGTTTCTCCATCGTTTCCCACATTACCGGCTCGATCAATGGCAAAGATGACGGGTAGATTCTGCATACAGACATCAATTAAAATCTGGTCGTAAGCTCTTTGCAAAAAAGTCGAATAGATTGCGACAACAGGTTTCATGCCGTTTAGAGCTAACCCTGCGGCAAAAGACACTGCATGTTGTTCTGCAATTCCCACATCAAAAAGACGGTTGGGAAACCTTGCTTGAAAACGCCCAAGACCGGTTGCTTCTACCATAGCGGCACTGATTGCCACAACATGCGAATCTTTTTGTGCAATTTGCAGCATCTTTTTTCCGAAAATTTGAGAATAAGAATCATTTTTTGTAACAGAAATTAATTCTCCTGTATTAAGATCAAAGGCGCCGATACCGTGAAATTTGCCGGGATTTTTTTCTGCATTTCGATACCCCTTGCCTTTTTTTGTCACAACATGCAAAAGAACAGGCTGCTGCATGCCCTTCGCAGATTGCATGGCCTGTATCAAATCATGTATATTATGACCGTCAATCGGTCCGAAATATTTGAAACCAAATTCTTCAAATATAGCTCCGGATACAACCGCATATTTTACTGAGTCACGGATGTGTTCCATACCAGAGTAAAGTCCTTCGCCATATTTAGGAATGCCTTTCACCGCATGTTTCACTTTCTTTTTAAATTCCAAATACGTATGAGAGGCTCTTAATTTTCCTAGATATTGAGACATACCCCCAACATTTTTTGAAATTGACATCTCGTTATCATTTAGGATTACGATCATAGGACGGTCTGACTGACCTGCATTGTTTAACGCCTCGTAAGCGATGCCTCCTGTTAAGGCCCCGTCTCCAATTACGGCAACCACAGAATAGTTGTCATGGTTTAAATCTCTGGCGGCTGCATAGCCTAGTGCTGCCGAAATAGAGGTGCTACTATGACCGGACGCATACATATCATGTACGCTTTCCTCTAAGCGAGGGAAGCCGCTGATCCCACCATGTGTTCTTAGCGTACACATTTTATCACTTCTGCCGGTTAGTATTTTATGAACATAGGCTTGATGGCCTACATCCCATATGATTTTATCTTTTGGTGTATCAAATACGGTATGAAGTGCTATGGTTAACTCTACAACTCCCAAATTAGAAGATAAATGTCCGCCGGTAACAGATACAGTATCCAATAGTAATTGACGTATTTCATAAGACAAGAGTTCCAATTCGTGCTCTGTCATCGACTTTAGTTTTTGTGGAAAGGCTTTGTCATTTAACAAACGTTTCATAAAAGGAAATTCTCCTGTCATTTTTTAATTTGTTCCAATAAATATTCGGCAACTGCGGTAAAGACTTCAGCCTGATCATAGTAAGGTGCCATAATACTTAGAGCATTTTCTAAAAGTGTGACCGCTTTTCTTCTGGATTCTTCCATACCGTAAATGGCAGGATAAGTTGATTTGTTTTGCTGTGCATCTACTCCAACTTTTTTTCCCAGAGCTTCCTGGTTACCGCAAATATCTAAAATATCATCGACAATCTGATAAGCTAAACCTATGCATTCTGCATATGCGTTCAAATCACGGCGCTTTTGATCATCTGCACCTGACAAGTAAGCTCCGGCCATGATTGCAGAGATGATTAATGATGCTGTTTTGTTTAAATGAATATAATCAATCATTTCTTTGGAGCATTGCTTATTCTCATTTTCGATATCGGAAGCTTGGCCTGCGACCATACCTCGACAGCCTGCACCCTTTGAAATTTCATAACTTGCTTTGATACGGCAGATCAACTTGTCAAAATCATCGAAATAAAGAAGCATATCCTTATTCATCGCTTCAAAAGCAGAGGTTAAGAGTCCATCGCCAGCTAAAATTGCCATAGCATCGCCATAAATTTTATGGTTGGATGGTTTCCCTCTTCGAAGATCATCATTGTCCATAGCAGGTAAATCATCGTGAATGAGCGAATATGTTTGAATATACTCCATCGCACAGGCATAAGGCAAGGCTTGCTTAATATCATAGCCGCAAAAATCACAGGCAGCTAAAAGCAATACTGGCCGAATTCTTTTTCCTCCGGCAGATAAGCTATAACACATAGACTCATACAACGTAATACTTTTATGGTCAACTTCTGGCAAGAAATCTAAAAGATGATCTTCCAGCAAATTCTTTAAATGAGCATACTCTTTATTTTTCATAACTATTTCCTCCTTTTAGAATTCCATCTGTTCCTGTGTCTGTTTATCATAAATTTCAATTCGCTGTTCTGCTTCTTTCAATATTTGGTTACATTGTTCATAAAAAGAAATACCTTGTTCATAATGTTTCATTGCATCTTCTAGTGTTCCGTCATTTCTTTTCAATGCATTTGCTGCGGATTCTAAACCCTTTAAGGCCGCTTCAAATGACAGTTTTTTACTTTCAGTCATAGCTTATCATCTCCTCGTCCATATCATATTTCTCATCCACGGTACAGTGTAAACGCCCGTCTTTTAATCGTAAAAATATTTTATTTCCTGGATTAATTTGAGAAATCATATTAATAAGATTCCCATTTTCATCGGTAAGTATGCCATAACCGCGCTCCATAATTGACAAAGGATTGAGCGCATCTAGTTTTTCTTTCTGCTGCTGCAAACGCATTTTCTCATATTGAAGACGGTTTTGAAGGGAATCAGATAACTTTTGCTTATCATGCATTTGAATCTGCATAGTACTGTATTGGATGCGTTGTGATAAGCTTTGCTTTATATGGAGAATATAGTCCTGACAAATCTCTTGCAATTCAAATGTATTCGGCACTGACATATGTGCTGCTGCAGTTGGTGTTTCTGCACGATAGTCTGCTACAAAGTCGGAAATGGTAAAATCAGTTTCATGACCGACTGCGGAGATAATGGGAATAGTTGATGAAAAAATACTTCTTGCAACAACTTCTTCATTAAAAGGCCAAAGCTCTTCCATGGAGCCACCTCCTCTTCCAAGAATGAGAACGTCCAGCTCCGGAAATCTCTGATTGACAATTTCAATGCTTTTTGAAATGTCTTTTGCCGCTTCCGGACCTTGTACCAAGCAAGGATATACGATGATGTCTACATAGTTATTTTTTGATTTGATAATTTTAATGATATCTTGCACCGCAGCTCCGGTTGAAGAGGTTATTATCCCAATTTTTTTAGGGAAAAACGGAAGCTTTTTTTTATATTTTACATCAAAGATTCCTTCTGCTTCTAATTTTTTCTTCAGTTTTTCGAATGCAATACTTAAATTTCCTATTCCGGATAAGGTAATGTCTTTAACATTTAAAGAGTAGCTTCCTCCTCGTTCATAAACAGAGAGGTAACCGGTTGCTGTTACTTCCATTCCATCTGAAAGCTCATAATGGAGGTTTTTTAAATAATCCGCAGCATAAAAACAATTCAATTTACTGTTTTCATCTTTTAATGTAAAATAGACATGTCCAGAACTATGGTATTTTAAATTTGAAATTTCTCCAATCACAGATACATTGCCTAAAATTGGATCGGATTGTAAAATACGTTTTATGTATCCGTTCACTTGCGATACACGAAACGGTTTTAGTGCCATAATGCTTTCCCTCCTAATAAGGATATACCAACCGCGTTATCTGAAGAAAGCTTCGGCTCTCCGAAATAAAGATTCAATTTATCCTCTGAAAGCGATTCTAAAAGATACTTTCGCAGAAAAACACTCGCAGATACGCCTCCTGTAAATAAGATTTGATTGTTATCGGTTTGTTTTACCGCTTCTCTCGTTAGTTTGACTAAGGAATCACCGATTTTTAAAAATAATTCAAGGACCAAGGCGTCCTGCTTTTCTTTACTACCCTCTTTTTTCATTGCTTCCAATGTACGGATTGCCTGTGTTTCTATACCGGATACGTTCAGGCATAGATCTTTTAGTGGAATTGGTTTCAGATATTTCTGCTCTTTACATGGATTTTTTTTCCATTGAAGGAGTGCAATTTCATCCATTTCTTTTCCAGAAGGAAAGGCAAGCCCCATTGCAACACCAAAACGATCCAGTAATTGGCCAAAGGAGATATCCTTTGTACCCCCGATAATAGATAAATTCTCTTTCTTTACCTCTAACAATTCACAAGTCCCGCCGGATAGGTGGTAAGCGAGATAAGAAGTCTGCTCTGCAACAGGTGTATGGTAAGCAGCTGCTGCCAAATGCCCTTCTTGATGAGAAAATGTATAGTACGGTACAGAAAGTGCATGAGCGAGTACCGTTCCAAACTGCATTCCTGATTGAAAGACAGGCATATAGGATCCTTCAACAGGGCGTGGTCTGGTGCTAACAGAAATTGCTTTAATCTGCGAGCGAAACGGCTCAATAAGTGCTTCTTTCATAAGAAGGGGTAAATTCTCCATATGCTGAAAAAGGGCGTGTGATTGCCGTAGCCCTCTTTCGCCCTGTTTTACCACTAACGGTATCCTCTTATCCATTTGGATCGAACCATTTGCATCGGTTAATGCAATGGATGTTGTATAGTTACTGGTATCAATACCAAGTATCATTTCATCTCTCCATTATTATCTTGTAATTTATTTCGTGCTATTTTACCTAATACACCATTGATAAACTTCCCCGAATCGTCTCCCCCAAATTTTTTTGCTAAGTCGACCGCTTCATTTATCGAGACAGAATCGGGAATATCATCTCTATATAAGAGTTCTGCTATGGATAAACGTAATATAGCCAAGTCCACCTTGGCGAGACGATTAATCTTCCAATGGTTACTGTGTTTTTCGATTTGCTGATCTATCTCCGGCAGGTACGTATGAATTAAGTCATACATTTTTTCAAAGTAGTCTTTTTGATTGGATTCTTCTAAATTTTCTTTGGCCATTCTATTTTTTATAGAATCACTGTAATCATTTTGTACTTCCATTTGAAAAAGCATCTGCATAAATAGCTCTCTTGCTTGTGTTCTCCGCATACATTCCTCCGATTGTATTTGCTTTATCTATAACACCTGATCTGATTTCTAGTCTGAATGCAGCAGGTGCTGTATATACTTTTCCAGCTTTAGCTAGAATGAGTTTTGTTCTCATTTTGCTTGACATCAATACCTTGCACATGTATATTTACTGCTTTTACTGTTTCATCAAGCATATGTTCCACTTCTTTTTTTACACTTTTTTGAATATTAAAAGCAACTTCAGGTATCTTTACTCCTAAAAAAACAATGGGATATATATCTATCACAATGCCATAATCAGTTTGAGCAACCTTGATGCCTTTATAGAGAGGCTCTTTTCCCAGCATATTTGAAATGCTGTCGGTAATGCCTCTGCTTAAAGCTGAAACACCCTCAGTCTTTAGAGTGGCATTCATAGCGCACACAGCAATTACTTCGTCAGATATTTTTATCATACCATATTTTTCGTCATTTATTGTGCCCACTCCACTCACCTCTTGCTTATTATAGCAGAAATATGCAGAATAGACAACGCCTTCAAAGTTTAAAATTTACTTTGAATTACAATTTGATCCGCATTTCTTTCTGTTTCGCGCATAACGATATCATATATTTTAGCCACATCTGTTTGAGATAATTCCTGTTTATTTACAGTTACATTTACAGAGGTGTCTGTAATCAGAACCAAGGCATCGGCAAATCCTTTGTTTTCAATTAAATTTTCAACAACTTTTTCTTTATTCATATAGTCGATGATTTTCAGTTTTTGCTGGGTTGCATTCTTTTTCTCTGGTCCATCTTTTGTTTCATCAATCACAGCTGTAAGCATAGATAGAATTTCATTTCGATCCATATTAATGGTAGCACGAACTTCTTCAAAATAGGTATCTGTGTTTTTCAATTCTTCTAAATTGTCCGAGGTTACAACAGATGTTTCATCTTGGGTAGATTCACTCAGTGTTTCTTGTGCCTCGTCCCCTTCTTTATTTGTGATGGAAACCGAATCCTGACTCTTTCCAGGGACCTTTACTACATTGATGCTGTCTACCAGAACTTCTCCGTCATGCATCTGCATTTGTTTGGTTTCATAATCTTCATATCCAGCGGATGCACTGAGAGCATCTTTTTTGCTCAATTGGTTGTTTACCACACTGACACATACAATCAATGCCAACATACTCACTAAGACCACAATTTTTCTTTTTTCATACCTCACTTTTTTACCCCTCCATTTTCTCTATTCTTTTTCAAATACGGTCACGTTACCAGCCGATATATTAAATACGCAAGCAACAGCATTGATAATATCATTTTTAATAATGATATTGTCCGCACCTTCTGCGCTAACAATTACTCCATTGATTTTAGGACCGTCTTGTGATGAAGACGAAGAAAAAACGTTTGCTGTCTGTAGATCATCTCGATACGTAATGAATACATCCGTTTTTCCAACACCTTTAATTCCGCTAAGTATTTCAGAAAGCCGAATTTCTTCTCTTGTCGCTGAAGAAGATTCTTGCGTTCCGATATACTCTGTGCTTCCGTCATTGTCAACAATCTGTTTTCTTCCATCTTTACTTTGCGTCAGTACGTTTAATAGTATCAGACCCATAGAAGCGATAATTATAACCGTAATTAATTTAAAGAATAAATCTTTTATGTTTGTCTCATTGTTTATTAGCAGCTTCATTTTCCGCCTCCTTTTCTTTAATGAAAATATTCCTTTTTGACAGGTTTAAGCAATCAGAAAGGGCTTTTCGAATGTTCTCTTGCTCAGTCAAATCATTTGTGTATAGGATTACTTTATTCAGTTCACCGAATTGTCTGCTACTTCTATTCTCGTTAATGTATATTTCAATTACTGCCTCACTTATGCCTGAAAATTGCTTTTCCAACTCTTCTTTTATCCGTTCACTTATTTTTTCTTTGTATACATCCGAAATTTGCTTGGTCTGCACTTGAGAAAGATTATATTCTAAAATAGAATTCTCATCGGTTTCATAGGATTGAGAATTGGCTGCAGAATAAGGAATCGAGTAAAAAGCTGAAACATCTTTGTTTCCTAATGTTTGCAGAGGGTAAAGCATAACAGTGAGCAAAAGCAAAGAGAAGATAAATTTTAAATATCCCCGCATGCTTCCACTTGGAAGGAGCATTTCTAAAAATGAGATGGCCAAAACAATTAAGAAGACATTCCGTACCCACTCTAAAATAAAATTCATAACATCTCCCTTCAAGCTGTACCCATAGCAATGAGAATAGAAAGAAAAATTAAAAACAAAATAGCCCCAAGTAGCAGAACGATAGCTAAAGTTATTATGGTATTTCCAATCTCATCTAAACACACAGCAATTTTTTTTGATCCGATCGGTTCTGCAATGACGGCAGCGACCTTATAAACGATAGCGATGGCCGTTAGTTTTAATAATGGAATCAGCAAAATGGTAAGAATGAGAAGCAGGCCGAAGATTCCAATTCCATTTTTAATGATTTTTGTACAACTGAGTATGATATCCATAGAGTCGGATGCAAATCCGCCGATAATTGGAATGAAACGTTCAACAGAAAATTGCGCGGTCTTCATAAGCATCGTATCTACTGATTCCGTAGCAATTCCCTGTATTGCAGTTAAACCGGAAAATAATGTAACGGAAAGTCCCATGAGAAAAACTGCAAAACCTCTTAAAAATCCAGCTAATTTTTTAATGTAGTCTCTGTCTGAGAGGCTGTTTACCAATAAAAAAATGCAGGATAAAAAGATGGCTGGAAGGATTAATTGTTCCATTACTTTGGAAAGTAAGGTAATGGCTGCTAAAATAACGGGATTTAGAACACCGCCTGAGGTGATATTTCCCGTAGCAATCATCATAGGAACCAAAATGGGCAATAGCATTTGCATAACCGAGACCATCTGTGTAACGGCAATGCTGCAAAGATTATAGACATCTACAAAGTTTCTGAGGCATAATGTAGCAACAACGCAGCTGCAAATCATACTACCCATTTTGGATACAGTATGTTCGCCAAAGGAAGATGACATATTTTGTAGCAAATTGACAATCATACAAATCAGAAGAATTTGAATGCATAAAAAAACGGATGAGCGGACCTCAATGAAGAATAATTCTGTAATTCGGCCTAATAATTGATCCCATTGAAATAAAGGTTCGCCTTTTATTAAGCTTTGAATGATTTCCATTAGAGACATATTTTCAAAAATTTGTCCATGTGAATTTGCCATCCCCATAAGTTCCTGTAGCTGTTCCATATCCATTGAGGCCAGCTGCTCGTTAATTAAATTTTCCATTTCCAAGAGTATCACCTACTTTTTCATTGTATGGGAAGCAAGTTTTCTAAAAGTTCCAAAATGGACATCATAACTGGAACCGCAAGATAAAATATAAATAGTTTTCCGGCTAATTCTACTTTTCCGGCAATGGCAGATTCTCCTGCATCCTTACACAGTTGTGATGTGAAATCTGCCACGTAGGCAACAATTAATACTTTAATCATGACTGAAAAGAATGCTTTTCCGTAGGTGATTTGATTATAAATTGTATTGAGAAAGTCAAAAATGCTTCGCAAATGGTAAAGTAAAAAACCAAAGAGGAGTAAAACGGTAGAAATTACAATGTAAATTGCCAATTCTGGTTTGTATGCCTTTACAATAGACGAAAGAATCATGCCACAAAGACCAATGGCACAAATTTGAAAAATATCCATGGTCTTTGTCCTCCTAAAATTGAAACATTGTTTTAACTGCGATAAAAAAATCATTGATCATTTGTATAATAATGACCAATACAACAATAATTCCGGCCAGAGTAGTCATCATTGCTTGATCTTCACGCCCTGCCCGGATTAGAACTTGGTTTAAAACTGCAACAATAATTCCAATAGCTGCAATTTTAAAAATAATATCCACATCGATTGTCATAAGTGTTTCACCGCCTATCTTTTTATTCCTTTTTGTTTAACAATTTCTTTATACCATGTATATTCCTTGTCCAAAGTTTTATGCAATAAAAAATACCGAAATGAAATACTTAAATTAGTTTTTCATTTCGGTATTTTTGTTCTGAGATTGCTATTTGGGGTCTAATTTTTCTCTTCGGTCA
The DNA here is from genome assembly GCF_035621135.1 of Sinanaerobacter sp. ZZT-01. NCBI lineage: Bacteria > Bacillati > Bacillota > Clostridia > Peptostreptococcales > Anaerovoracaceae > Sinanaerobacter > Sinanaerobacter sp. ZZT-01. The sequence continues at coordinate 2,890,635 of NZ_CP141728.1, forward strand.
GTCGACTTACGAAAACATTGTTTCAGAACTTCAGCATTCTGACTTTTTAGTGCGGATTGAATTATTTCTAGCTCTTTTTGAAAATTTTCAATAGAGTGTAATAAGTTTTCTTTATTTTCAAGAAACAGCTCTGCCCAAAGAGAGTCGTTCATATTTGCGATTCTTGTTAAGTCTCGATAGCTGTCACCGATAAAGCTTCCCGTATCACGCCCCTCTTTATCACTGTTAATGAGTGCGACTGCCATAGCGTGTGGCAATTGTGAAGTAAAACTGATCATTTCATCATGAAAATCTGGCGTAATCCGCTTTACCCTTCCAAATCCGATTTCTTTCATCAATTCTTCCATTTTATCTAAGTTTTCTGGACGATTGAATTTTGTAGGCGTAAAAATATAATTCGCACCTTGAAACACCGCGCTGCTGGCATAAGAAAGCCCTTTTTTTTCACGGCCTGCCATCGGATGACCAAATATAAAATCCACATTTTGTGGAAGAAGTTTTAAAACATCATCCAAAATAGCGCCTTTCACGCCAGCAGTATCTGTTAAGATGGTCCCGGCATGAAACAATTCTTTATTTTTCTTTAGAAAAGGAGCGATCAGCTTTGGATAAATTGCCAGTAAAATAAGATCCATTTCAGAGAGAAACTCTCTGCCGTCCGCACTGCCTTCACATATAATATTCATTTCTTTGGCCTGATTGATGGTTTGCGCATCGGTATCGATACCATAAACTTCTTTATATCCTTTTTCTTTCAGTGCTAAAGCAAAAGAACCTCCGATTACGCCTAACCCTACAATGGCTATTTTCATACTTGTACCTCTTTCACATAAGAACCTAATAGCTTAAAATCATACCGTCTTTTTTCAATGACGGAGAGTGTTTGTCTCACATTTTCACTTTGCAAGTCACCTTCAAAATCTAAATAAAGACAATATTGAAATGCATGCTCTTTTAATGGACGGGATTCGATTTTCACTAAATTTACATGATTGCTTGCAAATGCGCCTAATAGTTCATAAAGAAAACCGGCTCGATTTTCCATAGAGAGCATTGCACTGAATTTATTACTTTTCGGGTTTTGTTCTAATGTTTTACTGACAATAACAAAACGTGTAGTATTATTTTTTTGATTGTGAATATTTTTTTCTAAAATGGTCAGACCATATACCTTTGCTGCCCGTTCACTGCCAATCGCAGCCTTCCTTTTACAGTTTTCTTCCTTTACCAGTTTCACACTGACTGCGGTATTATGAAAAGGAATTAAGCTCCAATCAGGGAAACGACTTAAATAATTACTGCATTGCTCCAGTCCCTGAATATGGGAATAAACCTCTTTTATATCAAAAAAACTGGTATCTGGAAGGCCGATCAGGTGATGCCGAATTGAGCAATAAGTTTCTCCAACGATGTAACAGCCATATTGCTTCAAAAGATCATAGGTTACGGCAACAGCACCGGTAGAGGAGTTTTCAATTGGCAAGACTCCATAAGCAATTTCTTCTTTGTTCAGTGCAATAAATACATCCTCAAAATCTTGATACTCTTTTTTTGCTTGTTGTTCACCAAAATATCGAATCAACGCTTCCTCAGAGAATGAGCCGATTGTCCCCGGAAAACCAACTGTCTTACTTTTTGCTTCCATCTATGTCGCTCCTTTTTATACATTCATAAATCCCGATTGCGCATACTGCTTCAATTATAGGTACGGCTCTTTGTACAATGCACGGATCATGTCTCCCAGCTACAGAGAGGGTTGTATTCTCTTTTGTTTTAATGTTAATCGTTTCTTGTTCTTTGGAAATAGACGGAGTCGGCTTGATTGCTGTTCGGAAAATAATCGGCATTCCGTTAGTGATACCTCCAAGAATGCCACCGTTGTGATTCGTCTTTGCCTTTACTTGTTCTTTATCATAATAATAGGCATCATTGCATTCAGAGCCTTTTTTTTCTGACATTTTAAAACCAATACCGAACTCGACGCCTTTTACTGCAGGAACGGAAAAAAGTAAATGCGCAAGGGTGGATTCTACCGAATCAAAAAACGGATCTCCAATTCCGGCGGGAACTCCAATTGCTGCACATTCAATCGTTCCGCCAACGGAATCGCCGTCTTTCTTTGCAGAAAGGATTTCATTTTGCATGCATTCGGCTTTCTTTTCTTCTAATACAGGAAATGTTTGACTGTTTAAGTGAAAAAGAATTTCCTGTGTGATTGTTTTTTCTTGGAAGGAACTATCTTGAATTTCTCGAATTTGCTGGATGTGTGACCCAATAAAAATCCCCTTTTCTTTTAAAATCTGTTTACAAATAGCACCGCAAAAAACGAGGGGTGCAGTGAGCCGTCCGGAAAAATGTCCGCCGCCCCGGTAGTCATTTGCTCCGTGGTAGCGTACAAATCCAGGATAGTCTGCATGCCCGGGGCGCATAACTTGCTCTAAGACGGAATAGTCAGAGGAATGGTTATCTGCATTTGCAATCACGCAGCATAAGGGCGTTCCCGTTGTTTTTCCGTTAAACAGACCACTTAAAATCTGGGGTGAATCTGCTTCGTTTCTCGCTGTTGAATAGGTGTTTTTACCAGGAACACGACGCTGCATTTCCCGATTAATCTCTTCAAGGTCAATAGCAAAACCAGATGGAAGGCCATTGATGACGATTCCGATTCCACTGCCGTGGGATTCCCCGAAAATAGAAAGTTCTAATTGTTTACCCCATACTCCACTCATGGACACCACCTCCTAACTGTAAATAATCTTCGAAAAATTTTGGATAGGATTTTGAAACGCATTCATAGTTCTTTAATAAAATAGGTTCTTTACATACAGTTGCTGCAATTGAGAGCATCATAGCAATTCGGTGGTCGTTGTGACTCCAAACCTCACAGCCACCTGAAAGCTGTGAAACCCCTTCGATGTAAAAGCCATCTTCCAGTTCTCTAATTTTCGCACCTAATTGATTGAGTTCTTTGCAAACCGCAGAAATCCGATCACATTCTTTGAGACGTAGTCTTTTTGCATGGATAATTTGCGTTCTTTTTTTGTTCTGCAAAGCGGCTGTTAAGGCTATGATTGGCATAATATCCGGACATTGTGAGCCATCGATGGTAATCAAGTCTTGAGAATCATGCTCTTGAAATCTTTTTACTAATTCAATCACCGCTTTATCTCCTTGCTCTGAATTCAGTTTTAAATTTTTGACATTTACATCAGAACCTAATGCGTTCGCACAAAGGAAAAAAGCAGCCTGTGAGTAATCGCCTTCCATTTCATAAGGTATATTTTGATAAATTTGCTTTCCTTTAATTTCATAGACTTGATTGTCTTTTTTTTCAATATGAACGCCAAAAGATTCCATTACAGAAAGTGTTAGATCCAGATAAGCCTTTGATTCTAAGGGAGTCGTGATTGTTAATATGGAATCTCCATTTAAGAGAGGAAGTGCAAAGAAAAGTCCGCTGATAAATTGAGAACTGACATCACCTGATATGGAGTAATGACCGGGAAGTAACGTGCCTTTTACCTGAAAGTCAAGTGAATCGCCGTTTCCCTCTTTATGATTTATATTGCACTGTTCAAAGATTGGGAAAAAAGGAGTTAAAGGTCGCTTCCCAAGATTCCCTTTTCCAATGAAGCGTCCCCCATTCGTCAGAACCAAAGAAATAGGTATTAGGAACCGCAGAGTCGAACCTGATTCGTTACAGTCAATGGTTACATCCCCTCCCTCTCGAAGTGCTTGCATTCCTTTGATGGTAGCGAGCAAATCATCTGATAGATTTAATTGTAAAAAGGACTCTGCATTGCTTAAGGCACTGCAAATAACAGCTCTATGTGCAATACTTTTTGAGGGAGGCACAGCAACGGTTCCTGATAATTTTCTAGGTTGTATTTTTAAATTTCCCATAAAGTCCTCCCTTCTTTATACAAAAAGCTTTCTCCAATTTTTTTTAATAAGACAACGTTTAATTGATCTCCCATTTTCTTTTTATCGTTCATGATAGCGGCTCTAACTGCTCCAAAAGAAAGAGAAGGCAATTCAACAGATAAACCATGAGTGAGTAAAATCGTTTTAATTTTTTCAGCTGTTCCTGTTTCAGTCAATCCCAGTTGTTCACTTTTGCTCGTAATTTGGTACATACCGACTGCAACGGCTTCGCCGTGCGATAACCCTTTATAATGTTGGACCTGTTCGATTGCATGTCCTATAGTATGGCCAAAATTTAAAAGCATACGATTTCCTATATCCTTTTCATCTTCTTCTACAAGCTGCCTTTTTAAATCACAGCAGCGAAAAATAATTTCATCAATATGTTTCATAATTTTGCAGCGCTCAATATTTGCAGAAATCAGGTCAAATAAACATTTGTCTTTTATGCAGCCATATTTTATCACTTCTGCCATACCATCCCGAAAGAATTTATCTGGTAGGGAGGATAGAACAAGCGGATCGATAAAGACCGCTTTTGGATGGTAGAAATTCCCCACTAAGTTCTTACCCTGTGGAAGGTCAACGGCGACCTTGCCGCCAACTGAGCTGTCAACCTGTGCCAGAAGTGAGGTTGGTATTTGTATAAAGGGAATCCCTCTCAAATATGTAGCGGCTGCAAATCCGCCAATGTCACCAACAACACCTCCACCTAAAACAATTAGCAGATCTTTTCTGGTCATTGAAAATCGCAGAAGTTCTTCGTAGATTTTTTGGAGCTGGGACAATGATTTTGATGATTCCCCTGGCTCCTGCGAATAAACATGAACTGCAAAGCCCTCTTCTTTGAGAGAAAAAAGCAAAGCTTTTGTATACTTCGCATGAACATTGTGATCCGTTAACACAAAAATTTTATTTCCTTGATAAATGTTCTTTATTCTTTCCCCAACATCTACCAATAATCCATTTTTTATATGAATGGAGTAACTGTTTTCTCCTAAACTGACATTTAATTGTTTTTCCATAGATATCCTCACTCACTTATATCTAATTATTATCCCAGATTACAATTCTCTTCCTACTGCTTTTGCAATCGGACGAAGTTCTTCCATTACCTCGCCGAATAATTTTGGTTTAATGGACTGTTGCCCGTCACAAAGCGCATTTGCCGGGTCGTTGTGAACTTCTATAATCAGACCATCTGCACCAACGGCAATTGCCGCTTTTGCTAGGGGTTCTACCATCCAGTATTTCCCGGTTGCATGGCTTGGATCAACAACAACTGGAAGATGGCTTAATTCTTTAACTGCTGGAATCGCACTGAGATCAAGTGTATTTCTTGTGTAAGATTCAAAAGTACGAATGCCCCGTTCGCATAAGATAACCTGCTCATTTCCTCCCGACATGATATATTCTGCAGACATCAGCCACTCTTCAACGGTTGCGGATAAGCCTCTTTTTAACAGAATTGGTTTTGAGGTTTGACCTAATTGTTTCAAAAGATCAAAATTTTGCATGTTTCTTGCGCCTACTTGGATGACATCGACTTCTTGTTCGAAAATTTCTAAATCGTTTGTAGACATGATTTCTGATACAATCGGAAGCCCAGTCCTTTGACGTGCTTCCATCAGAAGTTCTAACCCATCGTATTTTAAGCCTTGAAATGCATAAGGAGAGGTTCTTGGTTTAAAGGCACCGCCTCTAAGGAAGTGTGCTCCAAGTTTTTTCACTTCATCTGCAATTCCGCAAATTTGTTCTTTATTCTCAACAGAACACGGGCCTGCAATAATGGTAAGCTGATTATCACCAATTTTTTTACCGCATACATCAATGACAGTCGGCAGTGGATGAAATTTCTTATTTGCCTTTTTGAATGGTTCGGCTACGTGCATCACACGTGCAACATTGCGATTCGCTTCTAACTGAGAACAATCGATTCTGCTGGTGTCTCCTACCAAACCTAAAACACAAAGTTCGGTACCTACAATTGGGTATACCTCTACACCTTTTGTTCTAACAAGTGCGGATAATTTATCAATTTCCTCTTGTAAGGTATTTGGTTTCAATACAATAATCATGTTTTTTCCCTCCATTTTCTAATTTTTAGTACCTAATTTGACAAATTCCATTAAATTTTCTACTTACTGGGAACTCCGAGTTCCCTTTGTGTATAAAAAAAGAGAACTCATCGCTGAGTTCTCAAAATTTTCAAAATAGTTTGACTAATTGATTTTGATGTTACAAGACTCATACGAATCGAAATATTTACATGAAAAAATGTCAGCGCTAAAATAGTAGCCCCAAAAGTTAAAATAAGTAAAGTTATTTAATTTTGTTGACATTAAGTTTCTCATTTTTATTTCCTCTCTCGTTTTTTAACTTATAACTTATGGATATCATAAACCTCTTAAATGAAAATTGTCAACTATTTTTTTCAAATATCTTCGTTTTATTTTTTTAATAATCAAAAAAATACATAATAATGAGATCAAAAAAGTAATAAAGCAATTAAGATTCCACCGTAAAATCCAAGGCTTTGATACATTTTACCTTTTTTCTTCTTTGTTTCCTCGGATTCTTTTATTTGTTCTTCCAATCTGGAAAAAAAGCGTTCAAATGCACTTTTTTGTCCTTGTAAATCACTTTTTCCAAGCTCTTGACCTAATTGTCTCAGAATTTCTTTATCTTCTTTAAGCAGGCTGCTATTGCTATATATGTTGGAAACGGATGTGTCCCAGCACTCATAAAAACTTTTTTCACCTTTTTTTAAACCTTCACAAACATCGTTATAAAAAGCAGCAAGAAGTCCATTTTCCTCTTTGGCAAGGCGTTCTAAAAGAATGGGAAGCGTTTCTCTGACATATTGAATTTCCGTCTGCAGCCTTTTAAAGCTTCGATGTATTTCTCGCAATTGCCGGTGACGGTAGGAAAATTCCAATGCTTTTACCATTCCTGCACCAAAGCAGGAAACAACAATAAGAATACATAAAGCAAATTTCATGCAAGGCTCCTTTCTCCGGATAAAAGAATCTGATTTTTCTCATCCGTTATTTTTCTTACGGTTCCAACTTTAGGGCGATTCCCAAGGTATACGATTCTTTGAAAAATTCCATTGTCTAAGAATTTTTTAGCTTGAGAACGAATTAAATCTTCATAGGTGTTCCCGTGTATGGTAGTCAAGAGTCCCACACCGGCAGTCACTGCTGCGCAGACGGCTTCATAATCAGACTCCTTTCCAATTTCATCAGTAGCAATGATGTCAGGTGCCATAGAACGTATCAGCATAGTCATTGCCTTTTCTTTTGGGCAGGAATCGAGAATATCTGTCCTCATTCCTAAATCAAATGACGTTCCGAAATGGTCAAAGCCTGCAATTTCAGAACGTTCATCGCACACTCCCACTTTAAAACCATGTGAACTTAAATTGCGTATTAAATCTCGAAGCATTGTTGTTTTCCCACATTTTGGGGGAGAGATCAAGATGGTGTTAAAAAATCCTCCTTCTTTATTGGTCAGATAGGAATAATACGGTTCTGAAATTCCTATAATCTGTCGGCTCTTTCTAATATTTATCGAAGTGATATTTGTTAATGTACTGATTTTCCCATTATCCATGACCGCTCTCCCGCAGAATCCGACACGGTGTCCGCCTTCCATTGTAACAAAGCCATTTGCAAGGTCTTGCTGGTGTGCGTAAACAGAGTGATTAAGGATGCAATTGCATACGTTGTTAATATATTCTTTACCAACCGTTGCGTCGGAATTATTTTTTAGTTTATATTCTTTGTTTCCTGCGTAAATTAAAATAGGATGTCCTATTTTAATGCGGATTTCCTGGATTTGTTCTTGGATTTCTGGTGTCAAGCGTTGTAGCTCAATAGATAAATCTAACGGCAATTTTTCAAATAAGCCAATGTTTTGTTTCATAAAAAAAACCCCCTGTCCTACTTTCATTATATGCAGAAAGGACAGGGAGTTATGTGCTTTATTCTATTATGCTTGCTGTGTTTTTTGTTCTGTAACGATTTCGATATTTTCATTATCGCCCATTGATACGGTTTCCTCTTCATTCATCGCTTCTTTTGGTAAAAGAAGAATTCGAACCTTATCAATACGACGGTCTTTTACGGATTCTACTTTAAAGGTGCAGCCTTCATGCTGTACGATTCGTTCTTCCGTTTCATTTTCATCTGGGATTTCACCCATCAGGTCTATGATAAACCCGCCAATGGTTTCATGGTTTTCCGATTCCAACTCCAGCCCTAATTCTTCGCTTAAGTCATCCAAATAATATTGCCCATCTACCATGTACGTATTTTCATCAATTAATTCCAATTTTGGTTCATCATCGTCATATTCATCATCAATATTACCCATTACTTCTTCAATAATGTCTTCCATGGTAACGATGCCAGAAAATCCGCCATATTCATCAATTAAGATTGCAATATGCATTTTAGAAAGTTGTAACTCACTGAATAACTCATTAATTTTTTTGCTTTCCGGAACAAAAAACGGTTTTTGCAGAATTGGACGGATATCTACATTCTCAAATCCCTGTTTTCGAGCTTCAATCATAAAATCTTTCATATAAAGAATGCCAATGATGTCATCGCTGTCTTTATTATAAACCGGAATTCTGGAATAACGTTCTTCTAAGAGTTCATCTACGTATTCTGACAAATCATCATTGATGTCAATTAAAAATACGTCTGTTCTTGGTGTCATAATTTCATAAGCTAATTTATCATCGAATTCAAAAATACTATTGATCATTTCACGTCCGGTTTCATTGATTTGCCCAGACTCCTGACCGGCTTCAAGCAAAGATCGTATCTCTTCCTCAGAATATTCATCAATTTGATTATATTGATCTTTTCCTAAAAGCTTCAACAGGAATGAAACTGAAATAGACAATAACTTTACAAATGGTGAAGCAATTTTAGAAATAAATAGGATTGGTTTCACTGCAAAAAGAGCCATTTTTTCTGCATTTTGCAACGCTAGCCTTTTCGGTAGAAGTTCTCCGAATACTAATGTAAAATAACTTAAAACTAAGGTAACTAAAACAACTGCAATCTGCGTTTCATATGGAATGCCAAACTGATGCAGAAAAGCACCGATATCATAGGACAAAGACGTAGCAGCTGATGCACTGGATAAGAATCCAGCGAGCGTGATTGCAACTTGTATTGTTGATAAGAATTTATTTGGTTCCTCAATTAATCGTTGAAGCAGTAATGCTTTTTTATTTTGTTGATTTGCAAGTAATTTTATCTTATTTTTGTTCAAGGATACAAATGCCATTTCTGCTGAAGCAAAAAAAGCATTAATTAATATTAGCAATGCTAAAAATAACAGTTTAAAAGCCAGTGGCATACTGGGGTCTGGACTAGAGTCCAACATTTTTATATTCCTCCTAATTTAATGAAATCCTATTATATGTTTTCTATCAAAACTTAGTATATTATACCATAAATTTAACGAAAATTCAATCTTATTCTTTCTTTTTGCGAATCATAAACTTCGAAGCAACCGGTTTTGAAACTTTGATTTTCAATACTTGCTGTGCATGCGGAGCTTCTGAGATCTCTTCTCCGTCTTCATTCAGCATTATTTCAATTTTTTGTCTAAAATAGCCACAATCAGGCCCAAAAATTTCCACTTCATCTCCAACAGTGATTTTGTTCCTCTGTTCTACCGTTGCAAACCCCGTATCTGCATCATAATCATGTACAATCCCTAAGAATACATATTCACGATAGTAGGCACTGCTTTCATAATTTTGGTCTTTATTGGTGGGATTACGGTAATAAAATCCGGTTGTAAAATGGCGATTGCTTACTTTTCTCAGTTCTTCCATCCATTCAGGCTTAAAAGAATAATTCTCTTTCTCTTCATAATATGCATCAATTGCTTTTCTGTAAGCCCCGATAATCGTTGCTACGTAAAAAATACTTTTCATACGTCCTTCAATTTTTAATGAAGAAAGTCCGGATTCAATCAGGTCGGGTATGTGCTCAATCATACATAAATCTCTAGAATTAAAAATGTAAGTGCCTCGCTCATCTTCTTCCACTGGGTAATATTCACCAGGTCTTTTTTCTTCAAGTAAACTGTATTTCCAGCGGCATGGATGTGCACACATACCTCTATTTGCATCGCGTTCTATCATAAAGTTGCTTAAAAGACAACGCCCGGAATACGAAATACACATAGCACCCTGAACGAAAGCTTCTAATTCTAGATCTGCAGGTAAATGATCGCGAAATCCTTTTATCTCATCAAAAGAAAGTTCCCTTGCAAGTACAATTCGTTTTACTCCCTGCTGATACCAAAAAGCTGCTGTTTTATAATTTGTTGTATTTGCTTGTGTACTTAAATGGATTTCGGCATTGGGAAGGATGTCCCAAATCATTTGAATCACGCCTGCATCAGAAACAAGGAATGCGTCAATCTCTAGATCTTTCAGTTGATTTAGGTAGCTGTCCATCCTTTCGATATCGTCATTATGTGCAAAAACATTCATGGTGAGAAATACTTTCTTTCCGCGAATATGAGCGTATTCTATTCCTTCCCGCATATCATCTAAGCTGAAATTTTTTGCACCTGCACGAAGGCCGAATAATTCACCTGCCATATAGACTGCATCTGCTCCATAATCGATTGCAATCTTTAATTTTTCCAGATCTCCGGCTGGGGCTAAGAGTTCGATTTTTTTCATAATTTCCTCACTTATTCTTTCATTAAGCTGACAGCGACACCGTCTCCGACTGCTAATACACAGGTCTCTGCTATTTCCGTGTTTGTAATATGGTTCAGATACTCCCGCATACGACGAACGATTGTCTTATATCTGCGATTCAAAACAAAATCATCTGAAGCTGTCATTCCTTTAAATAGGATATTATCCGATACAATTAATGTGTTTTTTTTGCAAAGTGGCTGGCAAGCGTCCCAAAACGCTTGATATTGTGCTTTTGCAGCATCGATAAAAATAAAGTCATAGGGAACAGCTTGTTCCTCTTTCATCTGTTTTTGCAGAAAAACAAGGCTTTTTTTTGCATCTCCTTTTATGATCTGTATTCGTTCAGATTCACCCGCATTTTCAATATTCTTTATTGCAATTTCAGCATTTTCTTCTGAAATTTCTAATGTAGTAATCAATGCATCATCACAGACGGCGGCAAAATAAATCGCAGAATATCCCACAGCTGTTCCAATTTCAAGGATTTTTTTCGGTTGCCGCATACGCAATAGATTTCCAAGCAGTTGCTCTGTATCACGTAGAATAATTGGAACGTGATTGTTTTCTGCTTCTTTTCTTAATTCCTCTAAAAATGAATTGAGCGGACGATATAATTCATCTAAATATGCCGTAACTTGTTGTGTGATAATGTTCATTTTTATTCTCCAAATGTTTTTTTAATATATGCATTTTTATCCTTCAAAAATTGATCATAATCATCGGTAAACGCATGGTATCCATCGCCTTTTGCTACAAAATAAACATAATTTGTATCTGCTGGGTACAGCGCAGCCTCGATTGCTTTCTTTCCCGGTGAGCAAACCGGACCAGGCGGCAATCCAAAATTTTGATACGTATTATATGGCGAATCGACCTCTGTATTTTTTGTCGTGACTCGATCTGTGCGCTCATCCAGCACATATTGAACGGTTGCATCGACTTGCAGTTTCATGCCGATTTTCAGACGATTATAAATGACACTGGAAATCAGATCCATCTCATCTTCTTTTGCGGCCTCTCCCTGTATGATTGAAGCAATCGTAATGATTTCATTAATATTTAAACCTAGTTCCTTAGCTCTATCATAATATTCTGATTTGAAAACAGTATCAAACTGCAACAGCATTCGATTAATAATGTCTTGCTCAGAAGCAGTTGTATAAACGTCATATGTTTCAGGATATAAATAGCCTTCTAGGCGAAATTGACCTTGCGGTGCATATTTTAAAAATTCATAATTGTATTCTCCACTTTGCAATTCCTGTATAAAGAGTTCTTGATTAATTAAACCCTGTTCGCTTAGTTTCTCTCCAATTTTCTTTAACGTATACCCTTCCGGGATTGTAAAGCGAACGGTATTTACATTTCCGGATATGATTTTTTCCATCAACTTCAGCATAGACATATCTTTTGAAAGGATGTACTCTCCTGCTTTATATCTTCCATCATACCCCTTTGCTTTCGATTCTAAACGAAATACAGCGGTATTGCGGATTAATCCATTGTCCTTTAAGATATCAGCAATTTCCCTTGTACTTGTTCCTGTCGGTATTTGAACGGAAATGGCCTGTGTGTTTTCTGCTTCTATAGGCTTTACAGCTTGCTCTAAAAATAAAAAAAATGCAGCAAAAGAAACCATACATATGCTTGCTAAAATGAGTAGTACGCGATTAAGCTTTTTCTTTTTCCTTTTTGATTTTTTTTCCATATATAATCTCCCTATGTAATCAATATATGTTAACAAAAAATTTTCGCAGAATGTTACCATTCTGCGAAATTATTTGTTGTATTTATTTAGCTCTGCCTAAATATTCGCCAGTTCTGGTGTCAATCTGAATCAGTTCTCCTTCTTCAATAAAAATTGGAACTTGAATCGATGCGCCGGTTTCCACAACAGCTGCTTTCGTTACGTTTGTAGCGGTATCACCCTTTACACCCGGCTCTGTTTCAATAACCTTAAGATTTACAAAGTTTGGAGCTTCTACTAAGAATGCATTCCCTTTATAAAATTTAATTGTAGCCATATCATTCTCTCTCAGGTATTTAATTGCATCTTCAACTTGCTCTTCTCCAATCGGAACTTGATCAAAGGTCTCTTGATCCATAAAATAATACAGTTCTCCATCATTGTATAAATACTGCATTTGTTTTGTATCAATGTGCGCCTTCGGGAATTTGTCGTTTGGATTAAAGGCTTCTTCTCTGGTTGCGCCAGTCAATATATTCTTATACTTGGTTCTCACAAAAGCTGCACCTTTTCCGGGCTTTACATGCTGAAAATCCAAAACTACATGTGGTTCTCCGTTAATATCAAATGTAACGCCTTTTCTAAAATCACTTGCATAAATCATTGTTTACTCCTCCATTGTGATATATCTAATCAATCCTTTTAGATAATAATTAGCTCTTTTTCTGAATGAACCGTGTTTATTATACCAAAAGAAGTGATAATTGCCAAGTCTTCAATTCGAATTCCAAACTTCTGCGGAAGATAAATTCCCGGTTCAATGGTAACTGTCATATTTTCTTTTAGAATTCCTTTTCCTCTTGGGCTCAAAGTTGGTGCTTCATGAATTTCAAGCCCGACTCCATGACCAAGTCCATGCCCAAAATAGTCACCATAACCAGCGTCGCTAATGACTTGCCGTGCTAAACGGTCTCCTTCTGCATAAGTGATCCCTGGTTTCAGCCCTTCAATGGCTGATTTTTGCGCTTCTAAAACCAAATTATAGATTTGTTTTTGCTCTTTTGTTACAGAACCGATGGCAACGGTTCTTGTCATATCTGAGCAGTAACCATCCAGAATGCATCCAAAATCCATGGTCAATAAATCACCGGGCTCTATTTTTTTTTCCGTCGGCACACCATGTGGCAAAGAACTCCTTATACCAGAAACACAGATTGAATCAAAAGATAGTCCCATTGCACCATTTTTTTTAAAATAAAATTCAATTTCCAATGCCGCTTCTTTTTCAGTCATACCAGGTTTTAATACCGTCAACATATGAGTGAAGCAATCATCCGTCAAGGAAGCGGCTTGCTTGACCGCATTTAATTCATATTCGTCCTTTATCAAGCGGATTCCTTCTACCAACCCGCTGCAATCCTGCCATTGCACATTTTGAATATTCTTTTTTAGTTTACGATAACTATTTACTGTTAAGATATCGTTTTCAATTCCAATAACAGATAGCTGCATCTCTTTCAAAAAATCCATCTCTGAGTATTGATTGTCAATTAAAACAATCTCATACATCGGGCAGGTTTCTTTTGCGGCTTCTATATATCGAAAATCTGTCAGTAAATAATTTTTATATTTTGTAAGAAGAAGATAGCAATTTGAGGATGGAAAATCACATAAATAAATCTGATTTTCCTTTTTTGTGATCCAAATTGCATCAAGTTGCTGTTCCTTTAATGCATTTCTTACTTTTGTAATTCTGTTTGAGATTCGAATTGCTTTTTCCGACTTATTTTCCAATGCGAATCACTTCCCCAAGAATACCGTATACATCCGAAACCAATTTAGTAAAGCCTAGTTCTGCCTGCATATATTCAGCAGCTAGAGGGTCGGCCATAACAATTTGATATAAGGATTGTACTTGTTCCATAATACTTTGATCTGCATTTCCGGTCAGCATTTGCTGTGTTTGCATCTGCATATTTTTATCCTGAAAATCATTAATCATCTCACTTAATTCTGCGTTATGAGAGATCTTTTCTTTTTTTTCCATATAATTTTTGTATTCCTGCGACTCTTTTAACGCTTTTGCCAGTTCATGCGCTTTATCATAAGGGTTCATAAATATCCTCCTATACTTCTAAAAAGATTGGTAAAATAACGGGGCTTCTCTTCGTTCTCTGATAAATAAAATTCCGCAGTTCATCACGAACAGCCACTTTCAGTGCAGCCCAGTCTCGAACACCTTCAGAATGGCATCGTTCTAAGCGTGCTTCTACAACTTTTCTTGCAGAATCAATCAAGTCTTCGGATTCTCTGACGTACACAAATCCCCTGGAAATGATATCTGGCCCTGAGGTAACCATTCCTGTTCCTTTTTGTATTCCTGCAACGACGATAATCAAGCCTGCTTCCGATAGCAGTTTTCGGTCCCTGAGAACAATGTTTCCAACATCGCCAACACCGAGTCCGTCTACCATTACTGAAGAGCAAGGAACCTCCTCTTTGCATTTTTCAACCTTATTTCTTCTTAGAGAGAGTACTTGTCCATTTTCTAAGATAAAAATATGGTCTTTACGCATCCCTAGATTTTCTGCAATTAAAGAATGCTGACGCAAATGGCGGTATTCTCCATGTACAGGTAAAAAATACTTCGGTTTTATTAGAGAATGAACCAATTTCAGCTCTTCTGCACACGCATGTCCAGAAACATGAATATCGGCAATGTCATTATAAATTACCTCAGCACCTTTTTCAAACAGTTTGTTTACAATATTGGAAACTGTTTTTTCATTTCCTGGAACTGGGCTGGAGGAAAGGACAACGACATCTCCTTTTTTTATTTGTACCGCTTTGTGATCATTCGAAGCCATTCTTGCTAGTGCGGACATAGGTTCTCCTTGACTTCCTGTAGTAATGATGACAAGTTCAGAATCCTTTATGTTTTTTATTTTATTAATATCAACTAAAACGCCGTCAGGGACTTTTAAATATCCAAGCTCAATAGAAATATTTACGACATTCAGCATGCTTCTTCCTGAAATTGCAACTTTTCTTTTAAATTTTAATGCGGTATCTATAATTTTTTGCACTCGATGTACATTGGAAGAAAAAGTAGCAATTAATATTCTCGTATTATAGGAGCGGAAAATATTTTCAAGAGTGACACCGACGGTTTTTTCCGAAGCAGTATATCCCTTTCTTTCTGCATTTGTGCTATCCGCGAGCATTAACAGAACCCCTTTGTTTCCGATTTCTGCTAAACGGTGAAAATCAATCGGCTCTCCATCAAGTGGCGTATAATCGATTTTAAAATCTCCTGTATGAAAGACTCTTCCTGCTGGTGTATCAATAGCAAGACAGATTGCATCTGCAATGGAGTGCGTCGTTCGTATGGTCTGAACTTTAAAGTCACCCAACTTTACCGTATCACCTGCTGTGATAACATTTAGATTTCCTTTAATGCCATGTTCTTTTAGTTTGTTTTCGACAAGCCCAAGTGTGAGTCTCGTTCCATAAATCGGCAGATTGATTTCTTTTAACAAATAAGGAATTGCGCCGATATGATCTTCGTGACCGTGAGTCAGCACCATACCTCTGATCTTCTCTCTGTTTTTGATCAGATAACTGAAATCGGGAATCACGATATCTATTCCGTACATTTCATCATCGGGGAAAGACAAGCCGCAGTCAATGATCATTAAATCATTCTTTGATTCCAAGACGGTAATGTTTTTGCCGATCTCATTTAATCCGCCAAGTGGAATCAATTTAATGCTTCCTCCCCTATTATTGTTGTTGATTTTCAAAAAATACATCCTTTCTTTCTGTGGGACATCCCACCTGTTATTTTACGACTATATTCAATAATTTACCCGGAACGGCAATGACTTTTACGATTTGTTTTCCGCTCAAAAGTGCTTTTACTTTCTCATCGTCCATAGCTGCACTTGTAAAAGTTTCTTTGTCTAGTCCTGTAGGTATTTGAATTCTTTCTTTAACCTTACCATTTAATTGGATGGCAATTTCCACTGTATCTCGCACTAAAGCAGCTTCATCATACGTTGGCCAAGCTGCATTATAAGCATAACCTTCATGGTTTGTATGCTTCCACATTTCTTCACAAATATGCGGAACAAACGGATTTAATAAGAGAATAAGCGAATCAACGGCATGCTTAAACAAACCTAGATTCATGTCGTCCAAAGCTTTATATTTATACATTTCATTGACCAGTTCCATAATAGAGCTGAGAGCTGTATTAAAGTTAAAGCGATTTCCTATGTCTTCGCTTACTTTTTTTATGGTGCTATTTAGAACAAAAGCCAAATCTTTATCTTCTTTTGTCTCTAAAGTAAACTGTGCTGGTATATCATTTGTGATTTCAGCTGCTTCATATACCAATCGATATACACGATTTAAGAAACGAAAGCTTCCTTCCACTCCGGCATCTGACCATTCTAATTCTTTTTCCGGAGGAGCAGCAAACAAAATAAACAGTCGTGCAGTATCGGCTCCATATTTACTTATAATTTCTTCCGGGCTGACTACATTTCCTACGGATTTTGACATTTTACTACCGTCCTTAAGAACCATTCCTTGCGTTAAAAGATTTGCAAACGGTTCTTCTACCGGAGAATAGCCAATATCATACAGTACTTTTGTAAAGAAGCGGGCATACAATAAATGTAAGATAGCATGTTCCACTCCACCAATATACTGATCGACGTTCATCCAATATTTTGCTTTCTCTTTAGAAAACATTTCTTTATCATTTTTCGCATCAGTATATCTTAAGAAATACCAAGAAGAGTCTAGGAAGGTATCCATTGTATCCATTTCTCTTTTGGCGGGTTTTCCGCATTTCGGACAAACCGCTTTGGAAAAGGTTTGACTGGTAGTAAGAGGCGATTCTCCTTTTCCTGAAAAAACAACATCAGTTGGTAATTCCACAGGAAGGTTTTCCAGCTTTTCCGGAACCCATCCGCATTCTTCACAATAAACCATAGGAATTGGACAGCCCCAGTATCTCTGTCTTGAAATAAGCCAATCACGAAGACGGAAATTAATGGATTTTGTTCCGATTTTCTTTTCTTCTAAATATTCAATGATTTGATTCTGAGCAGAAATATTATCCAGCCCGTTAAAGCGATCGGAATTAATTAATTTTCCTTCCGCAACGAGTGCATCTTCTAAGTTATAAATATCAATGGAAGGGTCTTTTGCTTCTACAACTGGTAGAAGCTCTAGATTATATTTTTTTGCAAAATCAAAATCACGCTGGTCATGTGCAGGGACAGCCATAACGGCTCCTGTTCCATAATCCATCAGAACGTAATTTGCGATATAAATCGGAATCTCCTTCCCATTCATTGGGTTAATTGCATAGCTTCCAATAAACATCCCCTCTTTTTCTAAGGTGGTTGAGGTACGATCAATGTCACTCAAATGCTGAAGTTTATTTAAAAAGGCTTTCGCTGAGTCTTCATATTCAGTGCCAGAAACAAGCTCTTTAACATAAGGATGCTCCGGTGCCAGTACCATATAAGTGACTCCATACAAAGTATCAACTCGTGTGGTAAAAATCCGAAGTTTCTTTTCAAATCCTTTAATGGTAAAATCAACTTCTGCACCCACACTTTTCCCTATCCAGTTTTTCTGCATGGTTTTAACTTTATTCGGCCATCCTTCTAATTGATCTAAATCATCCAAAAGGCGATCTGCATAATCGGTAATTTTTAAATACCATTGATCTAAATCTTTTTTTCCGACATTGGTTGAACAGCGTTCACATTTTCCATCAACAACCTGTTCATTAGCTAGTACAGTTTGACAGGATGGACACCAGTTTACCGGATTCTTCTTCTTATATGCTAAGCCTTTTTCATAAAATTGAATAAAAATCCATTGCATCCATTTATAGTACTCTGGCGTACAAGTAGCGATTTCCCGTTCCCAGTCATAGTTGAATCCAAGCTGTTTTAACTGCTCTCTCATTTCTGCTATGTTTTGTTTTGTCCATACGGCTGGATGAATGCCATGTTTAATTGCGGCGTTTTCTGCGGGCAGACCAAAAGAATCCCATCCCATCGGATGAAGAACATTGTAGCCCTTCATTGTCAAGTAACGCGCAGTAACATCACCAATAGAATAATTCCTTACATGACCCATGTGAAGTTTTCCGGAAGGGTATGGAAACATTTCAAGAAGATAAAATTTTTCTTTTCCCTTATCTTCTGTTGTATGGAATAAGCTATTTTTTTGCCAAATATCCTGCCATTTTTTTTCAATGTCAGTAAAATCATAATGTTGTTGCATCTTAAACTACCTCCTAATTTTCCGTTTCCTCAAACGGAACAATTTCACAGTCACCCCAAACCTTATCAATATTATATCGTTCTCTTTGCTCTAGTGAAAATAAATTTACGATAACATCGCCGAAATCCATTAGAATCCAACCGCTCGTTCCCTTTCCTTCAATATGCTTTACTAATATGTTATCCTTTGCAAGGCGATCTTCAATCTCGTCTGATAAGGTTGAAAGCTGCCTCTCTGAATTTGCAGATGCAATTACAAAAAAATCTGCAAAGGAAGACTTTTCTTTTATATCCATCACCACGATATCAATCGCTTTTTTTTGGTCTAACGCAGCGGCTACAGACAGTGCAATCTCTTTATTTTCCATATGATCTCCTTTTTTAATATCCAAGTAAGCTTCTAACGTATTATGGTCCAATTCCAAACCATTTTCGGCAACATACCGCATTGTATTTTGAAGTGCCTGCAAACAAGCAGCATCCAAATCCTTATACGCTAAGAGTCGAAGCTTTTCCACTCCGGGATAGCTTCGATTCGGCTCGATGGCATCTGCCAAATATAATATTTTTTCCAACAAAGACATTCCCGCTCTTCCTGTAGTATGAAAACGTACAGCGTTGCAAATATCTTCGTCATAAATTTGATAGGTATTTTGTAGAGCATCTGCAGCAATACTTCCGTGGAGCAAGTTTCCTCTTTCCCGGAATGCATCGTGAAACAATGCTCCTAACTCAGCTTTTTCTGCATCAGCCCCATATTTAACAGCTAATTTCTTTGCTTCTTCTACAACACCAAAGGTGTGAGTTAAACGTTTTTGTTTTAAATTCTTTGTGATGTAATCAGTGATTTCTTTCTTTATTCCATTTTTTGTATACATTCCATTGTACCATTAATCTTTTTCATTGACAAGCTTGACATAAATTCCAAAAATATTTACTTTCTGCTATATAATTGATGTGCGAGTGCATACTCAGCAACAGAATCAGGCAACAGATATTTTATGGACTTTCCATAATATAGACGCTCCTTGATATCAGTAGAAGAAATGTCAACCTGCGGCATTTCAACTGTTTCTACTTTCGTATGATAACGGGATCGAACTTCAGTCATAACATATTCCAGTGCTTCTATCTGATACCCTGGACGATTGCCGACTAAAAATGAAAATTCAGTCAGCAATTCTTTCGAATGAGACCAATTCATTATACTTAAAAATGCATCTGTACCAGTAATAAAATATAATTCTGTTTGGTCTCCCCATTCCTTTTTTAAAGCTTGGAGAGTTTCAATTGTATAGGATACCGTTTTCTTTTGCAACTCATAATCGGAAATAAAAAAGTAAGGGTTTTCTTCAATTGCCTCACGGACCATGTTATAGCGGTCTTCTCCTCTCGTCGGGACTGTATTTAATTTAAATGGAGAAATTTTTGCGGGAACAAAAATAACACGACTTAGATCAAATGTGCAGCGTGCCTGTTCTGCCAGTAATAGATGCCCATAATGAATGGGGTCAAAGCTTCCTCCGAAAATGCCGATTTTATTCATTTTTCACCTCTAAATGATGGGGTGCATTTTTTTATATTAGATGAAAGTATGCTATTTTATATCTGTATCATCTGCTTGTTTTTCAGGCAAATCCACTGTTGCAATCGCCAATTCGTCCAGTTGTTCCTGTGCAATTACGGAAGGGGCATCGCAAAGCAGGCATTGTGCTGCTTGGTTTTTCGGAAACGCCATGACCTCTCGAATGCTCTGAGAACCAGTAAGAAGCATAACCAAACGATCCAATCCATAAGCTAGTCCGCCATGAGGAGGAACGCCGTATTTGAAAGCCTCTAACAAGAATCCAAATTTGTTGTTCGCTTCTTCTTCAGACAATCCTAAGATTTCAAAAATTTTCGCTTGTAAGTTACGATCATGAATACGTATGCTTCCACCGCCGAGTTCTACGCCATTCATAATAATGTCGTACGCTTCAGCTTTTACCTTTGCAGGCTCAACATCCATGAGAGGAATGTCTTCTGTTTTTGGTGAAGTAAATGGATGGTGCATAGCTTGGTAACGTTTTAATTCTTCATTGTATTCATACATCGGAAAATCAACAACCCAGAGAAAATTATATAGTTTGTCATTTAATAAGTCGAGTCTTCCTGCAATTTCTCTTCGCAGAAAGCCCAGCGTATCAAATACAATAGATGGCTTATCAGCTACAATCAGTATTAAATCATTTGGCTTTCCTTCAAATACTCGAATGATTTCTGCCATTTGTTCTGATGTGAAAAATTTACCGATTGAAGAAGTGTGTTCTGATTCTCCAACACGAATCCATGCGATACCTTTCGCACCATAAGTTTTCGCTGCATCTTGAAGTTTATCTAAATCTTTTCTACTGAATCGGTCCGAATATCCATCAATATTAATTCCGCGAACATCCCCGCCGAATGCAAGCGCATTTTTAAATACTTGGAATTCACAATTTTTTACGGTTTCGTTTAAACTTTTTAATTCAAACCCAAAACGAGTATCCGGCTTATCGCTTCCAAAACGGGTCATCGCCTCATCATATGTCAGCCTTGGAAATGGTGTTTTGAGTTCCATATTCATCAATTCTTTAAATAGCTTCTTCATAAAACGCTCTTGCGTAGCCATAACATCATTGGCATCCACAAATGACATTTCCAAGTCAATTTGAGTAAACTCCGGTTGACGATCTGCTCTTAAATCTTCATCTCTGAAGCATTTTGCAATTTGAAAATAGCGATCCGTTCCCGACACCATTAAAAGCTGCTTAAATAGCTGCGGAGACTGCGGTAATGCATAAAATTTACCTGGATTCACTCTGCTAGGCACCACATAATCTCTAGCGCCTTCCGGTGTCGAATTAATTAAGATTGGTGTTTCTACTTCTGTAAAACCGTCTGCATCGAAAAAGTCACGAGCTATTTTCGTTATCTTATGACGGAATGTCAGATTTTGCTGCATTTTTAATTTTCTGAGATCTAAATATCTGTATTTTAATCGCAGGTCTTCTGATACTTTATCGTCATCTTTTACGTAAATTGGTGGTGTTTCGGATTCTGCGTAAATCAACAAATCGTTTGCAAAGATTTCAATCTCTCCAGTCGGCAACTCTTTATTTTTTGACTGTCTCTCTTTTACAATGCCTTTGATCCCTACTACAAATTCGCTGCGCAGCTTATCTGCTCTTTCAAATAATTCTTTTGGAATGGTATCATCAAATACAATCTGTACTAGTCCGGTCTTATCTCTCAAATCACAGAAAATTAATCCGCCTAAGTTTCGTCTTTTTTGTATCCATCCGTTTAAGATGACTTCTTCTTGCACATTTGCAAGGTTCAGTGTACCGCACATATGTGTTCTCTTCAGTATATTTGCCATGTTTTGTATCTCCTCTAATTTAGTATAGACTGAATTTAAAATTTTATTTCGTTCCGAATCGCATCAATGGAAATTTCTTTCTGTTCTGAAGTTTGCATATTTTTCAGTGATACGATGCCTTTATCCAGCTCATTGTCTCCAATGACGATGGTATACTTTGCATGTAAACGATCCGCATACTTAAATTGACCTTTTAAGTTCCGCCCTACAATGTCTATTGCAGCGGCAATCCCATCTTTTCTGAAATCATGCATCAGCTTCAAGCCGAAGCTCTTTCCTCGTTCTCCCATTACTGCAATGAGCACATCGGTAGTCTCTTTCTTCGGAATGGAAATACCTGCTGCTTCCATAACGAGAAGCAGACGTTCAATTCCAAGTCCAAAGCCAACACCGGGAGTAGCAGGCCCGCCAATTTCTTCTACAAGATGATCGTAACGCCCCCCTCCACAAACAGTGCCTTGTGCACCGATTGAGTTGGATACAATTTCAAATGCTGTTTTTGTATAATAATCTAAACCACGTACAATACCAGAGTCTACTAGATAAGGAATCTCCATTGCGGTTAGGTTGTTTTTTAAATCTGTAAATGCAGTTTGACATTCTTCACAGAGGTAGTCCAGCATCTTAGGCGCACCTTCCACTAGTTGTTGACAGACGGGAGATTTGCAATCTAAGATACGCATTGGGTTGCGATCATAACGTCCCTTACAGGTATCGCAAAATGCATCGTAATTTGGTTTTAAAAATTCCTGCAAAGCAACTCTGTATTTTTGACGGCAGCTTGGACAGCCGATGCTGTTGATGCGTAGCTGCAAATCTTGAATGCCCAGCTTGTCCAAAAAATCCATTGCGAGTGCAATTACTTCAGCATCTGCCATCATATTTGCAGCACCAAAAGTCTCAATACCTAGTTGATGGAATTCTCTTAGACGGCCAGACTGTGGTTTTTCATAGCGAAAGCAAGGTGTAATATAATAAAATTTGGAAGGCTGTACCTCCGCAAATAGTTTATTCTCTGTAAATGCACGTACAACCGGGGAAGTTCCTTCTGGCTTTAAAGTTAAATTTCTTCCGCCATAATCATCAAAGGAATACATCTGTTTTTCTACAATATCAGTCGTATCTCCTACGCTGCGCTTAAACAATTCTGTATGTTCAAAGATCGGCGTACGAATTTCTTTAAATAAATAGAGATCGCAAAGTTCTCTGAATATCCGCTCTACATACTGCCATTTATAGGATTGGGAAGGCAATACATCTTTCGTTCCTTTTGGAATATTTGTAATCATCGAATACCTCCATTTTTTTCTGTTGCTAAAGGAATGAAAATACCCTTTTCTTTCCGACTGAGCATTTCATCCAAGCGTTCTATATAAATTTCATAGTTGGAAACATTCGGCACTCTTTCCAGACGATTTTCAGCTGGGAAATACACTTTGCTTATTCCCCCTGCTCCCAGTGCAAGAATCGTTTGATTTTCTTCCATAATGCGAATGTTATAAATACTTTCGGTTTTTGGTTTTGCATACCCGATATTTTCAAAATTTCCAGCCATATGTTTTTGACGATACATATAATAAGGAATATATCCGTTTTCTTTCATAAGCTGTTTTGATATAGCAAGCATGTTTCGAACCTGCTCCCCTTGATGATAATGATAATCAGCGTGTAGGTCAATCAATCTGGAGGCACGTTTCACCGCTAGAGTGTGAACCGTAATGTTTTGCGGCTCGAGCGCAATTATTTTACGAAGACTATTTTCAAAGTCTTTGGGGTCTTCTTCAGGAAGACCTGCAATTAAATCTGCATTTATATGTTTAATACCAATTGACTTCGCCATACAAAAAGCGTCTGAAATCTGCTCTGGACTATGTGAACGTCCAATTAACTCCAAAGTTCTTGCCTTCATTGATTGCGGATTAATACTAATCCGATCAACATTAAAGTCAAAAATTATCTGTAATTTTTCTCTTGTAATAGTATCAGGACGCCCTGCTTCCACAGTGTATTCTTTCAGGTGAGACAAGTCAAAATGAGTTGAAACGACAGAAAGCAATTTTTCGAGCAACGCAACAGATAAGGTAGTCGGCGTTCCCCCTCCAATATAAATAGATTCTGCGTATATACCAGTCTCTTTCATACGTTTTCCGACATACATGATTTCTCGTAATAAGGAGTTCAAGTACTGCTCTATTTTCTCATCGCTTGCTTGATTTGACGTGAAGGAACAATAGATACAGCGGGTCGGACAAAATGGAATCCCAATATAAATTCCCACATCTTTCTTTTCGCAATTAGAAAGTATGTGTTTCTGATTTTCATATAATTCCATCAATAAGTCTATTTTTTCATCCGATACGTAATAAAATTTTTTAAAAAGAGTTTGAATTTCTTTCAGGTCTTTTCCTTTTTTTAGATATTCTCTAACCAGTTTTCCAGGCCTTACACCCGTTAAAATTCCCCAATCTGGGCGTGTCTGTGTATCGGCGCTTAATCTTTCGAAAAGATAACGCTTTGCCTCGTTTTTATCTGTAATACTACTGGGAATCCGTATTTCAGTGACAGAACTTACTTCGTTTCTTTCAGCTTTGCCTTCTTCCATCTCATTTGACAAAGTGTCATTATTAAATAAGATATAATCAGTTGGCTTAAGGAACATTTTAACTAACTCTTCTAAGTCATATTTATTTTTTATTTCATTGCAGTTAATTTTATACAAATGGATTGTGCTCCTTTTCGTGACCGATGGTTGTATACCCCATATGACCAGGATATACTTTTGTCTCATCCGGCAGCAAAAATAACTTTTCTTTTATCGAGGATATCAAGTCAGGAAAGGAACCCATAGGAAAATCTGTTCTGCCGATGGATTGTGCAAAAAGTGTATCTCCACTAAATAGGGAATCTTCAACCAGTATACACATTCCCCCCGGAGTGTGACCCGGTGTTTCAATGAATTGGAGAAGCAGATTGCCAACCTGTAATGTATCACTTTCTTCTACATATAAATCAGCTTCTAAAGATAAGCTTACACCGCAAGTTTCTTTGGAAAAATTCAAAGATGCGTCTTTAAGAAATTCTTTTTCTTTCTTGCATGCAACAAGCTTAGCTTTCGGAAATGTTTGCTGGTGCACACCAACGCCACCGATATGATCTCCGTGACCATGCGTTAATATAATATATAAAATATCTAGATTCTCTTCTTCTGCCTTCTGAAGCAATCCGGCATTTACACCACCAGGATCCACAATAAAACCTTTTTTTGTTTCTTCGTCATAAACAAGATAAGAATTTACCTGTAATGCACCGCTGTAATATCCTTTTACAATCATAGCCTTCTCCTTTAAAATAGTTTTTTACTGTCTAGAAGAACCGTCACCGGTCCGTCGTTTTCAATGTGAACCAACATATCGGCTTGAAAAACACCTTCCTCCACATGCACACCGCATGCTTTACAAGCATCGATTAAAGCGCGGTAAAGCATATTTGCTTTTTCGGGGCGTGCTGCTTTGATGAAGCTTGGACGTTTTCCTTTTCTACAATCTCCAAAAAGCGTAAATTGAGATACCGCTAAGATATCCCCTCCTATGTCTTTCACCGATAAATTCATTTTTTCTTCTTTATCTTCAAAAATGCGAAGACCGGTAATTTTATCAGCTATATAAGTCACATCAGCGAGTTCATCATCATCTTCCACGCCAACAAGAACCATTAGGCCTTTTTCAATGGAACCGGTAATTTTATGCTCCACTGTAACGCTAGACCGTAAAACTCTTTGTACAACTGCTCTCACAAATTCCTCCCACTCATTTCTTTCTATTTGCCTTTCAATAAAATTAGATAACACTTTTTCTCAGGTAATGGCTCGATATACGTCTGCAACACCTTGTACGGAACGTAAAGACCGCAACACCTTCTCCATTTGACTTGTATTTGAAATAGATAAAGTCATTGTGATATTAACAATACGATCTTTTGCACTCTTTGCATTTACACCTGTAATATGAACATCCATATCTTCACAAAGTCGAGAAAGATCAGAAAAAAGTCCTTTTCGGTCTTCTGCTAGAATAATAATATCCACATCATATGATAAATCTTTCTTATCTTGATCCCATTCAACATGAATAAAACGTTTCCGCTCGTTTTCCGGTAAGCTCAAAATATTAATGCAGTCTTTGCGGTGAACAGAAATTCCACGCCCTTTTGTAATAAAACCGACAATTTCATCACCCGGTACTGGGTTACAGCATTTCGAAAAGCGAATCAAAAGGTTGTCAACGCCTTCAACCGTAACACCGGTAGGATTGATTTTTCGTTGTTTTCTTTTTGTTTCTGCCTTCGATTGTTCTTTTTCTTTTTTCTTAAGTTCGGCTTGTTTTTCCTCATGGTAATACCCTTCCAGCATCACCATAACTTTGCTGAGAATGACACCACCATAGCTGATTGCCGTATATAAATCTTCTGTATTTGAATAATTAAGAGCCTTTGCCGCTTTATTAATATATTGATTTTTTAAAATCTGTTGTAAATCATAACCCTTACGTTTCGCATATTTATCCAACATTTCCTTTCCTTTATCGGAGGACTCGGATTTGTTCTCTTTTTTTAACCATGCACGTATCTTATTTCTTGCAGTATTGCTCTTTGCGATTTTTAACCAATCAATGCTTGGACCTTTACTGTTTGAAGAAGTTACAATATCAACGATTTGTCCGTTGGATAAAGTGTAGTCAATTGGAACCATCTTTCCATTGACTTTAGCGCCGATACATTTTGCTCCAACCGCTGAATGAATTTTAAAAGCAAAATCAAGAGGGGTAGACCCAGCTGGAAGTTCTATGACATCTCCTTTTGGAGTGAATACAAAAACCTGATTAGAGAATAAATCCACCTTTAAGGTTTCCATAAATTCTTTTGGGTCATTTAAATCTTTTTGCCATTCTAGCGTTTGGCGAAGCCATGCTAATTTAACCTCTTCCCTTTCATGAGAAATTCCCTCTTTATACTTCCAATGCGCAGCAATACCATATTCGGCGATTTTATGCATTTCTTTTGTTCGAATTTGTATTTCAAACGGTTCTCCGTTATCACCTAAAACTGTGGTATGCAAGGATTGATAGAGGTTAGGCTTAGGCATAGCAATATAATCTTTGAATCTTCCGGGAAGAGGTTTCCACATCGTGTGCACGATGCCTAAAACTGCATAGCAGTCTTTTATCGTATCAACTATAATTCGCACTGCAGTCAGGTCAAAAATTTCATCTAATTGTTTATGCTGATACTTCATTTTACGATAGATACTGTAAAAATGCTTGGATCGTCCTGTAATTTCGTAAGCGATGCTTAATCCATCCAAAGACTGACGAATTTCATCCATTACACGATTGATATTCTCTTCTCGCTGCTGTTTTTTAATTTTAACTTCAGCCACTAAATTATAATAAGATTCGGGCTCCAGCATTTTCAAAGCAATATCTTCCACTTCAAATTTAATGGTATAAATACCCAACCTGCTCGCAAGCGGCGCATAAATTTCAAGAGTCTCTTTACATTTTTCAATAATCTTATCTTCGGTCATGTAAT
Organism: Sinanaerobacter sp. ZZT-01; assembly: GCF_035621135.1. Classification (NCBI taxonomy): domain Bacteria; kingdom Bacillati; phylum Bacillota; class Clostridia; order Peptostreptococcales; family Anaerovoracaceae; genus Sinanaerobacter; species Sinanaerobacter sp. ZZT-01. The sequence continues at coordinate 2,918,291 of NZ_CP141728.1, forward strand.
TAATGGTGCGAAGGTTATGAAGACGGTCGGCTAATTTGATAATCAGAACACGAATGTCTTTAGACATGGCTAAAAACATTTTACGCAGGTTTTCAGCCTGTCGTTCTTCCTTGCTTTCATAGACGAGAGAACCTAGTTTCGTTACACCGTCGACAAGTAAAGCAACCTCCTCACCAAAATCACGTTCTAAATCTTTTTGCGTATATGGAGTATCCTCTACGGCATCATGAAGCAGGCCTGCGATAATTGTATTTTCATCCATGCCTAAATCCGCCAATATTTTAGCCACTTCAACCGGATGGATCAAGTAGGGCTCGCCTGATTTTCGGTATTGACCTTCATGTTGTCTTTCTGCAATTTTATAAGCCCGCTCAATGATATCTAAGTCATAATTCGGATTCACATTCAACAGATAGTTTAAGAATTGCTCCATCATAAGATGATTCCTTACTTTCCTTTATATTTTGATTTTTTCTCAGTCAGTTTCGTCAGATCGTAGTAAAGCGGACTTGCAATTGTTATAGAAGAATACGCACCTGCTGTAATACCTACAATTAAAGGCAGTGCAAATTCACGAATGGTATCTCCGCATATAATATAAAGCGGTATAATAACCAATATAGTTGTAATCGATGTCATCAAAGAGCGAACTAGGGTTTGATTAATACTCTTGTCAACCAATTCTTCTAATTGTTTTTTTCGCATAAATTTTAAGTTTTCACGTATGCGGTCAAAAACAACAATCGTATCATTAATGGAATATCCTACAACGATTAACATGCCTGCAATGAATGGGTTGTTGATGCTGACATGAAAAAGTCCGTAAAATGCGATTAACATTAAAACATCGTGTAACAGTGCAACAATTGAGGCCACGCCAAATTTCCATTCAAAACGAATAATAATGTATATCAACATGCATATTGAAGCAATCAATACTGCTTTTATTGCATTTTTCTTTAACAAGTCTCCAACCGAAGGACCTATAAGCTGAGCATTTGCAACACTGTCTTTGTCCAGATCAAATGTAGAAAACATATTTTCATATAAGTTTGTTCTTGCATCATTGTCTAGTGCTTGTACTGTTTTCAAGACAATTTGATCATTATTTTCTCCGGCGTGCTGAACTTCTGCTTCTATATTACTTGCATCTAATACCGATTGTACTTCTTCAATAGAAACCTCACGACCCATATCAAATTGAATACGTGTACCACCTGTAAAATCAATTCCAAAATTAAAGCCTCGAATCAAGCCTGTACCAATTCCTGCGATAATTAAAACAAGAGAAATGATATAAAAGATTTTTCTGTGCTTTATAAAGGATAATTCTTTCTTTATTACAAACATTTACTGCACCTCCTTTATACCGAAAAACTTATTGTTTCCAAAGATTTTGCTTTCGGAAAAAATGGAAAGATAAAACTGTGTGATGACGACAGCAGTAAAAATACTGGCTATTATACTAATCATTAATGTCATAGCAAAACCACGAACCGGGCCAGAACCCAACTGATATAAAACAACTGCAGCAATCATCGTTGTTACCTGAGAATCAATAACCGTAGACATAGCTCGTTTAAATCCTTCGTGAGCAGCAACACGAATGCTTTTTCCTCCCAAAACCTCTTCACGGATTCGAGAAAAGATAATAACGTTTGCATCCACTGCCATTCCAACACCTAAAATCATACCTGCAATTCCAGGCAAAGTTAGAACAGCTCCAAAGGCTGCCATTGCCCAAATTACAATTAATACATATAAAATCAGTGCGATATCCGCCGCCAATCCCATAATGCCGTACATGGCAATCATAAAAATGATGACTAAACAGATACCAATTGTTCCGGCAAGAAGACTATCCTTAAGGGAGTCGATTCCAAGAGTCGGTCCAACAGTAGTCGTATCAACTTCTTCTAAACCGACAGGTAATGCGCCACCGCGAATCAGAATAGCTAGATTTGCGGCTTCTTCGTTTGTAAAATTGCCAGATATCTGTGCATTATTGGAAATGACTTCGGATACTCCTGGATTTGAAAGCACTTGTCCGTCTAAAATAATCATGATCTGATTTGCCTGCATTCCTTCAATTGTAGGCGTGACCTGATTATTGACAATCCGTTCCGTTGCGTTTTTAAAAGCTTTTGACCCTTCTGCATCAAATTCCAAAGTTACAACGTATCCGGTATCAAGTGAAATGTTGCTTTTTCCTTGATTCTTAGAAACTCCAGCATCCTTTACCTGGCTTCCGTCCAATACAACTGTTCCATCAGCCATGACAAATTGAAGCTGTGCAGTTTTACCGATTTGCGTAATAGCCTGATCAGCATCATCTGCACCAGGCAAGTCAACACGAATACGCTTATCTCCCTCTATCGTTACAACCGGTTCTGATAATCCCATTTGGTTAACTCTTTTTTCAATGATAGCCTGTGTCTGCTGCATTAAAGTTTTTAATTCGGAACCGGTCGCATCCGTCTGCGCCTCCATGACTACTGAAACACCACCTTTTAAATCCAACCCCAATTTGAGTTGATCTTTAATCGGAGCGAATGATCCTGCACCCATTAAGGTAACAAACCAACATCCGGCTATAAGAATTGCCAGGACGATTGCTAATGTTTTTTTCATTCTACTATTCACCTTCTCTTACGTATTTTTGCGAAATATTCCGCTCAATAAGCTTCAATTTAATTGAATGCTACAGAATATTTTACTACTTTTTCTCAACTTCTACAAGTAAAACCTGCTTTAAAATCAGAAATCTCCTTTAAATTTTAAGATTGACTCCAAACATTCCGCCTAAGCTGCCTAAAACGATACATGGGAGGTACCTTAAGCGCAAAAAGGAGATTGAGTTTTCCATCCCAGATAAAACAAAACTAAGCAGAAGAATACTTAAAAGTAAAATCCCTGCGAACAGAGCTCCGAAAATCAGTCCTCGTTTTTTAAATACAACACCTGCTTGAATTCCGATAAAAAAGCTGGCAATTCCACAGATTATCAAGATATAATACAAGATTCCCTTTTCCGGAAGTGCTGTAAACATTAGTAATAAAGAAAGCATTGTAAATAAAACAAAAAATAGCAGGAATGAAAAAACAAAGGCCTTTATTCCCTTTGTAATATAGTTATGTAATCCAAACCCTTTCATATTGCCTCCAATTCTGCATCTTGGCTATTTGCATGATGCGATATACTCTTGTACTACAGCATACGTATCCCTTGTTGTTTTTATTCAATAAAAAAACAAGGACAAAGCCTTGTTTTTCAATGCAAAAAATGCGTTCATTATTTATTGTCTTCTAATTTCTCTGGTGATTCCGAATCAGTGCTTGGCTCTAATATCTCTTTTTCTGCCCCAAGCTTTTTCAGTTTTTTTGGAAGTGCTTTTTTAGTCGTTCCCTCCACTTCTTCTTCAGCAAGTTTTGCTTTTGATTTTGGAGCTTCATTTTCTATTTTAGAAACGGCCCATCTCGTAATTTCAAATTTTGTTTTGTCTGCGCCAACCTGAATGGTAAGCCTTTCATCCTTTACTTTGACAACCTTGCCATAAATACCGCCAATGGTTACAATGTCATCTCCGACTTTGATACTATTACGCATGTCCGCAACTTGTTTTTCCTTTTTCTTCTGCGGACGAATCAATAAGAAATACATAACGACAATCAAAAGCACTAAAGGAATAAATTGCATTGCAAGTGCATTGTTCATAACGAATCCTCCTTTTCAACCTACAATAAAAATTATATATTATATTCCGCAAAAAGAAAAGGGTTTTTTATACATTTTATACTTGATTTCTCTTTTTATTTATGCTAATATAATTATGTTGCGCCGGCGTGATGGAATTGGCAGACGTGCGGGACTCAAAATCCCGTGGTGGCAACACCGTATCGGTTCGACCCCGATCGCCGGCACCAAGAAAGAAAAAAGACACAGTATGATAATTACTGTGTCTTTTTTATGATTTTTTATACTTAATTTCTTATTTATCGCCCGCTTAAAGAAACTGATTAAATAAATGATTCTCTTCCTTATCCTTACTGAGCATTACCAGGAGCTTGCCTTTATCAAAAGAAAGTTCGGCTTTGTCCGCCAGAATTTCATTGCTGATACCGATTGGAAAGCTATGATCTAATAATGCATTTGTTAAAGGATATTTCACCCCTTTTATCGTGACATTTTTACAATATTCCGTATAAGAAAATAAAGAAAGCTTATATCCTTCCCTTTTTGAAAATTGCATTTTACCCGGATTGAGAAGTGTTACAATATTATCTCCATTTAAAAGCACGACGTATTTCCCTAAATCGCAACCATAAGAAAGCGCTTGTAAATTTGCAATCGTGTGATCCAGACGTCCTCCAATACCTCCTACGATGCCGCAAACCTGAAATCCCCTCTGTATCCCGTATTTTAAGCACAAAAGTGTATCGGTGTCGTCTTTCTCAACCGGAACATGAATGACGTTTTCAGGTACACCTTCAGGCTCTTTGCCTGAATCGAAATCACCAATTACAATATGCGGTATAATCCCTTCCTTTTTCGCTAAATCATATCCGCCGTCCGCACAAATAATAAAATCATCTTCATGAAGGCGTAAAGATTGTCGAATTGGTTTTTCTAAATATGCGGTTATGATGATGCATCTTTTCATGTCACGCTTTTCCTCCGTGGATTTATTTTCTCTATTCTACCTTTCAAGAAAAAAAAATGCAAGTCAATTGACTTGCATTTTTTTAGTATTTGTTTGATTGAAATTTAGAAAAAATCATTCTTCTTCTTTTTTCATTTTAGCGATCAATTCTCCGGAAATTACCTGCTGTCCTTCTTTTACATAGATTTTATCAACCACGCCTTCGATAATCGCAATAATATTGGTTTCCATTTTCATCGCTTCAATCACTGCGATTGGCTGACCTGCGTTAACAGTCTCTCCTTCTTTTACCAATAACTTAATGATATTACCCGGAATATTAGCTCCTATTTCATGTTCATCATCACTATCTGCAATTAAAATGGATTGTTTACTGGCTTTTGTATTCGCCTCTTTATCCTTAATAACAACTGATCGAGTGATGCCATTTACTTGGAATACAACCTCACGATTACCATCCTCATCTGTATTTTTAATTTCCAAAAGCTTAATTACAAGTACTTTACCCTCTTCAATTTTTACTTCACAGGTTTCGCCTTCTTCTAAACCATGGAAGAAAATATCGCTTCCCATGTATTTAAAGCTACCTTCTTTTTTCTGGTTATTTAGATAATCTTCAAAAACTTTTGGATATAACGCATAGCTTAAAACTTCTTTGTCAGTTGCTTCGATACTATATTTTTCTTTCAAGTGCTTGCGTATCAATTCAAAATCTTCATCCGGAAGCAATTCGCCCGGTCTGGTTGTAATAGTTTTGCGCTCTTTTAATACTAATTTTTGAAGTTTTTCAGGGAAACCGCCTTCAGGCTGACCCATCATCCCTTCAAAATAAGACACAATAGAATCTGGGAAATCCATGTCCCTTGCTTTTTCATAAATGTTTTCCTGCGTTAAATCATTTTGAACCATAAAGATCGCCATATCTCCAACAGCTTTTGAAGACGGTGTTACTTTCACAATATCTCCCAGCATTTCATTTACAATCTTATACATTTCTTTAACATCTTGGAAACGATGTTCCAGTCCAAAGCTCTGTACCTGTGAGCGTAGGTTGGAATACTGTCCTCCCGGCATTTCATACTTATAAATTTCCGCGGTTCCGCCCTTCAACTCTGATTCGAACTGTGTATATACCGGGCGCACTGAATTCCAATAGTTTGAAATCTCCTGCATGCCGTCTAAAGGAAGGCCTGTTGCACGATCCGTATTTTCAAGAGCTGCAACAATGGAGTTCAGAGCCGGTTGGCTTGTTAATCCTGCAAACGCATTAAATGCAGTATCTACAATATCAACTCCCGCCATAGCAGCCATCAATATAGTCGCGCCACCGTTTCCGCTTGTATCATGTGTATGAAGATGCACAGGTATAGTCAGCTCATTTTTCAATGCCGTAATCAGCTTGTGAGCAGCCATAGGTTTCAGTAAGCTGGACATATCTTTAATAGCAAGAATATTCGCACCACGTTTTTCTAATTCTTTGGCCATTTTCAAATAATAGTTCAAGTTGTATTTATCTCTTTTTTCGTCTAAAATATCTCCTGTGTAACAAACACAAGCTTCAACGACCTTTCCTTGGTTACGAACCTCATCCATAGTAATTTCCATACCTTGAATCCAATTTAGTGAATCAAAGACTCGGAATACATCAACACCTGATTTCGCAGCCTCTTGAACAAACTTGCGTACAACATTATCCGGATAATTTTTATATCCAACTGCATTTGCACCACGTATGAGCATCTGAAGCAACACATTCGGGACTTTCTCACGAAGAATTGCAAGGCGTTCCCACGGATCTTCATTTAAGAACCGATATGCAACGTCAAAGGTTGCGCCTCCCCACATTTCTAAAGAAAACAAATCTTTTCCATAATAAGAAATAGCTGGTGCAATTTTTGTCATATCAATCGTTCTTACACGCGTCGCCATCAATGATTGCTGTGCATCACGCATTGTTGTATCGGTTAGAAGCAGTCGTTTTTGCTCCAAAACCCACTGTGCAAGCTTATCAGGGCCTTGGTTATCTAAAATCTGTTTTGTGCCTGAGAGGTTTTCTAATTTGGAAGGTTCAAATTTCGGAACGTGTGGTACGTCAAATTGTGGTTTATTACCTTTTCTTTCATTGATACTCTTATTTCCAAGGAAACGCAAAACTCTTAATTCCTTGTCTTGGCTCACTTTTATATTCAATAATTCTGGGTGATCTCCAATAAAGCCTGTATCACAAGTACCTTCAATAAATTCTTTGCTGTGAAGTACATTCACAAGAAAATTGAGGTTTGTTTTTACTCCCTTAATTTTTAATTCATCTAATGCACGGCTCGATTTGTTGACAGCATCTTTCCAAGTTCTACCTAAAGAAGTAATCTTAACAAGTAAGCTGTCATAATAAGGAGTAATCGTTGCACCTGTAAAGCCATTTCCGCCGTCAAGTCGAATCCCAAAGCCCGATCCGGTACGATACACATCAATAATTCCGGTATCCGGCGCAAATTGATTCGTTGGATCTTCAGTTGTAACACGACATTGAATGGAAAATCCTCTTGGCTTAATATCTGTTTGAGATTTGATACCGATTTCTTCTGAGTCGAGAGTATAACCCTGCGCAATTAAAATCTGTGCCTGTACAATATCAATGTTTGTAACCATTTCTGTAACCGTATGCTCTACTTGTATACGCGGATTCATTTCAATAAAGTAATGTTTCCCATTCTTATCCAGCAAGAACTCGACGGTTCCTGCACTTCGGTAATCAACCGCGCCTGCAATTTTCAGCGCATCGTTACAGATTGCCTGTCTCTGCTCTTCTGTAATGCAAAGAGCAGGAGTGAATTCTACTACTTTTTGGTGTCTTCTTTGAATGGAGCAGTCTCTTTCATGCAAATGTACGATATTTCCAAATTTATCTCCTAGAATTTGAACTTCAATATGTTTTGGACGTTCTACGTATTTTTCAATAAAAATATCATCGATTCCAAATGCTTTTCTGGCTTCGCTTTGAGCACTATTAAATTCCGGAAGCAAATCTTTTTCTTCTCTTACAATACGCATCCCGCGTCCACCGCCGCCGGCTGCTGCTTTTAACATAACTGGATAGCCGCAGAATTCAGCAAATTTTAATGCATCTTCTTCGGATTTAATCGCTTCATCCACACCCGGAATGGTCGGAACGCCAACCTCATGTGCTACAATCTTCGATTGAATTTTATCACCCAATCGCTCCATCATTTGATGGGTCGGACCAATGAACTCAATTCCTTCCTCCTGACAGAGGCGGGCAAATTCTGTATTTTCCGAAAGGAATCCATAACCAGGATGGATTGCATCAACACCTTTTGATTTTGCTAATTCAATGATTTCACTCATCCCCAAATAAGCCTCAACTGGAGCCTTCCCTTTGCCAACCTGATAAGATTCATCTGCTTTTGTACGGAATAGTGAATTTTTATCTTCCTCCGAATAAATGGCAACGGATCGAATACCGAGATCTTTGCATGCACGAAATACTCTGATTGCGATTTCACCACGGTTCGCAACTAAAATACGTTTAAATGTTTTCATAAATTCCCCTTTCCTATTTCTATTTATAATCCTTTTAAAAAAGGCTTATCTCATTCTTTCAAAAAAATAATATATCTATAGATTGTATCAAAATACGCCAAAAAATGCAAGACCTACTAATAAAAGTAGGTCTTCGATTTATCGTATTATTTCTTACTGAAAATAAGAAATGTTTTTTTAGGAAACCTTTACGACCCAACCTTCGGGCCCGCTTATTTTTCCCCATTGGATTCCGGTTAATCTATCATAAAGTGCTTGGCTTAATTCACCGATTTCCTGATGATTGATTTCCATTACGTTATCATTATACTTTAAGATACCTACCGGACTGATTACCGCTGCCGTGCCGGTTCCGAAGACTTCCTTTAATTCACCGTTTTTATGTGCATCTTCTACTTCTAAAATGCTGATTTTTCGTTCGCTTACCTTGTACCCGTCTTTTTGAAGCAGTGCAATGACGCTTTTACGAGTAATTCCACCTAAAATACTTCCGGAAAGCTCTGGTGTAATAATTTCATCATTGATTCGGAAAAAGATGTTCATAGCACCAACCTCTTCAATGTAACGATTTTCGATTCCGTCCAGCCATAATACCTGGCTGTATCCTTGCTCGTGTGCCTCAACACCTGCTTTTAAACTGGAAGCATAATTCCCGCCAGTTTTTGCCATGCCAGTTCCACCTTTTACTGTACGAACGTATTGATTTTCTACATAAATTTTAACGGGGTTCAGGCCTTCTTTATAATATGGACCAGATGGGGATGCAATGATAACAAACAGATATTCATCCCCAGCTTTTACCCCCAAGTTTGGTTCGTGACAAAAGATAAAAGGTCTTAAATAAAGGGATGTATTTGGAGCACTTGGTACCCACTCCTTATCAATTTCCACTAGTTTTTTAGTTGCCTCAATACAAAAATCCACATCGATCTCCGGAATGCAAAGGCGGTCATTGGATAAATTTAAGCGTTTAAAATTCTCATCCGGACGAAATAGATTTATACTCCCGTTTTCCGCGCGATAAGCCTTCATTCCTTCGAATACTTCCTGCCCATAGTGTAGACACATTGCTGCAGGATCGAGAGACAGCGGTCCGTAAGGTACAATTCGCGGAGAATGCCATCCTTTTTCTTTTGTATAATTCATAATGAACATATGATCTGAAAAAACACTCCCAAAATCAAGAGAATTTTCATCAGTTGGCTTTACTTTTGGATTTTTTGCTAATTCAATTTTTATAGATTCCAATGTTGTCACATCCTTTCTTAGGCTATCATCTATATTGATACAGAGCGGATATATTTCGCCTATACTCGTTCGCTTACCAATTTAAAACCGGCACTCGTAAGTGCCTTCTTGATTTCTGCTACTTGTTCATGATCTCTTGTTTCCATGCTGATTTTTAAGAAGCAGCTATTAATTGCCATATTTTGATCACCACGATCGTGATGTACACTAACCACATTTCCGCCGCAACGACTGATAATCTCACTTACACCTTGCAGTTGTCCTGGCTTGTCAGTAAGTGCAATGGTCAACGTGCTGTTTCTTCCATTCATTACAAGCCCTCTGGTAATTACACGGCTTAAAATACTGACATCAATATTTCCGCCGCTTACTACACTTACTACTTTTTTTCCTGAAAGATCAATTTTATTAAATAATGCAGCCGCTACGGAAACCGCTCCTGCGCCTTCAGCAATCAGCTTTTGTTTTTCAATCAATGCTAAAATAGCAGCCGCCACTTCATCATCGCTTACAGTGACAATTTCATCTACATATTCTGAAATGATATCATACGTTAAATCTCCCGGATGCTTGACAGCAATTCCATCTGCGAAGGTATCCACAGAATTTAAAGTAATCTTTTCTTTTTTTTGAATGGACTGATACATGCTTGGTGCCCCGCTAGTTTGTACTCCATAAACTTTGCACTCGGGCTTCAAGTGTTTGATTGCATACGCAATACCACTGATTAGTCCACCGCCGCCAATCGGCACAATAACAGCATCTACATCAGGCAGCTGATCTAAAATTTCAAGCCCAATGGTTCCTTGCCCTGCGATCACATCTGCATCATCAAAAGGGTGAATGAAGGTATAGCCGTGTTCTTCTTGCAATTCAACCGCCTTTGTGTGCGCATCATCATAGCTTCCCTTTACAAGACATACCTCAGCACCATAGCTTTTTGTTGCCTCCACCTTACTGATCGGCGCACCATCTGGCATACAAATGATGCTCGGAATGTTATTTTTTGCTCCGGCTAATGCAACGCCCTGCGCATGATTGCCTGCACTGCAGGCAATGATTCCCTTTGCTTGTTCTTCTTCGTTTAATTGGCTGATTTTATAGTAAGCACCACGCAGCTTAAAGCTGCCGGTTACTTGAAGATTTTCTGTTTTTAAATAAAGCTCGCACCCTTTATTCGGCAGAGCTGAAGCTGCAATTAAGTCTGTTTTACGTGCCACATTCTTTAGAATAAAAGCAGCATGATATATTTTATCCAAAGTTAGCATAGGTCTAGTTCCTCCAGTCTTATTTCATAACCGCTCCAGTGTTTGCGGAAGAAACCATCCTAGCGTAGCGTGCAAGCCATCCGGTTTTTATATTTGGCTCCGGCTGTACATAAAGCGCTCTCCGCTTCTCAAATTCTTCTTCACTTACCATTGCGTTAATTTTGGATTCTGGTATATTAATTTCAATCAAGTCATTTTCTGCAATCAAGCCGATTTCTCCACCACTTGCAGCTTCCGGACTGACATGACCGATCGATGCGCCTCTGCTTGCTCCGCTGAATCTTCCATCCGTAATTAACGCTACTGTTTTATCCAGCTTCATTCCAGCCAAGGCACTTGTAGGGTTCAGCATTTCTCGCATGCCCGGTCCCCCTTTTGGCCCTTCATATCGAATGACAACAACATCGCCTGAAACAATTTTACCCTTATAGATTGCATCAATCGCTTCTTCTTCACTGTCAAAGACTCTCGCAGGGCCGGTATGAACCAGCATTTCTTTTGCTACCGCACTTTGCTTTACAACGCACCCGTCCTTAGCAATGTTACCCCAAAGAATAGCAATTCCTCCTGTTTTACTATAAGGATTTTCAATCGGGCGAATCGCATTGGTATCCTTAATATAAGCACCTGTAATATTTTCTTTTATACTCTTTCCTGTAGAAGTTATTACACTGTCATCCAAATATCCGCCTTTTACCAGCTCGGCTTGCACGGCAGGAATTCCTCCTGCACGATTTAGATCCTGCATATGCGTTTCACCGGCTGGGGCTAAGTGGCAAAGATTTGGTACCTTTCCGCTGATTTCATTAAATAAATTTAAATCTAAAGATACACCTGCCTCATTTGCAATTGCTAAAAGATGAAGTACACTGTTTGAGGAACAGCCGAGTGCCATATCACAAGCAAGCGCATTTTTAAGAGATTTTTCATTAATGATATCTCTTGCTTTTATATCTTTCTCAATTAGATTCATAATCGCCATTCCAGCATGCTTTGCAAGCTGCATTCGACCGCTGTGAACTGCCGGGATCGTTCCATTTCCTGGAAGTGCAATGCCAACTGCTTCCGCGAGACAATTCATGCTGTTTGCTGTATACATTCCAGCACAGGAACCACATCCCGGACAGGTATTATTTTCAAATTCCATCAGTTTTTCATCATCAATCAAATTTGCTTTTCTAGCGCCAACAGCTTCAAACATTTGGGATAGACTTGTTTCTTTATCATCAACAAGTCCAGCCATCATCGGACCGCCGGAACACACGACTGCAGGAATGTTCAAACGGACAGCTGCCATAATCATGCCAGGGACAATTTTATCGCAGTTCGGAACTAACACCAAACCGTCGAAACAATGTGCCATTGCCATGGTCTCGACACTATCAGCAATCAATTCGCGACTGGCAAGACTATATTTCATTCCAAGGTGTCCCATTGCAATGCCGTCACAAACACCAATGGCAGGGACAACAATCGGTGTTCCTCCTGCCATACGTACGCCTGCTTTTACTGCTTCTGTGATCTTATCTAAATGGAAGTGGCCCGGCACAATTTCACTATGCGCGGATACCACTCCGATTAAAGGACGATCTAATTCTTCTTTTGTATAACCCATTGCATAAAATAAGCTTCGATTCGGAGCCCGTTCTATGCCTTGTGTCACATTTGCACTACGTAATGCCATAGAATTTTCTCCTTATTTTTTTAACCAGCTCATCATCTTTCTGAGCTCTGCTCCAACTTTTTCTAATGGATGTTGTGATTCCATACGACGTGTTGCGAGGAACTTTGCTTGTCCACCGCTCTTAAACTCCTGTATAAATTCACTTGCAAATTCACCATTCTGTATTTCATGAAGAACTTTTTTCATTTCTTTTCTGGTTTCATCTGTAATTAAACGTGTGCCAGTTCTGTAATCACCGTATTCTGCGGTATTGGAGATGGAATAACGCATCATTGCAAACCCACCGCTATTGATCAGGTCAACAATTAATTTCATTTCATGAATACATTCAAAATAAGCCATTTCCGGTTCATATCCTGCTTCTACCAAAGTGTCAAATCCAGCCTTCATCAATTCGGTAACACCGCCGCAAAGTACTGCTTGTTCTCCGAATAAATCAGTTTCAGTTTCTTCTTTAAAGGTAGTTTCCAAAATGCCGGCACGCCCTGCTCCAATTCCACTGGCATATGCAAGTGCATAATCTTTTGCTTTGCCACTTTTATCCTGATAAACGGCAATTAAACTTGGTACACCTCTTCCTTCAAGATACTGACTGCGAACCGTATGTCCCGGTCCTTTCGGTGCAACCATAATAACATCAATGGAATTCTCAGGAATGATTTGGTTGAAGTGAATATTGAATCCATGCGCAAACATAAGCACATCGCCTTCCTTCATATGCTTGGAAACCTGTGCTTTGTAAATGTCGGCCGCAGCTTCATCCGGTACGAGCATCATAACCAGATTTCCTTTTTCTGCTGCTTCTTCCACTTCCATAACCGAAAGTCCGGCTTCTTCTGCCTTTGCCCAGCTTGCAGAACCTTTTCTAAGACCGACTACAACATCAACTCCGCTCTCTTTTAAATTCTGGGCATGTGCGTGCCCCTGACTTCCATAACCAATAATTGCAACGGTTTTACCATCTAACAAACTTAAATTGCAATCTTCATCATAATACTTTTTAATCATTTCCATCTCTCCTTTTTCTTATCCTTTATCTTTAACTACATGTAATACATTTATTATGGTTTTAACGAATCAAATTGTCTTTCAATTTATACGTGATAATTCACAGGGCCTCTGCTTAAGGCAGTAATTCCTGTCCTGCAAACTTCCAAAATTTCATACTCACCCAATACCGTTAAAAATCCATCGATTTTATTCTGCTCGCCGGTAAGCTCCAGCACCATGCTTTCCACCGATAAGTCAATAATTTTAGCTTTAAACACATTTGCAATGGCGGTAATGTTCCCTCGATTGGTTTCATCTGCAGCTACCTTTACTAAGAGCAGCTCACGCACTAAGCTCGCATCCATATTTAATGCAAATATTTCTCTCACTTCTTCCAATTTAGACGTTTGTGCAATCATCTGCTCTAACATATGCACATCTCCCGTAATAACTAAGGTAATACGGGAAATATCAGGAATGTTCGTAACAGAAACCGTTAAAGAATCAATATTATACCCACGGCGTCCAAACAAACTGGTCACTCGAGTCAGAACTCCGGGATGATTATTCACAAGTACACTCACTACTTTTCTTTGCATTGACATCATGACCCCTCTCTTTCCTAGTTAATCCATAATCATATCGTCAATCGTTCCGCCTGCCGGAATCATAGGCAATACTTTTTCATCCTTATCAATCAAGCATTCAATCCAAACCGGACCTTTTTGCTCTAATGCTTCTTTTAATACAGCTTCAAATTCTTTTGGATTTGATGCACGGTATCCTTTTACGCCAAATCCTTCCGCTACTTTCATAAAATCTGTCTTCCTTTGTGGATCAGTATGGGAATATTTCTTTTTATAAAAACTGGTTTGCCATTGACGAACCATACCTAAAACAGAGTTGTTCATTATAATAGTAATAATCGGTAATTCATAAGTTTTAGCAGTACACGCTTCATTCAAATTCATGTGGAATGAACCGTCACCTGTAATATGAATCACTCTCTTTTCATTCATAACACCGAATTTTGCACCAATTGCCGCACCGTATCCAAATCCCATTGTACCAAGTCCTCCGCTTGTAATAAAGCAACGAGGCTCAAGATGTTCCAAATATTGTGCAGCCCACATTTGATGCTGTCCTACGTCAGTGACGTACACCGTATTTTTTTCCGACATTTCACAAAGAATCCGAATAATTTGGTGAGGCTTTAAGACTGTATCACTATCGACTGGCTTGTAATCTTTATCCTGCCACACCTGTATTTTTTTCATCCATTCGCTTTGCTGGTTTTCTTTTATACGAGGATATAAATCGTTAAGTATATCCTTTACATCCCCGACAACGCCATAATCAACATACACGTTTTTATTGATTTCACTTTGATCGATATCAAGCTGAATAATCGTTGCTTTCTGTGCAAAATATTTAGGGTTCAGTGCCACTCGATCACTGAATCGAGCGCCAATTGCAATCACAACATCCGCATCACTAATTACATTGTTGGTGCTGCTTTTTCCATGCATTCCAATCAAGCCTAAATTATGAATATCATCGTGGCATAATACCCCTGCTCCCATCATTGTATGAACCGCAGGAATTCCTGATTTATTTATGAATTGCTTTAATTCTTTCGAAGCATCTCCCAAGCTGACACCGCCTCCAAAATAAATAACAGGGCGTTTCGCTTCGTTTATAATTTCTGACACTTTTTCAATCTGATCCCTATTTTTCTTGGATTGTTTTTTAATAAGAATTTGTTCTTTTTTTACAAATTCACACTTGGCTGCTGTAATATCTTTCGGAATATCAATTAGCACCGGACCTTTTCTACCGGAATTTGCAATTCGAAATGCGCTGCGTATAGTATCAGCTAATTCTTCTACATCTCTTACCAAAAAATTATGTTTTGTAATTGGCATCGTAATTCCGGTAATGTAAATTTCTTGAAATGAATCTCTTCCCAACAACGAAGTACTAACATTTCCTGTAATGGCTACCATCGGTATGCTGTCCATATATGCAGTCGCAATTCCGGTGACCAAATTCGTTGCACCCGGTCCGCTTGTTGCCAAGACAACACCTGTTTTCCCAGTTGCTCTGGCATAGCCATCCGCAGCATGAGAAGCTCCCTGTTCATGAGCTGTTAAAATGTGTGTAATTCGATCCTGGTAGTCATAGAGGGTATCATATATGTTTAGGACTGCGCCTCCGGGATAGCCGAAAATGGTATCGACTCCCTGTTCCAATAAAACTTCTGTTAAAATTTCTGCGCCTGTCAAATTCATACTTATTCACCGCCTTCCAATTTCCCATCTCTGTCTATCTTTTGCTATATAGTTTGAAAACCATCTGTTTTCAAGATGGTTATTGCACCTATTTTAACGGATACATTTTACTCTGTCAAACGATTTTTAAAAATATTTAAAAAAATAGTAGAATTCATTTTTTCAAACATTGCATCAAAGAATAATTCAATTATTTGTTAGTATACAACAAATTATTAAATTTGAAAAGAAAATTGAGATAAAAAAGTTTAAATTATAGCAATTGTAAAAATAAACTTTATAGTATGAAAACATTCTTTTGAATTGTATAATAAAGTAGCTTCCATCCCATACATCTATTTTTAGAATTTTTAGACAATCTCTCTAAAAGGATATTTATAATATAATAAAAAAATTCAAAAATGAGGTTGACACATCTAAAATAATACAGTATGATATTGAAAACTTTATAATTAAATGCTATGACAGGGACAAAGTTTTAGATCAAATGCTTTCAGAGAGTTATCGTCTGGTGCGAGATAACACATTTTCTAAAAACGAGCTCACCCTTGAGCAGTCAGCTAAAAGATTTCTTAGGCGCGACCGGGTTTCTCACCGTTACATATGAGAGCGTATTCGCAGTTTTGCCGATACGATTGAGTGGGTATTTTCATACCAACGAGAGTGGTACCACGGATGCTTTTTAACAGCCTTCGTCTCTTTGCACAAAAGTGCATGAGTCGAAGGCTGATTTTTTTTATCTTAAAAGAAATCAGAATGAAAAATAAGAAGAAATGGGGAAGATATTATGAAAAATTTTGATAAGTATCAAATCGGCTATTTTATGCCGCCGTCTTGTGAAATGCATTGGACAAAAAAAGATCACATTGAGAAATCTCCTATTTGGTGCAGCGTGGATTTACGTGATGGAAATCAAGCTCTGATTGTTCCTATGAGCTTAGAGGAAAAATTAAAGTTTTTTAAATTCCTAGTATCCATTGGTTTTAAAGAAATTGAAGTTGGTTTTCCGGCTGCTTCTGATACAGAATATGAGTTTTTGCGAACCCTTATCGAGGGAAATCATATCCCCGATGATGTAACCATTCAGGTACTGACACAATCGAGGGAACATATCATTCGAAAAACATTCCATGCACTAAAAGGTGCAAAAAAGGCAATTGTTCATTTATATAATTCAACCTCACTTGCACAAAGAGAGCAAGTTTTTAAAAAATCAAGAGAACAGATTATTGAAATCGCAGAATTCGGTGCAAATTTATTCAACAAGTATGCCGCAGCCTATCCTGAAACAGAATTTCAATTCCAATATTCACCAGAAAGCTTTACCGGGACGGAAATGGACTTTGCTGCAGAAATATGTAACCGAGTCATAGACATCTGGAAACCAACTCGTGATAAAAAAATGATTATTAATCTTCCAGCCACCGTTTCTATGTCGATGCCTCACGTATATGCAAGTCAAATTGAATACATGTGCAGTGCTTTACATGACAGAGAAAGTTTAATCATTTCACTTCATCCTCATAATGACCGTGGAACTGGAGTTGCCGATGCCGAACTTGGACTGCTCGCCGGAGGGGATCGAATTGAGGGAACCTTATTTGGAAATGGGGAACGTACTGGAAACGTTGACATTGTAACTTTGGCAATGAATCTGTACTCACATGGGGTTGATCCACACCTTGATTTCAGTAATATGCCGGCTGTCGTAGATTTATACGAATCGGTTACGCGCATGCGTGTTCATGAAAGACAGCCATACAGCGGAAAATTAGTATTTGCAGCATTTTCCGGATCACATCAGGATGCGATTGCAAAAGGAATGAAATATCGCGATAAAAAAGAACAAAGAATTTGGAATGTCCCTTACCTTCCTCTTGACCCAAATGATGTCGGACGAGAATATGAAACGGATGTAATTCGTATCAATAGTCAATCCGGTAAGGGGGGCATTGGGTATCTTTTGGAACAGAATTTTGGCTATCAGCTGCCAGATGCCATGAGAGAAAGCTTCGGATACCAGATTAAGCAAATTTCTGATGAAAATCATAAAGAACTTTCCCATCAGGAAATCCATGATATCTTTACAAGTGAATACGTGAATTGCTTTAATCCAATTGAAATTACCAAAGTTAAATTTCAGCAAAAAAATGGTATCATCGCCACGATATGGGTTACAATCAATGGAGAACCCTACTCTTTTACTGCGAACGGAAACGGTCGTTTGGATGCAGTCAGCAATGCATTAAAAAATTGCTGTTTGGAGCTTGATTATAATATCATCTCTTACAGTGAACATGCATTGGAAAATGGTTCGAATTCAAGAGCCTGTGCTTACGTAGGCGTAGAGGATTCAAAAGGCAATGTAACTTGGGGCGTTGGCATTCATCCGGATATCATTTCTGCGTCCGTCAACGCTATGGTAAGTGCCATCAATCGAACGTTAAAATAAGGAGTATAGAAAGGAGTCATCATTATGGGAATGACAATGACACAAAAAATATTAGCCGCACACGCCGGACTGCCTTCTGTAAAAGCTGGGCAACTAATTCGTGCTAATCTAGATATGGTCTTAGGCAATGATATCACCTCCCCTGTGGCCATCAATGAATTTGAAAAGGCGGGTTTCGATCAGGTTTTTGATACGAAAAAAATATCTATGGTAATGGATCATTTTGCGCCAAATAAGGATATAAAAGCAGCGCAACAATGCAAGCAATGCCGTACGTTTGCAAAGCGTTTTGAAATTGAAAATTATTACGATGTAGGTGAGATGGGAATTGAACATGCACTTCTTCCGGAAAAAGGGCTGGTTGCTTCAGGAGAACTCATCATTGGTGCGGATTCGCATACCTGTACTTATGGTGCACTCGGTGCTTTTTCGACTGGTGTAGGCAGTACGGATATGGCTGCAGGTATGGCGACTGGTAAAGCATGGTTTAAAGTTCCGGAGGCCATTCGATTCGTTTTGACCGGACAGCTTTCCGAGGATGTCAGCGGAAAAGATGTTATTCTTCATATCATCGGGGAAATCGGCGTTGACGGTGCTTTATATAAGTCAATGGAATTTGTAGGAGATGGTTTGCAAAGCTTGACAATAGATGACCGGCTTTGCATGGCGAACATGGCGATTGAAGCTGGTGCGAAAAATGGTATCTTTAAGGTTGACGAAATCACGACTGCCTATATGGAAGGAAGAGTGAACCGTCCATATACCATTTACGAAGCAGATGAAGATGCAGTATACGAAAAAACCATCAAAATTGATTTAGGGAAGATCAAGCAGACCGTTTCCTTCCCTCACCTTCCGGAAAATACAAAAACCATTGATCAAGTCGGTGACATTAAAATCGATCAAGTAGTCATCGGTTCATGTACGAACGGCCGCCTATCTGATATGGCCATTGCGGCAAAAATATTAGAAGGTAAACACGTCCATAAGGATGTTCGGGCAATCATTATTCCGGCTACTCAGGCAATTTATAAAGAAGCAATGAAACTGGGATATTTAGAAACATTTATTGATGCAGGCTGCATTGTCTCCACCCCGACCTGCGGTCCTTGTCTTGGTGGCTATATGGGAATCCTTGCAGAACAAGAACGTTGTGTAGCAACGACAAATCGAAATTTTGTTGGAAGAATGGGACATAAAAATTCAGAAGTTTATTTGGCAAGTCCAGCTGTGGCAGCGGCTTCGGCAATTACCGGTAAAATCAGCGGTACTAAGGAGGTAAAATAAATGAATGCAAAAGGCTTTACACATAAATATGGCGACAATGTAGATACAGATGTCATCATCCCTGCACGCCATTTAAATACAGCAAATCATAAAGAGCTTGCTTCTCACTGCATGGAGGATATCGATGTAAATTTTATAAAAAAAGTAAAAGATGGAGACATTATGGTAGCAGGCTTCAATTTTGGATGTGGTTCATCCAGAGAACATGCGCCAATTGCAATTAAAGAATCGGGTATCTCCTGTGTTATTGCAAAAACCTTTGCTCGCATATTTTATCGAAATGCAATCAATATAGGTTTAGCAATCCTTGAATGTGAAGAAGCGAGCGACGACATTCAAAACGGCGATGAAGTATCCGTCAACTTTGATAACGGAGTTATCACAAATCTTACAACGAATAAAACCTATCAAGCGGAACCATTTCCTGACTTTATTAAGGAAATTATCCGAAGCAATGGTTTGTTAAATTCAATCAACCAATAATAGAAGTTAGTAAGCTAAAAAAGTCTGGAGATGAATATATGAATAAAACAATTACAATTATAAAAGGAGACGGTATCGGTCCGGAAATCGTAACCGAAGCAATGAAGGTAATCGATGCGATCGGCCAGAAATACAGGCATCAGTTTATCTATCAAGAAGTTGCAGCAGGCGGAAATGCAATTGACCAGTACGGCACTTCTCTTCCTAAAGAAAGTTTAGAAAAATGCTTGAATTGCGACAGCGTACTGCTTGGTGCAGTCGGCGGACCAAAATGGGATAAGACAGACCCTTCCATCCGCCCGGAAAAGGCACTCTTGTCTATTCGAAGTGAAATGGGGCTGTATGCAAACCTTCGCCCTGCAAAGCTCTTTCCTCAACTTTCCGAAGCATCTCCACTAAAGGAAAGCATCGTGAATCAAGGAATTGATTTCGTCGTTGTTCGTGAATTGATTGGTGGAGTTTACTTTGGAAAAAGAAGCACAACCACAGAAAATAACGAGTTGATTGCACGCGACGAAATGAGTTATAGCGAGCATGAAATTAAACGTATTGCAAAAATTGCTTTTGAAACAGCAAGAAAACGTAATAAAAATGTCATATCGGTAGACAAAGCAAATGTTTTGGATACTTCCAGACTGTGGAGACGCGTTATGGAGCAGACCGCAAAGGATTATCCAGATATTCAATATACGAATATGCTGGTTGATAATACAGCAATGCAGATTGTAAAATGTCCTTCTCAATTTGATGTTATTGTTACAGAAAATATGTTCGGCGATATCCTATCTGACGAAGCAAGCATGATAACCGGTTCCATAGGCATGATTCCTTCGTCAAGCTTAGGTAATGGTACCCGCGGTATGTATGAGCCAATCCACGGGTCTGCACCGGATATTGCAGGACAAAATATTGCCAATCCAATTGGAACCATACTTTCTGCTGCTATGATGATGAAATATTCTTTTGATATGGCAAGAGAAAGCGAGAACATTGAAGCCGCTGTCCACAGTGTATTAAATCAGGGGTATCGGACTACGGATATTATGAGTTCAGGTAAAATAAAAGTATCCTGTACAGAAATGGGAAAACTCATTATTGAAAACTTATAAGTTGAACTTCTTCATTTGTTGGTAAAAAATACCTGTGAAATAAAAAAGCGGATATGTCTTGTATCCGCTTTTTCTATGTTTGTCATGCAATACTTTTATATCTATGTAGATCTAATTAAATTAAGAATTGCTTTCCCAGTCCACTATATCAGCTCCCACCAATTTTAAAATGCGTTCATTCATCTTTGGATAATCGGTGCGAAGACGTAAAGGCTGAAATGTTTCGGCATGTACAAAGCAATGCTTTGTTTCCCCTTTCGTCCTTATCTTCTTCGTCTCTTTATCATAAATTTCGTAAGAAATCGTGAGCCTTGCTCCCTTAAATTCTTTTATCTTAGTCAAAATAACAACTGTATCACCAAAGTGAACCGGATCTTTGTATTCGCAATGCGCTTCTAATACAGGCATCATTACTCCCATTTTTTCAATTTCAAAATACGGCATCCCAATTTTATCTAAATAATCGACTCTCGCTTCTTCAAACCATCGAATATAATTTGAATGATGAATAATTCCCATGCGATCCGTTTCATAATAATTTGCAATTCTTATCAGCGGTAATATTTTCAATTCGATTCTCCTTTATATAAATACGCTTGCAATCGTTTTTACAGCAAGGGCTATAATAATAATGCCTGCAACAATACCGACTATTGTCAAAGCATATTTTAAATCTTTATCATTTCCGGTCAAGCCATGTCCGAAGCCGCCATTCTCACTACCTCCGCAACTGTCTTCCCACCAAGTCGGATCCTTTTGTTCTGATTCCGTCATTCCTAAACATTCCTCTATATGCTTCTTTGCTTTTTCTTCTTCGGATAGAGGAGAATCGGTTTCCGCTTGACAAAACTCACAATACTTACTTCCATCTTTAAGCTGTCCTCCGCAATGTTTACATACCATAAAGTTACTCCTTCTTTATTGTTGAATACGATGTTCTGCAATAGAATCTATTATTTATAATAGCACGCCTTTACATGAAATCAAGGGTTGTCATTTATGTCAAATATGTTCTATGCTATTTCTTTATATTTAATTTCTCTTTAATAATCTGCTTCCACTCTTCTTCCGATTTGGAACCTGCATACGCATCCCCTATGATTTCACCTTGGCTATTTACAAAAAAGGTGTATGGAATCACATCAACGTCCTTTAATTTTGCATAGATTAAATCTTCAGAAGGAAGTAAATGAATATAAGAAGCATCGGTATCTTCTATAATTCCCTTTGCTTTTTTCACTTGATCTTCTGATATATTACCATCAGGTCCAAATACATCAATAGGAATTCCGATGATTTGAACACCCTTTTCTTTATATTCTTTATTGATCTTCCCCAAATCCGGCATTTCTCTTAGGCATGGTGTACAATAAGTTCCCCACACATTAATCATGGTTAAATCATATTCTGAAAAAATTTCCTGTGTAACAGCATTACCTTCTAAATCCATTGTCTCAAACCAACTCATGCTTGGTTGTTTGACTTCTGCCGGAGAATTTTCATCACTGCTCACAATTCCATAAGTCCAGTCTAAAATTCCGCCAAATTCTTTCACATTAGTATACCCCAAATCAACCAGTTTCTCAGCGGCTTGCTTGCTTCGATTTCCACTTCTGCAATAGATTAAAATCTCTGCATCTAAATCCGGAAGCTGCTCAGGCTTCTCCTCTTTAATGGATTCATTTGGAAGCAATATCGCCCCGTTTATATGACCTGCATCGTACTCTTCCTTTGTACGTACATCCAAAATAATAGCGTCTTGATTTTCATTTATTTCCTGATAAGCCTCTTCGGCTGTAATTTTCTGATACCCTCTATTCTCGTACTCTTCCGACTTTGTGCATGCAGAAAAAATCATCGTAGAAATAATAAGCAGTCCTATTACTATCATCAGCTTCGCATATCTCATATAAAGATTCTCCTATCTGTTTCACTTTTTATCGTGATCTTGCATTAGCTTTTTTGTCATATTATATGGTATTCCTATATTTGTCAATATGATTTACAATCGATTGTTCTTTGTATGAAAAAAGAACAATCAAGAAATATTACATGACTGTTCTTTTTGACTCAACAAGAATTTATTATTTCAATGTATGATTGCTATGCTAAACGAACGTTTACGGCTCTAATTTTACTGCTATCTCTAGAATCAGTTTCGGTATCGAAAGTAACCTTTTGACCTTCAGTGAGCGTTTTAAAACCATCAGCTACGATAGCGGAGAAATGTACGAATACATCATCACTACCGTCATCATTTGAAATGAATCCAAATCCTTTTTCTGCGTTAAACCATTTTACTGTACCATTATGCATATGAGTACCTCCTAAAATTATTGCAACCAAACATTTAAAAAGTTCACATATCTTTGTAAACCATAAAACGAGCAAATGACTTACAAAAACATGTGAACTCAATCGAACATTTAGTATACATCTTGAATTATACATTTAACAACTATATTTGTCAAGAACTAAAGATTAATTCTGTAAAATGCATACAAAAGATCCTTGTCCTCAAGTAAAAGCTTTCTTCATATTCTAAGAAAAAGCATGATTCATTTATTGTTGTATCCTACATGCTGGTTCGATTTTTTATGCTTAAGAAATCCCATCATCCTAAATTTATAGGAAAGTTTTTGATAAACTTCACCAAGTCATTCGGCAACAAAGGTTCACTAAAATAGTAGCCTTGTATATAATCGCATTCATTTTCCTTAAGCCATTCTAATTGATTCCGATTTTCAACGCCTTCAGCGATAACCTGAATACCTAATCTGTGTGCCATTTGTATAATATTTTTTAATTCAATTGGGTCCTCATCATCCTTAATTTGATCAATGAATAACTTATCAATTTTTATATAATCGATAGGAAGTTGAATTAAATTAAGCAATGAATTATATCCTGTTCCAAAATCATCCATAGAAATTGTAAATCCACAACTTCTAGCATCATTTAGCAGTGTTTTTACAAAATCCATATTTTTTATAATCCCACGTTCCGTTATTTCAAGTTCAATCCATTGGGAATTTATTTTATATCTTTCCACAGATTGTTTCAAAAAATTCACCAAATTACTATTTTTCATATCTTTGGGAGAAAAATTAATTGCCAGATTTACTAAAATTCCTTCTTTTTGCCATAAGGTTAATTGTTGTATTGTATTTTGAATAACCCATTTTGTGATTTCGTTGATCAAGCCTACATTTTCTGCAATGGCAATAAATTTTTCTGGATTAATAAAACCTTTCTTAGGATGCTTCCAACGTAACAACGCTTCAACACCAATTATTTTCTTCTCCTTTAAACTAACTTTAGGCTGATAAACAAGGAAAAGCTGCTCATTCGGAATGGCATCATGCAAAGAAAGGCGTATTTCATATTTTTCTTTATTCTTTCTTTCCGTTTCTTCATCATAAATATACGGTTCAAGGGAATCGTGTGCTTCATCCAATGCAAGTTCCATTTTTCTAAATAGCTCATCAGGATGACAACTATGCGAAGGACAATGTACAATCCCTGCTTTCATTATAATTTCAATTAAAAAGCCATTGATAGAAATCGGTTCTATCAATCGTTGTAAAAACTTTAAAGCAAGCTCATATGTATCCTTTACATTACGCTTAGGCAGAATGACGGCAAATTCATTACTGCATATAAAATAAACAAGCTCTAAATTTTCAAAATCCAAAAACATCTGTATTACTTTTTTTAAAGACTTTTCTCCGACCCTGTAATCAACATATCGATTGATATGATCCATGTTTGAAATTTGAAAGGCAATCAGAGAGAAAGGTTCTTTCATTTCAATCCTTTTTGATAAATCAACTTTTAGCTGATTGGCATTGGCTAAACCAATGGCATCATTAAAAAAGAACTGATCCATTTCTTTCATCTCATACTGCTTAATTTGCTGAACTAAAAAACCAAAAACAATTGCAATAATTACGAAAATCAATAAGCGAAAAACCCATTCTCTCGGTTCTTGCGAAGTTTGAGTCGATACATCCCTATACATGAGTGGACCCAGTGTTATACCTCCTATTAGTGCAGTCATGAATGAAAGCTTCATTTCTCCAATAAGCGCCGCTAATAAGATTGGAAAATACATAACATGTGAAAATATTGATTGTGAGCCTCCGTCTGAATACACAAAAAAATCTGTCAATGCAATTAAGAATGCTATCAAAAAGTAGCCCAAAATCTTTTTTTTGGTGCTTATACATTTATTAATCGATTCGTTAAACATAACCTGTTCCTTACTTAAAGTATTTTTATTACGACAACTTCTAACATTATAATCTATTATTATATATTTTTCAAAAATATAATAATAATTCATAAAGATTTTTTATATTTTATTTAAGCATTAATAAATATCTTATTTTTTACTCTTATCCCTCCTTTCTTATAACAAGGATAAGTTCATCAAAAATTGCAAAAATAATATATTTTCTATGTAAATTTCACATAAGGTTCATATGTGTAATCGACTCATCAGTCTCTTTCAAGAACGATCTAATTTGTTTTTCATATAATGTAAAAAGAAGGTGATTAATTGAGCAAAATAAATCCAAAAAAAATATTTGTACAATATAGAAATAAGATGACGCCATATGAGCCGATTGCGGCACGTAAATATACCATAACGCACTCAGATATAACAGGAGAATTATTCATAGTGATCTCTGAAGAATATGCAGAAGACAAGATCAAAGAAATTCGGGATGAAGTACGGCTTTCTTGGGAAAAGAGAGAAGGAAAACCTACTCTAATTGGATCTGTTTTAGTTGATCAAAAAGGTGTTATTGAAAATGCAAAAATACGCAACGCAATTTTTTATAATGAAATGCCGGTTGCACTAGAAGCATTGCGTCAGGCAGACCGATTTTTATTTGAAGAGTACCCACATCTCAATGATGCCCCCGTACTCATTCATTTTATTTCGGATGATCCCGCATATAATAAAACCTATGATTTCGGAACAATCGGGAACTATGAGATGAAGACATGATTACAAATAATACATAAAAAAACTGAATCCGTTTATCACGGATTCAGTTAAAATCTGTTTTAATTTGCTTGCTTTTTAGTTTCCCCGTTTGTTACGTCCCGTCTCTCCCCCTTCTCTTTCAACCCATTCCCCCATCAATCAATTAAAATTGCTAATTCTGATTTCATATTATGTTTCATAAATCTTCCTCCTTTTAAAGTATATCGCTGTCGTTTTGCATTCTTTCACAAATGATATGTAAATTCTTATATATTTACGGAAAATATCATTTCTGGTTGTTCACTTGTCATTTTAAAAAAATTGAAGTAAAATTATTCTAATCAATAAATGAAATGGAGTAAAGAAAGGGAGATTGAAATGGAAAAAGTTATTCAATTTTTAAAAGAAAATCCAGTTTTTTATTTTGCTACGGTAGAAGAAGGGCTTCCAAAGGTAAGACCGTTTGGTTTTTTCATGGTATATGAAGGAAAACTTTATTTTGCAATTGGAAAACATAAGAAAACGTTTCAGCAAATATTGAAAAATCCTCACGTTGAAATTTGTACATCCTCTAAAGACAATGAGTGGATCCGGATTCGTGGTGAAGTAATCGTTGATGATAATTCGGAAGTTCTTTCCGCTGCATTTGAAACAATGCCTATGTTGAAACAGATTTATAACGACACCACCGGCCAGAAACTCGGTATGATATACATGAAAGATCCGGTTGCCGAAATCGCTGATATGAAGGGGAAATTTGAAGAAGTTCAATTATAAAATAGAGAAAAAATCCGCCATGCGATATGTTTTTATCGTTTCATGACGGATTTTTTTACTACTTAACAGTTAAATGAAAAATCTTTCTTTTTGCTGCAACATTTAATTCCCTGTTGCATTTTTGACCTGTAAATCTTACAGTCGGGTTGTTTTGATAAGCTGACAAATAATCGGTTTCTCCTTCAATCGTTTCTTCTTTCCATTTTGCCTTGCTGCAACCAGTAAGCATGAATGCAATTTTCGGACACATGTGCACAATGCTCTCTTTTGAAAGTACACGTTCCAACTCTTTGATGAGAGGGTATGTAAACCAATCTACGATTTTTTTCGCAAATCTCGGACCAATGATATTAACTCCCCCAGATGAATCCGAATAAAAAAATAAGTGGCATCCCGCTTTTTCAGCCGCAAGAAAATAGGTAATTAAATCTGTTTTTGCTTTTTCACATACCTGTTTCATAAGATCTGGTTTCGCCACACATGTCATAAAAACCTTTTGAATGTCCATTAAGGAATTAAGCATGTCAAATATTCCTCTTATTTCTAAGGCAACCGTTTCACCTTGTTCGGTCAATATCCTACAAGCTTTTAAAAGCTCTGCCATTCTTCCGTTTGATGGGTCCATTCCAGGCAAAGTCAAAAATTCTTCCGTTTCTTTTAAACAATCTACACTTTTTCGAGGACCAAGCGGAGATTCATCATATTTAATCATCCCTCCCAAATTTTCAGCTTCTACACAAGTGTCAAAGGGAAGTTTACAAAAACTGCTTTTTCTTTCTTGTTTAATTTGAAGAGCTAGTTTTACCATATCTTCAGCATGCAAGTATAAATCTGGTAGCTTCATTCCTAGGGAAGCTGCGTACTCAGGTGTAATTCCCCGATAATCAGCATATTGACATTTAAAATCAACTAATTTAGCCATCATCAAATCCTCCTTTTTCAATCATTCACACTTCCTTCATTTGCTAAATTGTTTTGATAACCAATCGGTATTATGAATTAAAACCCTGCTGGATTCTCCTAATTCGTTTTCTCAATTGGCTTAATACGTTTATTATATACTGTTAAAATATTATTTCCATAAGATTCAGAAATTTCGATTAAAGTTTTTCATCTGCGCTCTTCGCTAATCCAAAAAGAAACGCCTGTTTGTGTATTCATAATTCCATATTGGAGATGATGCATATCCAGTATTTGTTTTACGATTGCGAGTCCTAAACCGGTCCCCTCAATATTCTCCGCTTCACTCTCATCCCTTTTTCTCGATTCTTCCGCCTTGTAAAATGGTTCCCAAATATGATCCATTTTTTCCTCCGGAATTGGCTCGCCCGTATCTTCTATTTGAAACCCTGATTTCTCTATTCTTACGGTTATCTCTCCCCCTTTTATACAATAACGCAGGCTATTTGAGAAAAGATTATGAAGAACCTTTGTCATTTGCACGCTGTCACACGTTAAGATGAATAAGTCATTTTCTTCTATATGCAACAAAATCTCTCTTTCCATAAGCATCCGATTGTATTTTAAACTCTCTTGTTTTATAAGATCATTCATCTTTATTTTTTCTAAATGAAGTGACTGCACTCCAGATTCCAGTTTAGATAATGTCAGCATTTCCATTATCATATGATCCATCCTCTGCACTTCTCCTGCAATGACATCCAGATATTCGTCTTTTTTAAAATTGATATTTTCCTTTAGCGCTTCTGTATAGGCACTGATAAGTGCTACCGGTGTTTTCAAGTCGTGTGCAATTGCATCCGTAAACCTGCGTCTGTTCACTTCAAGTGCCTCTTGTCTTTTGTAAATTTCCCAAAGCTTGCGTGACAGAAATATCCACGTAAACAGGAGTAAGAGGAACGAGGATAAATAAACCAAAACTAGGGATTTAAAAGTATATAGCCAAGGGTTAAAGACCCCTTCCACTACAAAATAGAAACCCTTCCCATCCATGATTTCTCTGTCTTTAAAATAGCAAATATCGGTTACCTTAACCTGCAAAAACCCTTCTGCATAATTGTAAACGTAACGATCCTTTAAGTTGATAGGATTCAGTACGGAAGGATCTGCTGCTGCTTTTGCTAAGGATGATTTTTTTAAATTCTCAGAATCTGACAAAGGAAGATAGTCTAATCCATTTTTCACAGTATAACTATTTTCAAGTGAACAATCTATAAAGTTTCTTAGTTCAAAATCATCTATATTTTCCGGATGGAAGATATATTCTTTCTCCAATTGCTCATTTAATTTTCGGGAAGAAGAAGCTATCGAACCACTCCCATCTTCTAATGATGTATAAGTAATATCATTTATCTCATATTCTTCTTCTGTCACAATGATCTTCTTTGGAACAATTTCATTATCCTTTATGTATATATCCGCTGTAATCTTATACTCTTTTACTAAATCGCCCGTTTTTACCTTCTCATCTAAGGAATGTGGACTATACTGCCAATACTGTTCTAGCTCATTTATTTCGTCAGGTTTCATATAGTCATCCAAGCAGATTCCAAAGGCTTGCGTTGTCCAGTCGCCGTATTCTGTCTGAATATGCTCATTTATTACAAGATATTCTCCACTCTTACTGATTAAGTCTTTATTCTCATCAAAAATAGCACAAGCTCCATATAAAAGCGGCTCTCCCATACTGCTTGCAATCGAATTGCAGATTTTTGAAATCGCATAACGATTTACCAAGCTGGGATCGGCTTCGTATTCGAACATACTTTTCTGGGCCATGTACACTGCATTGCTTAATTTGTTGGTATTAACAAAGGCAGTTCTTGACACTACAATCTGCTCATAGATCACGGTAAAAATCATCATGGTAATCAAATAAAAAATCAAGAGACTAATTAAAGTTCTCACGTATATATTTTTCTTTTCATATCTATTTTTCATGGTTCACCTCAAATTTATATCCTGTTTTTACAATTGTTTTTATATAAGAATCGTATGGCTTAATCGCTTTTCTCAGCTTTTTCACATGACTGTCCACAACACGGTCGCTCCCATCAAAAGCATGGTCCCATACCTGATTCAACAGCTGCTCTCTGGTTACTATCCGTTTTTCATTTCTAATAAAAAAAAGTAATATCTTATACTCTAGATTGGGTAGATTAATATAATTGTCATCGATTTTTATCTCTTTTCTTTCAGGATAAATGGTAATCCCTCCTGCCTGAAGCTTCTCACTAACTACCCTGCCTGCAGTTCGATTTATAAGTGCAGTGGACTTTGCAAATAAGACTGCAAGTGAAAACGGTTTTGTAACATAGTCATCTGCTCCGAGCTCATATCCGTAAAGCTTATCTTCTTCGTCTGTCTTGGCAGTTAAAAAAATAATGGGAACCTCCGAGTCTCTTCGTACCTTCTTACATAAAGAAAATCCGTCCAGCTTTGGCATCATTACATCGAGCAAGATGAGATCAAATTCTTGCAAAGAAAGAACTTCCAGTGCTTGCAATCCATTATTTGCACAAACTAGATTGCAGCCTTTTACTTCAAAATAGTCTTTTATGATATTCTGCATTTTTAATTCATCCTCTACCAATAATATTTTATAGGTCATCTCATTACCTCCTTCTGCCGTATATCTTATTATACCGATATGTTCTCTTTATGTCCTAAAGAAATCTTTTACTGTAAATGAAATCAGAGAATAAAAAAATAAGACCACAATAAAAAAATGCGGTCTTATAGATTTTTTTGTTAAATATTCCATATTTCTTTTTACATTCGCCCGGCTTCAGTCAGCTGCTGTCTCCCATGGAGTATAAACACAATAGCACTCTCTTGTTTCACCCATATAAATCCAAACATTATCTCCCATCTCTAATCTCTCATCAAACGTTTGATTCGGAATAAAAAGTTTAACTGAAACTCTTTTTGTCCCTCGAAGGGTCAGCCCTTCCGGACTGGGGTTGCGCTGAAAGCTCTTAAGCTTATTTCCTAAGTCGGAAATTCCTGTTTCCTTTGACAAGGCCGGAACAACCTTGTCTGTTTCCGCATACACAATGTTATCCGGATTTTTAAACCACTGAATGTTCATACTAGAATCCTCCATTTATTTTATATCATAAAAAAGTGAATAGAATGAAATCGAAAATTTCGATTTACAAAGGCTCCGCTTTATGCAGATCATATTAAAACTTCTGCCCAATTATGTAGAAACAGCTTATCGACAAGTCATGTTGTAGCATAAAAAAACTGTGACTAGATGAAAGTCACAGTTCCGTTTTTAACTGGATCTATTTATGCACATTACACACTACAATACAATTTGTTTACCATAGCTTCCTGCGCTTAAAACTTATGCATGTCTTCTGACTCGTGTATCATCACCCTTTGCCGACCTTCCCAAGTTTTACTCAGTGGTTGCTACTTTCCATAGCTGCGGCTTGGATTCCTCACTTACAGCGGCGGTACCGTCCCGGATTTGCACCGGAGTTCCATCTTAGCCATCAGCAACTTTCTACTGATGGAACATAAACTTTACTATTTTATTTATATTCAGTATCTCATTTTCTTACTCGCTTGTCAAACTAGCTTTCAATTCCCCTTTCAATGAAAGAACACTCTGCGTATTACACAGCTTATTGACAACCTAACTATCCTATGCTATTCTATTTAGATTGTTAGTTTAAGCTAACTTTAAATTTAATAATTATTAAGAATTAGTTTTGAATTACCTGCTTAAATAGAAAGGATTATATTATGAATACCACACAAAAAGGCTGCTGCTGCCAAAGCAACCATGAAAGCACTTACGAAAACGAGCATAGTTGCTGTGGATGTAATTGCGGACATCATCAAAAAAAAATGCAAATATCGGAAGAAGAAACGGAATTCCTAAAACAATTAGCACAGATTCCTTATTTACCTTTGGCCCGCTTTATATTGAAAAGCAGCAAGTCAAGCCATTTAGAATCAGTAGCGCTCGCTCCGGTCTGTAGCACAAGGAAAAGAGAACGAGGACTTCTTATTTGATATTCCCTTCATAGAATTTGGCAGCATTGCATTAACCTATGCGGGGCAGATAGTAATTGAAAATTTCGATTAACAATATCTTTGTGTTACACAGCGTAAATAAACACGTAACGTACCTATGAAATATGTATGGAAAAAAGTAAAGAAATTTAGGAAAGAATCGTCACCCGACTTCCGCCGGATTTTTCTTTCGTTATGACAATTTGTTTATCGATCTTTTCCTTAAGTTCATTTACATGGGAAATGATACCGACAAGTCGCTTGCCTTCCGTAAGGCCTGCCAGTACTTTAACTGCTTGCTGCAATGAATCCTCGTCTAAAGAACCGAATCCTTCATCGACGAACATGGAATCTAAACAGATTCCTCCTGCGTAGGACTGAATTTCATCTGAAAGTCCAAGGGCTAGTGAAAGCGATGCTTTAAAAGATTCTCCTCCCGATAAAGACTTGACACTGCGCTCTGTCCCGTTGTAATGATCAATCACATTTAATTCAAGTCCGCTTTGACTCCGGTTGTTGTCTGCTTCGATTCCTCTCTTCAGTTCATATTGACCGCTGGACATTTTCATAAATCTCGTATTTGCGCGAGCGATAACCCGATCAAAGTAGGTCATCTGTATATAAGTCTCCAGCATGATTTTTTCTTTTCCGCTTATATTTCCGTTTGCCGTGTTTGAAAGGGATTTTACCCATCCCCATCTAGTTTCCAGCCGAGCCAGTTCTCTGCTCTGTCGATGGATGTTATGAAGAGCTGAATGATTGCTGCTGCTTCGGGAAGTGAGCGCAGTCAAAATATGATTTAGAGATTGCTTATCTAGAAGCAATGCCGCCTGTTTTTCTTTTTCTAAATTAATATCAATACAGTCCGCATCTTTAAGTTGTTCTTTTTGTGCCCGAATCTTCCCTTGCAATCCGTCTATCTGAGATTTCATTTCCTGATGCTCTCTTCGTGCAAGCTCCAGCGCTTTTTCCATTGCTGTTCTTTTCCTTTTCATCTCTTGGATTATCTTTTCTGCATCAGATTTACTTTCATATTCTAATTTCGACGATTGCTTTTTCCATACAGCAGTCATGCTCTCGATTTCTGCATAAAGTGTAGAAGTATACTTGTCTAGACCCGATATTTCATCTTCCCATTCTCTGATTTTCGTCTCTCCTATCGGAATCTCATTTTCAATCTTAATTTTTTCTTTAACCTTTTTCTCTTCTATCGAAATCTTCTCTTCAAAGTCTGCAATCGCTGCTTCTGCTTTCTCCAAAGCATGTGAAAGTCGTTCTGGAACTGCATCATAATTATACACACCAATAAGATCCGTGCAATTCTTTTCAATCTCAGACTTCTTTGAAAAAATTTGACCGGAAAGTTCTCCTGCCGCTGTACTTGCATCAGCCGCTCTCTTCTGCATTTTCTCATTGTTTTTCTTGGCTTTTTCAAGCTCTGCTTCGGTAGGAGCACCTTTGGATTTTACGGCTAAACAAGGATGTTCCACAGCACCGCAAACCGGACATGCTTCTCCTTCTTGCAGCATCTCGGCTAAAATTCCTGCCTGTTCATCAAGGAAAGCTCTGTTTTTATTACTATAGTCTCGTTGCGCACGCTCTGCCACTTCTAGAGCATCTCTGTATTCTTCCTGTGCCTCTTTTTGCTTTTTCTCTAATTTCATACAGCTATTAAGGCTATTAGCGAGTGCATTTAAACGTTCAAGCCGCTGCCTTTCATTCTCATATTGATTGATCAGTTTTTCCTTCAAGGTTTCACAATCTTTTAGGTTATTTAACTTTTTTTTCAAGGCCATAAGTTGCAGCATTTCTTCTTCTAACTTTTCTTTTTTTTGATCCAGATACTTGCTCTTTTCTAAAAAGGTGCGATTCATCTGTTCTAATTTTTCTTTTGAAGCATCCAATTCATCATATTGATGAAGCTGGCTGCGAACCATCGTTATTCTTTCACTAAGCTGCTCATGCTCTGCTTGTCTTGATTGCTCAGATTCCAATATCGTAAATAAGTGCTGTTCTTCTTTTTCTTTTTGAAGCAGCATTTCTTCTGTACTGGAAAGGTTTTTTTTCACTTTTTCAATTGCAATTGCCTTTCCTAACTGCGTACTAATTTCCGCTAGTTGCTCTTCCACTTTTTCAAGCATGTTTTTCTTTTGCTTCTCCGCTTCACAATCCTTTTGAATCAATTTTTCAATCAATGCGATCGTCTCTTCTGAAGTAAGCTCTCCTGCCTTTGCCTGTTCAAACTTCGCATACAATTCATCATCCTCTTCGCAGCAAATGCCGGAAACATACTGACTAATCCCACTTTTAAGGGATTCACACTGACTCTTTAAACTACCCGATTCTGCTTTGATCCGTTCTTGCAGTGTCTGGTATCGCTTCGTTTGGAAAATTTGGCGAAATATAGATTTTCGTTCTTCAGTCGATGCAAGCAGAAGCTTAAGGAATTCACCTTGTGCAATCATGGTAATGCGTGAAAACTGATGATAATCAATCCCCATAATATCAATAATGGCAGCAGTCACTTCCTTTGTTTTGGTAATTACCAGCCCGTCAGGGTAAATCAATTCAGCTTCTGCTTTCTGAGTTGTTGTTCCTTCCCCTCGTTTTGAAAGACGCTCATATTCCGGGTTTCGCTTCACTCGATATCTTTTTTTTCTGTACTCAAAAATAAGCTCTACCTCAGTCGGCGTATTTATTTCAGCATATTTGGAACGCAGCATCGAAACTTCGCGACTGCCCCCGCTCGCCTCCCCATATAGGGCATAAGTGATGGCATCAAATATAGTTGTTTTTCCTGCGCCGGTGTCTCCTGTAATAAGGTAAAGGCCACTTTGTCCAATCTTTTCCATGTCGAGCGTCGTAGTTCCTGCATAGGGACCAAACCCAGAAATGGTCAGTTTAAGCGGTCTCATATTTCGTCCTCCCAAATTTTTCGTATCATATCAGAAGTAAATGACTGTTGTTCCTCTCGCATCGGTTGATTATTTTGTTTTTCATAGAATTCACAAAAAAGCTCTAGTGGTGTTTTTTGTTCGACACTGTCATCTCCCAAAATCTCAAAATGAAAACGTGTGCGTTTATTATCGTAATCCAGTTTCATTAGGTTATGATAGATTGTACGCAGTTTTCCGACTGCATCGGGAATGTCCTCTTCATCGGTTAAGGTAATATGTACATAGTCCTCCCGGTAACTGGTTTTTTCATAAAAGCTTCTTTGGGTAATTTCTGTATACGTTCCCCTTATTTCTTTCAGATCTCTTTTCGGGATTAATGGAATGGTATCTATAAAAATACTGCCCTTCTCACAAAGAGTAACAACTGTAACTGCCTTTTTCCGATCGGCTTCCGAAAAAGAATACTTCAACGGAGTGCCACAATATCGAACCGTATTACTTCCCACATTTTGCGGATTGTGAAGATGTCCCAAAGCCACATAATCGAAACCCTTAAAAGCTGCAGCATCCACATTATCGGAACCACCTACAGAAATATCCTCAGAATCGCAACGAGACGCTCCTGTAACGAACTGATGCGTAATAAGGAGATTGCGTTCCGTCTCATTCACAGACATGTTCTGAACGGCAATAGAAATTGCATCGGTGTAGGATGTAATCTCTTCTTCCTCATAAAATCGTTTTACATGAGAAGGTTTCAGAAATGGAAGCATATAAATATTTACTTCACCATAGGGGTCTGATAAAACGATTGGTTCGACTTTGCCATCATATACAGGTGCTAAATAGATACCGCTTTTATCCATTAAACGTGAGCCAAACGAAATTCGTTCAGCTGAATCGTGATTTCCACTGATTACAAATACTTTAAGATTTCGCAGAGAAAGAGAGACCAGAAAAGAATCAAACAGCTGAACTGCCTCAGCAGGCGGGACGGTTTTATCATACACATCTCCTGCAATGATAACCCCGTCAGGCTTTTCATTATCAATGATTTTGATGATTTGATCCAATATATATTTTTGATCCTCTAACATAGAAAATTCATGGACACGCTTTCCAAGATGAAGGTCAGATAAGTGAATTAGTTTCATGCTCGTTCTTCTCCCTTACTCAATAACTGCTTCTTTTGTGTACGTCATTGGTACATAACGAATGCCATCCGCAAGGCATTCTTCGCAATCAGCAGCAAATCCTAAGTGCAGATACACAGAGACAGCGTAAGGTGATGAATTAACCGTTATTTTATCGTTATTATTATTTTGAAGTACTCGGTTAAAAAGTGCTTTTCCAATTCCCTGCCTATGATAATTGCTATCTACAAAGAATAAAGTGATATGTTTTCTGTTGTTTCTAGTTGCAATCATGCCCACAAGGTCACTGTTAATGTATGCACCAAGCATTTCAATTTCATTAATAAAATCTTTATCATCTAGAATTTTCATAAAAGAGCTTACCCCTTTTTCAGAAAAATCCGCAGCTTCATATTGCATAAATGTTCTTTTTATGAGTAACAGGGCATCGCGGTTTTTGTCAGCTTCTATTTTCTCAATTCTCATATGCATCTCCTTATCGAATCGCATTTCTGCGCTCTGACGGCGTTGTATCAAATGTTGTTCCTCTGGCTTGACACCTAAAAACTATAAGTTTTCCGAACAGGTTTATCCATCTTAAAAAAATAGAGAAGTTTATCAACGCACCAGATTTTCTGCTATGATACACATATCTTCATACCATTTTTTAAAAGTTGCATGTCAATTTGCTTCTTTTAGTACAAATGTAATCTTAATCTTTTGCTTTTTCCATATTTGTGGATTCACCACTCCATCTTTTACAAAATAAGCATAATTTCGCTCTTCTTTCCATTTACTAAATAACTTGTTTTCCAGATATGGTATATCAAAATCATTTAATTCTTCCATAATTCATCTCTTTCTATATGCAATGAACTTTATCCTGTAAGCCTGAACTTTAGTTGCTTCCAACTATATAGAGCTGTATGAAATCTTCTTCATCGCACATTCCACATCCCACTTTGATCTGTACTTCTGATTGAACATGCTTCTTTATTTTAGATGTAATTTTATTAAGAACTTGTATCGGTGTATCATGGCTGCAAGATACATACACTAAAACATTCGGCACATCAAGAATTTCAGAATTAAATTGTTCATTTTGAAAAACATGTTGCATCTTATAATCCAGTGCTGTAAGTGTAGACGAAGATACCTGCACCTTCATAAAGATCAGGTGGAGCTGAAACTAAAACCAGCTGGGGACTTGTATACAACATCAAAATACAAGTACTGTTTTAAACATCATTGAAGGGATTAAAGCCATATGCCCCAATCACCATATTTAAAGATCCCGCTTCCATGATGTAGTTTACCCTCTGCCTTCAATTGTTCGAATGCATCCCTCATTCGAATAAGTATTTCAGGTCCAATATCCAACGTGTGATGGGCAGGAAATACATTCTTTACTGGGAGTTTCGCAATTTTTTTTAAAGACAAAAGATAAGCTTCCGGATCAGTAGACGGATAGTATGCAAATAATGTGTCTTTATAAACCAAATCACCTGTAAACAGATACCCTCGTTCTTTTTCAAAAAAACACATATGTCCGGGTGAATGGCCGGGTGTATGCAACACAGAAACGGAACGATTACCAAGATCAATCGTATCATGATCGCTCAACAATTTTATTGGCGTACCCTGAAAGAAATCGTAGGTGTTAACATCATAACCTTCCGGTAAATCACATCGGTCGATGACCATTTCCCTAATCTGCTCTATAGTAAGTGGAAATTCTCCATTTAGCCAATTCAGCTCATCCTTATGAGCATAAAAATCAGGAAAATACTTATGTCCACCAATATGATCCCAATGAACGTGCGTTGCCACCGCTGTAACCGGCTTGTCCGTTAACTTGATTACCTCGTCATAAATATTGCTGATACCCAACCCTGTATCAATCAAAAGGCTGCGCTCAGAACCATTAAGTAAATAGCAATGCGTTTCCTCCCAATGCCGATACTCACTAATAATGTATGTATCTTTGTCAATCTGATCTATTGTAAACCAATCACTCATTAATCAATTCCTCCCTCTTATTATTTAAATTCTCTGTTTATCGTTTAAACCAATTATATGAAGAATGGAAAGTTCAGAACTTCTTTTAATATCACTGCATAAGTTCTTTCTGCAGAAAGAACATCTTAATGAATTTAAATTAATTCCTGAACTCTTCCCACTTGTCCATCTGTTAACATTACTTTGATACCATGTGGGTGAAAAGCACTGTTAGTCAATATTTTTTCGACTGTTCCCTCTGTAAGTTTTCCAGTTTTCTGGTCCGCTTTTAATATAATTTTTACTTTTGTACCAATTTTAACATTCGCTCTATTTTGTCCGTTCATCTTCCCTCCTCCATTTTGAGTTGCAGTTTCTCCTTGGGCAGTCTGATTGAAATTCTCCATAAATATAACTTACAACAGTGCCCATTTTTTTGTTTTTGGATTGTATTCCAAATACCGCCCGATTCCCATTATATTACGCTGTCGATCCAATGATTTGTGAATATTATCCTCACAGAGGCCTACATTTTTAGCTGGATACATTCGAACTCCTGTATGAATGGAGGATACCGTACAGTTTTCAAAATCGAATGTACCTCCGCCAATGAAAAAATGATAAAGTTCGCTTAATATATCATCAGGAATTGGTGTCATACTCCTTTTGCGACCCATAAATACAGATCGAATTTTTTGCTCAATGACCGTTTTATAAGCTTTCACATCTCTCATATATATCTTTACCCAATATTCATCATCATGGCAAAGGTACAAATATTCATTATTTAGAGACGGAAAAAAGCTCTTTGTCAACGGCTTCTTCAAATGTGCAGCAAACAACAGCTCTGAAAGTTCTTCATCTGTTATTTTATTAAGATCACCTTCCGATTGGAAATCTGCCCAGCAGAAGTCACCGTAATTATATACATCCTCCGAAAGAAACAAAGGCATATCTTCTTGAGAGATGTATTCAAGACATGTATGAAGATCAAATTGTGCGTTTTCAGGAGTCCCCTTCAGCATTAAAATCCCGTTCGGAATTTGCGGTAATGCATTGATAAACACTCGGAATTCAACTCCTGTCGTAAAAACATACCCCTCTGCTTCGTTAATGTTAATATGGCATGGATAATATTTCATAGAATTCTAGCTTTCCTTTCTTTTACAAAACAGACTCACTTTAGTAAATCATATTTTTCTTTTAAAGACAAGATACGCAATACACTTTTATCGATTCGCTTCTCACTGATTTTTCCGCCTTTGACCGCGCTGTAAATTCCCTCGTAAGCTTCTTTGAAATTTTCAGGCATCAAGATAATATCAGCTCCACCTAAAATAGCCTTAACGGCAGCAGCATTAGTTGTATACTCTTGTGTAATTGCTCCCATTGCCATTGAATCAGTAATAACGACTCCATTATAGTTCATTTCTCCTCGCAGCTTCTCCTCAATCATTTCATTGGAAAGTGAAGATGGTAGATCATCAGAAGTCACGTTCGGTGCCGTAATATGTGAAATCATAATCATATCTGCATCTTTGGAAGCACTCATAAACGGAATCAGCTCGCATTCTTTTAATTCTTCCCATGTCTTTTCTGTGGATACAAATCCCTTATGCGTATCGCCTGTAGTATCACCATGACCGGGAAAATGTTTTATACAGCTCATAATTCCAGCTTTATGAAATCCCTCAATTTCTGCCGACACCATTTTTGCTACAAGTATGGGATCACTGCCAAAAGAGCGATTTCCAATCACAATATTTTTGGGATTTGTATTCACATCAGCAACCGGAGCAAAATTTAAATTAAATTTATATTGTTTTAAGTAAGACCCGATTGTAAAGCCTACATTTTTTGCACTCTCACTGTCTTCCATCGCTCCAATTTGGGCCATGCTTTCATACGTCGTTACGTCAAATTCCTTTGAATTTGCAATTCTAGACACAGGGCCGCCTTCTTCATCAATTCCTACAAATAATGGGATTTTGCTTTCACCCTGCATTTCATCAATAAACCGAGTCAATTGGATAGGTGATAAAATATTTTTTTGGAAAATTACAATGCCACCAGCATGGTATTGCTGTAATGATTCAGTCATTTGACTGCTCAATTCTGTTACATCATAATTTGAAACATCGCTGATTTGCTCTGCTGTCAAATTTGGATTAAGTGAATCTGGACGAATCATAAATAGCTGACCAACTTTTTCCTCTAATGTCATGCTACTCAGCAACTTCTCTGCTTTGCAACGTGTTTTATTAAGATGCATATCCGGTATATTATTTGCAGAATCCGAATCTTCTCCTTTTGCCGGACTGCATGAGGCAAGAGTAAAGATTGCAATGAGAATCAATACATTAATAACATTTTTTAAACTTTTTGTCTTAATATCCATACCGTCTCCTATTTTCATCTTAAGCTGAGCAGTAAATGTTCTCAGATGAAACTTTAGTTAAGTCGCTTTGTGTTATGCCTAAAGTTCTAGTAAAATTTTCAATTTATACAGGTTGGATTAAATGATGTTCAAATAAGGTGTCAAACGTATTTACTGCACCGCCATGCTCAACAATTTTACCATCTACAATCTTATCTATGTCTACTCCTGTGAAAGCCAATTTTTTATTTGTGGGCTTTATCCCAATCCATTCCCCCTTATGTGTTCCTTCCATAATGAATTCAGAAATTACAAAATCACCATCAGAATATTGGCGAATCATTTTCATCGTATAATCAGGATAGGTCTTTTTTACATCTGCAAGATGCTCTCTCATGCCTCGCAATCCAATTGGTATTATTTTTTCTCCAATTTTCAAAACACAATCTTCAGATATGTATTTTGACAGTTCTTCAAGTCGATTTTCAGAAATGATTGTCTCGTAGAAATATTTTACAATGTCTTTATTTGTCATTTTATCCCTCCTCAAATCTCAATTTTACAAATTATTTTTATACATATTCTTAACTCACACATGGAGTCATGTTTATAATGCTTGAATCTCTGTTATTGGAATGACCGGATCAGGCACGTTTGGATGTCTTCCAAGTATCTTTTCCATCCAGATCATATCATACCAGTTGCCAAATTTATAACCGCATTTTGTAAAGTGAGCTACCTTTGAATACCCTAAATGTTCATGGAAAATCGCGCTTGTATTACTGAGATACACATTTTTAACAGAGGTATATGCAATGCAGGCGTTCAAGTTGATAATGTTCTGACGTCTAAGGATATCCTCTAAAGTAAGATATAGCTTTTTGCCTAAACCCTTCCCCCTGCAATCTTGCTTCAGATAGACGGTGGTTTCAGCAGCCCAATTATATGCCTCACGTCCTTTAAATGCCGATGCATATGCATATCCAACAATGTGCTTCTCTTCCAATATTACGATGTAGGGATACATCTGCAGAGTGTCCTTGATTCGCCGTGAAAACTCAGTAATAGATGGGATCTCATATTCAAAAGAGATAACAGTATCTGTAACATAAGGGGAATAAATTTTTAAAATTTCTTCTGCATCCGCCTCCGTTGCCATCCTGATCGAGACGTTTGTGTTCACTATAAGCCCTTCTTTCATTTGATTACTAACAATATTATATTTATATAACTAATCCGCTGCGTCCTGCCTATGTATAACGCAATAATATTTAAAATAATTACATTCTGCTTTTCTTCATAAAACGAAAAAGTCATGTGTGAGGTAAATCCTCATACATGACTTTTTTTGGTGCGGTCGAAGGGACTTGAACCCTTACGGTGTTACCCACACGGCCCTCAACCGTGCGCGTCTGCCGATTCCGCCACGACCGCATATCGTGTTTTACCACGATATACATACTATCATATCTTATAGTTAATGTAAAGTTTTTTTAATAGCTGAATTCACATCGCCATTCAGAGCAACCACGATATATATCAAAAAAAGTCGGAGTAATTTCACCCTTTAAGCCACTGGAAGCACTCACACCATACGTTTTATAAAAAAGACAATAATACGGCATATCTTCACTTAAAATCTCTTTTATTTGTGAAAATGTATTTTTGCGCTGCTCTTCTGTAACACCGGACTGCATCTTATCAAGCAGTGTATCTAGCTTAGTATTAGAATAATCAGCTGGATTGGAGTGCTGTGAATGCAGTAAGAAGCGCAGATCAAAAGTTTCTGCAATCCGATATCCGCCTACATAAATATCATAATTTTTATTCGATAAAGCTGATTGATAGGCATCCCAGTTTTTCTCTTCAATCTGTACACGAATCCCTAGTTTTTCCAACCCTGTTTTTATTGTTTGTGCTGCAACTTTTCTAGAAGAGTTATCTGCATTTACAAGAAGCTGAATGGTAAGTTCTTCATTATTTGTATCTTCGAGAATTCCATCTCCATCTCGATCGATATAGCCTGCTTTCGTAAGAAGCTCTTTTGCTTTCTCATAATCAACCTTTAGTAAATTTTCTTTCTCGTCACTTCCCAAATATCCAGGATAATAAAGAGAATCATTCAGTACACCGCTTCGGAAATAGCCTGTTTCCATGATTTCTTCTGCATTAATCGTATATGCAATTGCTTTACGCACCGTCTTATCCGTTAATTTATTTACATTGAATCCTACTAACTCAATTTCATTTGATGGAAAAGGAATGGAATGTGCATCGTTGTTATTTAAAAAAGTATCACGGTTAATCTCTTTTGAAAAAGCAATGGACAAATCCTGTATCTCAAATAAATTGATCGCATCTGTTTGATCTGGAACAACTCGAAATGTTAATACGTTACTCGGTACTGGTGAGGCATGATATCCCGAAAAGCCTTCCAAAATAATTTCTTGAACTCCATTAATCTCCTTAATTTTATAAGGACCGGTTCCAATCGGCTTAAAATCGGTTGTTGCTGTTTGCATACTCTTTTCTTTTTTCGATGACGGTTTTGGCATAATTGGAAACGTTAAGTTTTCAACGGCCATATCTTTTGCTGATTTGAATGTAATGGTTATAGACTGACTCCCATTAACTGCTGCCGACTTTATTTTATTAATTGAATTCTTATATAAAAACGTACTAGAATAACTAGCAGATAAATAAGAATTGATGCTGTATTTCACATCATCTGCGGTAAAATTCGTGCCATCGTGCCACTTCACTCCATTTTTAAGGTGGATTGTAAGTGATGCCTTTTCTTGATTATACTCATAGGAGGAGACTAGTACCGGTACAGCTTGTAACGTTTCATCTAAAGCAAAAAGCCCCTCATAAATTAACTTGTTAATATAATAAGCATCTTCATCCGCTGTATTCAAAGGATTCAAGGATCGGATCTTATGAATGGGAACCTTTACTTCATTGGAGGTCGTTACCTGAGCTTGCTCTTCATCGGAATTTGATAAAAAAGGAACCGCCTTGCTGCAAGCGGTAATACTGGTACATCCCAATAAAATTGCTAAAATAAATAAAAGCTTTTTTTTAAACATTTCATTCTCCAATATATCTTTTTTTAACGGTTTATAAATTTGCCAGCAATTGATCCACTTGTGCGTATAAATTTTCCAAATCGGAAGAATTATCAATAATACTATGTGCTTTTTTTCTTTTTTCCTCTGTGCTCATTTGCTGAGAAATGCGAGCCTTTACTTCTTCCTCAGTTAAATTGTCTCGTTTCATGACTCGGCTGATTCGAAGCGTGTCTTGCATCTCTACAATCCATATCTGATCTACTATTCTATCCATTCCAGTTTCAAGCAGTAATGGAGCATCGAGAATAATGTAGGGTGCACCTTGACTGCTTTCATCCTGTAATTTTTTTAATATTTGGCTGCGTATTTTATCATGCATAATTTGATCTAACTTTAATTTTTTATCTGGATCTGAAAATACAATCTTTCCAAGCTTCTTACGGTTCAACAAACCATTTTCAAGCAAGATTTCTTCTCCGAAATAAGCAAGCAATTCTTTTAAAGCTTCCTTTCCGGGAAGTACGATTTCTCTTGCAATCTGATCTGCATCTAATACGGTTATTCCTTTATTTCTCAAATAATCTGAGACCGTTGATTTTCCGGAACCGATTCCGCCTGTAAGTCCAATCACTTTCATTTAAAGACTACCTCAATCTCTATTTTAAATCATACCAGTTATCTCCTGTATTTAAATCTACAGACAAGACCACATGCATTTTCACAGCGTTCTCCATATTCTCTGCCAGTAACTGTTTTACCTGCTCTAATTCATCCTTGTGTGCCTGTAGAATCAATTCATCATGCACCTGCAGAATTAGACTGGATTTCATTTGTTTGTTGATAAGCTCATTATGAACCTTAATCATTGCAATCTTAATAATATCGGCCGCGCTGCCCTGTATCGGAGAGTTCATCGCCAAACGTTCACCGGATTGACGTACCATATAATTGCTGGCATTAATTTCGGGAATATTTCTGCGACGATTTTTTATCGTAGTCACATAACCATTTTCTTTACACAATGCAACCTGTTCATCCATAAATGTTTTTACTCTAGTATACTTTTTGAAATATTCATCAATGTATTTTTCTGCTTCTTTTCTGCTGATATTGAGGTTTGAAGAAAGGCCAAATCCGCTCATTCCATATATCACACCAAAATTCACTGCCTTTGCGTTGCTTCTTTGCAAGCTGGTTACATCTTCTTCTGCTACTCCAAAAACTTTTGCTGCTGTAATCCTATGAATATCGTCTCCTTCATTAAAGGCCTCAATTAAAGTCGGATCTTCCGACATATGTGCTAAAACTCGAAGTTCAATTTGTGAATAGTCTGCACCAACTAAAGTAAACGCATCGCTCTCCGGTACGAATGCTTTACGCAATTTTCTCCCTAATTCCTGACGGATTGGGATATTTTGCAAGTTTGGTTCCGTACAGCTGATTCTCCCTGTCGCAGTCACTGTTTGCTGAAAATGCGCATGGAGCTTTCCTTTTGAATCAATCAAGGGCAAAATCCCTTCGATGTAAGTGCTGTTTAGTTTCGTGAGCATGCGATATTCCAAAATCAAAGGGATAATTGGATGTTCTTCCAATAATCGTTCTAGGATGTCCGCACCCGTAGCATATCCTGTCTTTGTTTTCTTCGCCCCTTTTAGTTGTAATTTCTCAAATAAGATAACACCTAATTGTTTC
Organism: Sinanaerobacter sp. ZZT-01; assembly: GCF_035621135.1. NCBI lineage: Bacteria > Bacillati > Bacillota > Clostridia > Peptostreptococcales > Anaerovoracaceae > Sinanaerobacter > Sinanaerobacter sp. ZZT-01. Next base: position 2,963,254 of record NZ_CP141728.1, read on the forward strand.
GGTGAGTTGATGTTAAAAACTTCTCCTGCCAATTCGTGAATTTTATCAGTTAATTCTTGTATTTGTCCGCTGATATGACCACTCGTTTCCAGAAGAGTTTCTTTATGAATGGCCATTCCCTGATATTCCATAGATGCCAATACCGTAATTAAGGGCAGTTCAATTTCATAAAAGACTTCATTTAATTCTTCAGCAGAAAGTTTTTCTTTTATAATCTGCTCTATACAAGCAACTGCTGCACACCATTTTGCTCCGTATTCTTGATATTTTTTTATTTGATCTGAAAAAAGATCCATTTGACCATTTTTAGATAAGAATTCTTTTTCATCTGGAATTTCCTGCTGCGCATAATCAAACAATATGGTCTTTAATTCATATTTGCTTCTCGTTGGTTCTAATAAATACTGTGCGATTGCACTATCAAAAGCAGTATCGAGACAATGAGCAGAAAGGCCATTGGATAAAAGCGCATAGTACTCTGTTTGTAGCTGATGTCCGGCAAATTTAAGAGAGCATGTATTCAATAGTTCAATGAATGCTTCCAAAATGCCCTCTTTTTCTGTACAAAGATAAAAGAACTCATCTCCAGTCAATAGAGAAATCCCATAAACAATCGGCTTCTCTCTGCGATTATTATCAGTGAATATTTTTAAATAAACAGTAGATTCTTTTTCAAACGCTTTCTTTATGAACTCCATATCCTCTTTTTTATCAATAGTCTGTATGAAATGAACTTCTTTTAATGCGGGTTTTTCCAGATTGTTTGAACCTTCCTGTTCTATGCTGACAGAAACACCTTCTTGTGAAAGTTTTTTTATCAAGCTGTTAAATTCCAGTTTGTGATAAAGCTCCATCAGTTTCTCATAATCCGGCTTTTGCATGAAACATTCTGAAAAATTAATATCGATCGGAACCTCAGTACAAATGGTAGCCAAGCGTTTGCTCATCATCGCCAGTTGTGCATTTTCTTCAATCTTGGTTCGCAGTTTTGCATTGCTGATTTCTTCTGTATTTTTTAAAAGGTTTTCTACGTTTCCAAACTGCAAAATAAGTTTTTGCGCAGTCTTTTCACCAACCCCGGGAAGTCCCGGTATATTGTCAGACTGATCCCCCATCAGCCCTTTGTAATCAATAAACTGCTCCGGCGTAAATCCATATTTATCAATCATTGCTTGTTTATCATACAATTCAAATTCAGAAATTCCTTTTTTTGTAATCATAACCTTTGTGATTTCTGTAGCTAATTGCAGTTCGTCACGGTCTCCGGATATAATCAATGGCTGCAAGCCTTCTTTCTCTGCCTTTTTTGAAGCTGTACCAATGATGTCATCCGCCTCAAACCCATCGATTTCAAGTATTTTTATATTCATCGCTTCTAAAACTTCTTTTAAAAGGGGAAGCTGTGCTGCAAGCTCCATAGGCATTTTTTTTCGCCCCGCTTTATACTCTTTATACTCAATATGACGAAAAGTTGGCGCTTTTCGATCAAAAGTCACCAGTATATATTTCGGTTCCTGCCCTTTTACCACTTTATTTAACATATTAAGAAAACCGTACACCGCATGGGTGTACAGTCCGCTCTTTGTCATCATAGGTCTCTGTATGGCATAATAAGCTCGATTAATCAAACTATTTCCATCTATAATAATTATTCGGTTGGTTTCCATACAATACTCCTTACTTCATTCACCTGCTCTCCATTTTCATTAACCAAAATAGTTACATGAAAAATAAAAGAGTCTTCATCTATCGTTTCATAATCTTGAAAAAGATATGTTGTATTTGAAAGCTGTTGATCCAGCCAATCTGCGTGATCTAAAATAGGTTCTGAAATATGAATGCCATCTTTTAAATTGGTTATTGTAACCTGAGTCGATTTTTCATTTCCCTGTAATTTATAGTCTTGGCGCTCACCTAAAACAGAGTTTTTTAGCATCTTTTTATAAGTCACTTGTTGTCCATTAAAAAAATCTTGATAAAGCTTCAGAGCAGCTGGTGTTATTTCTTCATAAATGGATTCTTCTAAACTGGCAGCGGAAGAATTGTTTGACTTGATTAAAGCCGTATTTTGTTGGTTGATTTTTTCAATCAAATTAGTTATTTTTGTCTCACTGCATCGATTAAATTCTTCAATTGTTCCAGAATAAGTGAAACTTCTTGATGGTTTTTCGGAAGCGGACTTTGCTAAGTTACTTTTGGAAAAAATCGCATTCTCTTCTGCAGCTGTACTTTCCGCTATTTGCTCATTCTCTCTTGCTATCGCTTCTGTTTTTTCTTTCATTTGCACTTGTGTCTTATCAGAAACAAGTGATTTTAAAGTTTGATTCTCATCGGATTCTTTTTGATCTTCATCTTCTTTTAAAGCGCCATATGCGCCATATATTTCATTCTTTTCATCCTGCTGTATACTTTTGCCCGATTCCTGTTTTTGATTTTCAATTGGAATTCCGGTTGGAATAATTACATTCCCTTCCTTTAAGAAAAAAACAGATAAAAATCCTACGACAAAGACCGCAGCTACTGCGCTAAATCGTTTCCAAATTAAGTTTTTTCGTTTTTTTCGTTCCAGCTTAAGTGCCTGCTTTAATCTCGAGTCAAATATGGTTGGAAGTGCGACTGAAGGAAGTTCATGAAGTAAGTCTAAAATTTCATTTAATTGCTCATCCTGTTCATTGATGATATCCAGTTCATCTAAGTTTTTTTTCATTTCATTCCTCCTCTCTTCCTTTCTGTATGTATAAGTTAGACGATATTTTTCTCTTTATGTTCCATAATAATCTGCTTTAGTCGTTTTCTTGCTCGATTAATCCTTGATTTCACTGTACCAATAGAACATTCCAGAACTTCTGTTAGTTCCTGATAAGAAAATCCATGAATATCGCGAAGGATAATAATTTCTTTTTGATCCGGCTGCAGAGTTTCTAAACAATCCAGTATAAACTGTGATTTTTCTTTTCGTTCCAGTGCCTCCCATGGAGTGGGTCCGGTATCCGGCAATCTAACGACCACTTCTTCCTCGTCATTTGCAAAAACAGTCGTCACTGCTTTTAAATTATTGTTTTTTCTCAGCATATCATTACATGTATTTACAACAATGCGGTAAACCCATGTGTCAAAGCTACTCTCACCCTTAAATTTCCCTAAATGGCGAAAAACTTTAATAAAACTTTCTTGTAAGGCATCCAAAGCATCCTGTTCATTACGCATATACCGCCACGCAATATTATAAGCCTTTGTTTTGCAACTCTCTATAAGCTGTTCAAAACTCGTCTCATCGCCGGTCTTTGCCCGCGTAATCAGCTCCTTCTCCCTTTTGTCCACTTTTAATCTTCTCCATTTTCCCAGTCAATTATTTGTAAAAATCGCAAGCCGCCTTTAATCCATATGCAGCTTCTGCCTTTAAAATGGCACGATTGATTGCTCTTGCCATAACTTCCGCAGCCAATGCTCCGACAGCATCCGGAAGAACCTCAACTTCACTGGTTGCCAGTGTAAAAACAGTATCTCCATCTGCCATAGTGTGCACAGGGCGAATCGCACGTGCAAGTCCGTTTTGTGCAATCGAAGCGAGCTTATTTGCTTGTGATTTTGTTAAAATTGCATTTGTTACAATACACCCTATTGTTGTGTTCCCATTAAAAACATTTCGATTTTCATCGTATTGTGCATACATAATTTCCTCTGTATTGCCAATGCTTTTATAATCTTTATTTAGAATACCGGCTAATCGTTTTCCGCTGTCTATGTCAATAATATCACCCAAAGCATTGACGGCAACGATAGCTCCAACCTGTAGCTTCCCAATCTGCACCGCATACGTTCCCAGTCCGCCCTTCATCATACGCTCTGGTCCTAGGAATTTTCCTACGGTTGCTCCAGTTCCAGCTCCTACATTTCCTTCCAGCAGTGTGGCTTCAGAAGCATTTTGGCAAGCCTCATATCCCATTTGTTTATCCGGTCTGCATTTGGGATCTCCAATGACTAAATCAAATAAAGAAGCGCCGCAGACAATGGGTACGTAACCAACTTGTACATCAAAGCCTTTTCCTCGTTCCTCTAGATACTGCATTGCTCCACTCGCAGCGTCTAACCCGTATGCACTTCCTCCGCTGAGCATTACCGCATGAATCTGTTCGATCATATTAATCGGCTTTAAAAGTTCCGTTTCTCTGGATGCCGGACCGCCGCCTCTTACATCAACCCCTGCATATGCGCCGTTTTCACAAAGAATCACCGTACATCCGGTTCCGCCTTCTTTATTCTGTGCATGACCTATTTTAATTCCCTTTATATTTGTTATGCTGATTTCTTTCATTGTTCCACCTTTTGCAGTGCATGTCTTAATAAAATCATAGAAGTCACGGTTCCAATTCCACCGGGAACCGGGGTAATTGCTGAAACGTGATCGCTTACGGATTCATAATCTACATCACCACACATGCCTTCTGGAGTGAAATTTATACCTACATCGATAACAACCCCTCCGGCTTTGAAATATTCTTTTCCAAAATAATTTGCTTTACCGATCCCAGTAATAACGATATCTGCCTCTGATGTAATCTTTGCCAAATCTTCTGTTTTAGAATGGCAGACAGTAACCGTAGCATCCTGTTCTAAAAGCAGCAATGCCAGCGGTTTTCCCAGAACCATACTTCGATTCACTACCACAACTCTTTTTCCTTTTAACGGAATATTATAGTATTTAATCAATTCCATAACTGCTTCCGGTGTACATGGTGCAATGCGTTCAAGTTCTCCTAAAAATAGCTTTTTCAAATTGACCGGATTCATACAATCAATATCTTTATGCGGAGAAATCACTTCACCGATGTGCGCTTCATTTAAATGCTCAGGAAGAGGACGAAAAATTAAGATTCCGATGACTTCCTCCTGCTCGTTGTAACCGGATATCTCTTGAATAAACTTTTCTTGCTTTATAGTTTCATCAAGGTAAACCACATCTGCTTTTAAATTAATCTTATCACAATTTTTTAAAATTCTCTGCTCATAAGAAATATCTTCCGGGTTATTTCCTAAGCGAAATATTATAATTTTCGAATTTGGTCTATTTTGGTTTAACCAATTGCAGCGATTGATTAAGTCATCTGTTACTTGTTCTGCGACTCTTGCTCCTTCTAATCTCATATGTCCTCCTGCAAGCGATTTTCTACATAAGTATATATTTCATCTGCCAAAGCAGTTCCGTTTTCTACTAGGCGATTCATCCTATGGTAGTACAATTCTTTCTTCCCAGTATCCTTAAGCAAATTCAGATTGATCTGCACATTCAGCTTCGCACTTAAAATTGCTGCTTTTAAACAGGCTGCACCGACTCCGGCATCACTTAAAACCAATGTGCTGCCTTTCACTGCGTATGTTTTCATGAAACCAAGTGCCTTGCAAGCTTCCTCTAAGACCTCTATTGGAGTTTCAATTGCCAAAATCAAAGCTTCCTGTGTCTTTTTCTGTTTTGTCTGCTTTTCTTCTTCTGTATCACTGGATAGGCCATATGCAACTGCTAAAGGCGCAAAAGCAGATGCATCTTTTTGCACCAAAAGCTCTAAGCCTTCCAAAGAGTTTTTGGATGCTTCAAGCAAAGCTTGCATTTCATCTTGTACTTTTGCATATTTGGGTTTTCCGATGGTTAAATTTCCAACCATCATGCCCAATGCCATCCCAATGGCACCTACCAGAGCAGATGCACCGCCTCCGCCGGGCACCGGTTGTTTGGAGGATAAATCTTCTATAAATTTTTTGCAGCTGTTTTCTAACATGAATAACTCCTCATTTTAAAATAAGCCTGTAATTGTTCCATCTTTACTGATATCAATGCGTTCAGCAGCCGGACGTTTTGGAAGTCCCGGCATCGTCATAATATTACCAGTCAAAACAACTAAGAATCCCGCCCCTGCCGAGACACGAACTTCTCTTACTGTAATATCAAAATTACGAGGTCGTCCTAATTTTTTTGGATCGTCCGATAAAGAATATTGCGTTTTTGCAATACAAACCGGAAGTTGTCCAAAACCAAATTTCTCTAACTTCTCTATATTTTTCTGTGCTTCTTCTGTTACAAGAATTCCATTCGCTCCGTAGATTTTTTTTGCAACTGCTTCAATTTTTTCTATTATAGAAGATTTTACATCATAAGCAAATTGAAAATGATTTGCTTCGGTCTCCATGATAGAAAGAACTTCGTCTGCAAGTGCAAGGCCACCCTCTCCACCTTTTGCCCATACTTCGGATAAAACTGCTTTTACGCCGATGACTTTACACTCTTCTTCGATGCATGACAACTCATTTTCCGTATCGGTTGGAAAACGATTGATTGCGACAATTGCGGGAAGTCCATATACCTGCTTCATATTTTCCACATGTTTTAATAAGTTTTCGATTCCTGCCTTAAGTGCCGGGATGTTTTCCTCATTTAATTCATCTTTACTGCACCCGCCATGCAGTTTTAATGCACGTGCGGTTGCAACCACAATGACTGCGTCAGGATGAATTCCGCAGCTTCTGCATTTAATATCCAAGAATTTTTCTGCGCCAAGATCCGCTCCGAACCCCGCTTCCGTAACAACATAATCTCCAAGTTTCAATGCTGTTTTAGTTGCAATGACACTATTGCATCCATGTGCAATATTTGCAAATGGGCCGCCATGAACTAGAGTCGGTGTATGCTCTAAAGTTTGAACCAGGTTTGGCAAAATTGCTTCCTTCATCAAAGCGGCAACCGCCCCTTGTCCATGCAATTGACTTACATGAACCGGATTCCCTTCTATATCATATGCAACGAGGATCTTTCCAACTCTCTGTTTAAAGTCATCCAAATCATCAGCCAAACATAAAATCGCCATGATTTCCGATGCTGCCGTAATATCAAAACCGTCGGATCTTGGTACTCCGTTTGGTTTTCCTCCAAGTCCGTCTTCTACATAGCGCAACTGACGGTCATTCATGTCCATACAGCGTTTCCAAACCACCCGTTTGGTATCTATGTTCAGTTCGTTCCCTTGATGTATATGGTTGTCAACCAATGCAGCAATTAAATTATTTGCGGTCGTAACTGCATGGAGATCTCCTGTAAAATGTAAATTCAGTTCTTCCATTGGTACAACCTGTGCATATCCACCGCCAGCTGCTCCACCTTTAATTCCAAAAACCGGTCCCAACGATGGTTCTCTCACAGCAATTACTGTTTTCTTCCCCATTCTTTGCAAGGCATCTCCTAGTCCTACCGTTGTCGTCGTTTTTCCTTCTCCTGCAGAGGTGGGGTTAATAGCGGTAACTAAAATCAACTTTCCATTTTGTTTTTCTTTTGCAGCTTGAATCCGGTGAGAATCTAGTTTCGCTTTATATTTACCATAACCCAGCAAATCATCCTCGATGAGATTCAATTTCTTTGCAATTTCCTCCACCGGTTTCATTTTTGCTTCCTGGGCAATTTCAAGATCACTTTTGTATTTCATCTTCCCCTCCGTACATAATTATAATATATTTATTTTACAATTTTTTGTTAAAAAAAGCAAAACAAAAATAGAAAATCCCGAATGTGTCGTCAGGCCACTAATTCACACCCTATCTAGTGATAGGTGGGTTATCTGTTTCGAACTTCTGTCTTCCACTCAAGGGAGGCTTGACATAGGTATCGAAAACGCGAAGTCCCGTGAACATAATGTAGGTTAAATTACATAACCTTAACGAACACCTCAGGATCATACTTTTATTATATTTTATCAAAGAAAAATTATGCAGTTGCTTCTGAAGCCTTTCTTGTAAACAAGTATAACAGATTTGCCATGAAAATCAACCGTTACAAAAAAATTTACAGGTCCAAATTCAGGCAGATTGGAAAATATAACATAATTTTCATTTAAAATTTATTCATATAAATCAATCGTGCAATTTGTATAAACTTTTTGCACATCATCATTGTCTTCTAAAATATCAATCATTTTTTTCAAGTTTTTGATATCGTGTTCTTCCGTAGGAGTCGCTTCAATTGAAGGCACTAACTCAATATCCGCTTCTACAAATTCATACCCTGCATCCTTTAGTGCGTTGCTAACATCACTAAAGGCATCCGTAGACGTCTGAATTTCAAAACTGTCATCGTATGCAGCCATATCGTCCATACCAGCTTCCAAAGCAGTCTCCATCAAAGTTTCTTCCTCAATTTCATCTGTTTTCTCAATCGTAATGATTCCTTTTCTTTCAAACATATAGGAAACACAGCCAGGAACTCCTAAATTACCACTGTATTTATCAAATGCATGTTTAATCGCCGCTGTCGTTCTGTTTTTGTTATCCGTTAAAACATCCACAATAACTGCGACACCGCCGGCACCATATCCTTCAAAGGTTCCATTCTCATAGGATTCTCCTCCTAATTCGCCGGTACCTTTTTTTACCGCTCTATTAATATTGTCATTCGGCATATTAATGCTTTTTGCTCTTTCAATGGCATGCTTCAAAGAAACATTATATTCAGGATCGCCTCCGGCCTTTGCTGCAACGGTAATTGCTCTTGCATATTTTGTAAAGACAGCTGCTCTTTTTGAGTCTTGAGCGGCTTTTCTGCCTGCGATCGTTCCATGTCTACCCATGAATCTTCCTCCTCTTTGATTTTTTGCTACGGAACATTATACCACAATTTTTGTTAAAAAAAATTTATTTTTGTTATTTCCGGAGTTTTTTCTACCCGATGTGCTCTATTGAGTGATCATCTACTACATCTTTTTTACCTTTTTCTAAATTACGAAATGCAGTTGCCATCATTAATTTAATCCGGTTTAATTGATTCACATCACTGGCTCCCGGATCATAATCAATTGCAGCAATGTTAGCCAGCGGATGATAATTTCTGAGCGCTTTCATCATTCCTTTTCCTGTTACATGATTAGGCAAGCAAGCAAACGGCTGCAAACAAACGATATTTTCAACCCCACTATCCAGCAATTCTACCATTTCTCCAGTCAAAAGCCATCCCTCTCCGCACTGGTTGCCCAGTGAAGTGATTTTTTGTGCTTTCTTTGCCATTTCTTTAATGTACAAAGGAGAATGAAAACGTTTACTATTATCAAGAACTTTCCGAGCAGGAGCACGCAACCATTCAATTAATTTGATTCCGATCATTCCCAAAAGCATAGATTTATAAGAACCATTTAAATAATGATAATTAAACTCCTTGCTATACATACCATATAAGAAAAAATCAATCAAATCCAAGACGACAGCTTCTCCACCTTCCGCTTCAATAATTCCTACAATATCATTGTTAGCCGTTGGATGGTATTTTACTAAAATTTCTCCGACAACACCAACCTTTGGTTTTTTTGTATCGTAAAGAGGCAGGTGGTCAAATTCTTCTACCAGCTTGCTTAGATTTTTCTTGAATTTTATGAAGCTTCCTTTTTCTACATTTTCTTTCGCAATTCTGGACCATTTCTCGTAAAGTGCATTTGCAGAGCCTTTTACTTTCTCATATGGCCTCGTTGCATAAAGAACACGCATTAAAACATCCCCGTATACAAGCCCCATCCCTGCACGTTTTAAAATTCCCGGAGTAAATTGAAATCCCGGATTATTTTCTAACCCTGAGGCGTTCGCAGAAATAACTGGTATCTGTTCCATCTTTAAATCCAGCAGAGCTTTCCTTAAAAGCGGAATGTAATTGCTTGCACGGCATTGTCCTCCTGTCTGTGAAAGTACAATTGCTGTTTTATTTAAATCATATTTTCCTGATTTTAATGCGTTGATAATTTGTCCTAAGGTTACCATGGTCGGATAACAAGCATCATTATTTACATATTTTAAGCCTTCCTCTACAGCATGCTTGTCGACAGACGGAAGCAGCTCCGTTTTGTATCCTCCATGCTTCATAGCAGCTTCTATAAACTGAAAATGCATCGGCGACATCTGCGGAAGTAAAATAGTATATTCTTTTTTCATCGATTTAGTAAAGATTTTTCTTTCAAAAGCCTTTTCTTCCATGCTGTGTTTTATATGGTTTTTTGTCCGTTCTTCCATCGCTGCTTTTAAAGAGCGGATTCGTATTTTGGCTGCACCTAGATTTGTTCCTTCATCAATTTTTAAAGCCGTATACAGCTTGTTTTTCACCTTTAACAATTCTTCTACTTCATCTGTCGTTACGGCATCCAAACCACATCCAAAACTTGTAAGCTGAATCAGTTCAATGTCATCGTTTCTCCCTGCAACCTCAGCCGCTTTATATAATCTGGAGTGATACATCCATTGATCTAAAATTCGAATCGGTCGATAAAGATTTGTAAAATGGGAAACGGAATCTTCCGTTAAAACAGCCATTCCAAATGAAGTAATCAGCTGGTCAATTCCATGGTTAATCTCAGGGTCCAAATGATATGGTCTTCCTGCTAGTATAATTGCTTTTTTATTATGCGATTTAATATACTTAATGGCATAAGCCCCTTGACGTTTGATATCATCTTTAAAACGCTTATCTTCTTTTCTGGCCTCTTTTACCGCCTTTCTTAGTTCCTCCATACCTAGATTCAAGTCCCTTAAAACAGAATATAATCTTCGAACCAAACGTTCATCGTTGTCATATGGTAAAAATGGATGGGTAAAATGCACCCCTTTTTCTTTAAAAATGTCATCCATATTATTTGAAATAACCTCTGGATACGTTCCTACAATTGGACAATTATAGTGATTAGGAGCCTGCGGATCTTCGTTCCGTTCATAGTTGATATTTGGATAGAAAATCCATTTAACGCCTTGGTTTACTAACCATTTAATATGCCCATGAACCATTTTGGCCGGATAACATGCCGTATCGGAAGAAATCGATTCCATTCCCATCTCATAAAGATGCTTTGAGGATTTTGGTGAAAGAACCACACTAAAACCTAATTGCGTAAAAAAGGTAAACCAAAAAGGATAATTCTCATACATATTTAATACGCGCGGAATCCCTATTGATCCTCTTGGTGCATATTCTTCGGAAAGCGGAGTATAGGAAAACAAGCGTTTATATTTATATTCGAAAAGATTCGGCAAATTAGAATTTTGTATTTCTTTTCCTGCACCTTTTTCACAACGATTTCCGGTAATAAATTTTGCTCCGTCATTAAATTTATTTATCGTCAACAAGCAATTGTTTTCGCACCCTTTGCAACGTGTATGTGTATTGATAACCGTAAAACAATTCATTTGATTGAGTCCGATAATTGTAGATTCGGTTCCTTCAATATAATTTTCTTTTGCAATCAAAGCGGCTCCAAATGCTCCCATCAATCCAGCAATATCCGGCCGAACCACTTCTTTTCCCATTATTTTTTCGATACTGCGTAGTACTGCATTATTCAAAAATGTCCCGCCTTGTACTACAATTTTATTACCAGCTTCTTCCGTATCCCTCAGCTTGATTACTTTATATAAGGCATTTTTTATGACGGAATAAGAAAGGCCTGCCGATATATCACCAATCGTCGCACCTTCTTTCTGTGCCTGTTTTACTTTGGAATTCATAAAAACCGTACAACGTGTTCCCAAATCAACTGGTTCTTTTGCAAATAAAGCTTCATTTGCAAAGGATTCTACTTCCATATTTACAGATTTTGAATACGTTTCAATAAAAGAACCGCACCCTGAGGAACAAGCTTCATTGAGCATAATATTATAGATCGCATTGTCCTTTATTTTCATGCATTTCATATCCTGCCCGCCGATGTCTAAGATAAATTCGACACCAGGTAGAAATTCCTGTGCTGCTTTATAATGTGCCATCGTTTCAATTTCGCCCATATCTATACCGAATGCAGCTTTAATCAGCCCTTCTCCGTATCCGGTAACGGTAGAGTTTGCAATATAAGCACTTTCAGGAAAGGATTCATATATTTCGCGAAGTAGACGCAGTGTTGCTTCAAGTGGCTTTCCCTCATTGTTTCTATAGAAAGAGTACAAGAGATTTTTTTCATCATCAATTAGAGCAGCTTTTGTTGTTGTAGAGCCTGCATCAATTCCCAAATATAATTTTCCTCTTGCTTTTGAAAGATCTTTTCTCTTTATTTTATTTTGATCATGACGTTCTTTAAATGTTTTATATTCATTAAAATCTCTAAAAAGAGGCTCTAGATGCTTCGTTTCTGACAAACTGTTTTTTCCGCTTTTTTTCATTTTTTCTAAAATGGATTCTAAAGTAATTGGTTCGTTTTTTGCAGATAGAATTGCAGCACCAATTGCAACGTAATATTTCGAATCATCCGGAAAAATTATCTGCTCTTCTTTCAACTCCAGCGTTTCAATAAAACGCATCCGAAGCTCGGACAAAAAAGATAATGGGCCTCCTAAAAAGGCAATATTTCCTTCAATGCTTCTTCCGCAAGCCAATCCGCCGATTGTTTGATTTACAACGGCTTGAAAAATAGAAGCAGCTAAATCTTCTTTGCTTGCCCCTTCATTAATCAATGGTTGGATGTCAGTTTTGGCAAAAACGCCGCAGCGTGCTGCAATCGGATAAATCAATTTATGACTCATTGCAGCTGTATTTAACCCCTGTGCATCTGTATTTAATAGAATGGCCATTTGGTCAATGAATGCTCCCGTACCCCCTGCGCAAGTCCCATTCATGCGCTGTTCAATTGTATTTCCATAAAATGTAATCTTTGCATCTTCGCCGCCAAGCTCAATCGCAACATCAGTATGCGGTATAAACGTTTCTACCGCTTTACTGCATGCAATGACTTCCTGTTCAAATGGAACACCAATTACATTTGCAAGTGCAAGACCTCCTGAACCGGTAATGCAAACCGTTGGTTGAATCTCCGGCATTTCTTGATGCAGTAATTGCAATAGTTCCTGCACCTTATCAAACACATTAGACATATGCCTTTCATACCGGCGAAAAATTATATTTTTCTGTTCTCCCAATAACACCACTTTTACGGTTGTGGATCCCACATCAATTCCTAATCTCATAAATGACTCCGTTCCTCCTATGTCACCCCGCCATTTGTCAGTGAATTTTTAAAATAATCTGTGTTTCTACATATATATATATATGATTGGATATTATACCACAAACCAAATTTAAAAAATAGATATTCCTTTGTAAAGTTTTTTACCAAAATTGTAAAATTTCTATAGAAACCAAATCTTGTACAAACTATTATTTTAAAACGCTCAATTTTACTGTATAATATTTGTATTATGAAAAGTACTATTAAAAGAAAAACATTTGCTGCAATTTATCGTTTGCTTAATCGAGTAAGCCCCCTTGCTGAAGATTGCGGTACTTTATGTCAAGCCGCTTGCTGCAACTGTGGCGGAGATAGTTCTGATGAGGATGGATTAGATTTTGAAATGGGCATCTATCTGCTTCCGGGAGAAGAAAAGCTGTTTACCAGAAAGGAAACTTGGCTAAAATGGAGTGTAGAATATGCAGAGGATTATGATTTTCCAGATTCCTGGTTCGGCAAAATCTATTTTGTCCGTTGTAATTGTGCTCCTCATTGCCCCAGGGAAATGCGACCCCTTCAGTGCCGCTTTTTCCCTATTGCACCACATCTTACAGACGACGATGAACTGCTCCTTATTTATTCGGACTCCAAATTACCCTACACGTGCCCTCTGATTTCAAAAAAAATGGAGCTAACCCCTTCCTTTTTAAAATCGAGCTATACTGTTTGGAAACGATTGATTCAAGACCCTTTGATTTATGATTTAGTAAAATGGGACTCTTGTATTCGTGAAACGATTACTGCCGTCTATCCTAAATAGATGGCTTCTTCACTTATATAAAAAATCCTAAAATAAAATTAGCATCAGAATTTCTGATGCTAATTTTATTTTAATATTTTATTTTTACTTAATTGGATATGTTGAGCAAACGGTGGATTGCACTTGCAGCTTCTGCACGCGTCATCATATTCTTTCCATTAAACTTTCCATTTTTATCTTCTGATAAAATTCCTAGTCCCTTTGATAATGTCGCATATCCTTTATAAGAATATTCTACGTTGTCTTTAAATACCGTTTGAAACAGTTCTGGATGCTCGGCCGCAATTTCTAAATGAAGAAAGCGAATCATAAGCTTTGCAGCCTCTTGTCTTCTTAATGCAGCATTCGGATTTTCTTCTCCTTTTTTAAGCATACCTTCTTCTATCAATGTCTCATACATTTCATCTTCTTCGTAATCTCTGTAATAAGGATAGAGGTAAATCAAAAATTCTTTTTGACTTATTTTATTATTTGGCATAAATTTTTCACCAGCCAAATAATAACCATTCTCCTTTAATTGATTGACTACTGTTTCACTCCAATGTCCTTTTATATCCGTATATACAGGGATTCCCTTCTCCTCCTTGTATTCCTTCCCATCTCGATCTATGCGACTTCCTGTTTCCGGGTGGATCATACAATTATCATTGACTGATTCAAAATTATATACTAAGCCTATTTCTCCTACCCCGTCTTTCTCTATTTTTTCATAACTTAAGGACAGATCAAATAAGTCTTTATAAGCCGCATAGGCTTTTTGTTTATCCATCGCATTTTCAATAGATGGGAACTCTACGTTGGCATACCATCTCAAATTATACCGGCTTATTTTTCCGGTTTTTCTATTTACGGTGACATCAACGTAGTTATCGGAATAATTAATTCCGTTTACTCTTCGATTATAACAAACGCTATAATAAGGATTTTCTTCATTATATTCATTTTCAATTCTTTCTAAAGATCCTAATTTATCTGCCGATAAAATTTTGGAAATTAACGTTTCGGCTGCAGCAACTGCATTTTTTTCATCAACTTTCATGCTCTTAGTATTGGCGTCTTCATCATAATAATGATGATACGATACTATTTCACCAGTTTTTGCGTCAACACGTCCATTAGATTTTTCATAAGATAAGTCCCAGATATACTGTCCTTTATTCGGGCTATTTTCTATCCTTTTTAAACTTGCTTTATAAGAAGCTGCATATCCAATTTCTTCAAAAGCAGCTTTTAATATGGTGTCTGCTTTTTCCTTTGAAATCAAGCCTGCTACCGTATCAACTTGCTCTTGTTCCTCAGGTGTCAAACTTCCTGCTTCCTCTGCTACTGCTTTGTCACCCATTCCTCTAGCTTCACCATAAAATATTATAGGTAAACTTATTTTGACAATTTTCCCCGTCTTAGCATCCAACGCTTGGTTTTGTTTTGCAGAATTAATATAGGCCGGAAAGATTCCAAATTTGTCATCCTTCCAATTATAATAAGAATAATATTTTAAATTCATTCCAAATTGTTCTAAATAAGCCTTTTCAGCCTCTTCTTTCGATAAAATTCCCTCTTTCGATGGAATTTTTCCAATGTCAGCCGCGTCCCCATTTAGTGAAAAAGAAATGACCTCACCAGAATATTTATCAATGCGAATAGCGGCTTCTATAAATTGTGCGGGCACATCATTGATATATGGTTGGAAGGTATAAGATAGATTGTATGTATTCATCTGATTTTCTGCTTCATCGACCTGTCTAAAATAACTTGCATATTTAGGAAGTACCTTCTTTAAGAAAGCCAGTGCAGTTTTTTCTCCCGCTTTCCTTGTAGTATTAGAAAGCCCCTCTTTATCCCGTTCCTTATAAAGTCGATAACTTAAAAAATTACCATTACTATCAACCGAAACATTTAAATTTTCTGTTCTGTCTTCATTACTCCAACTAAGCTCCCATATAGTAATAGTACTTTTATCATCAAGTTCCTCTTGGCGAGAGTAGTTTGAAAATTTTGTAAAGTTTTCCGGTATGCTTATAACGGATTTTACAGAAAGAATCACCTTTTCCAGTTCTTTGCTTTCTGAATCTGTAGCAAATACAGAAATAGATGAAGTAAACAATAGTGTTAAACACAATAATATACTCCAAGTTTTTTTCATTTTACACACTCCTTTTTTATTTTTATCCTGCAACTAATAAGTAAGACGGTAATTTTCAAAAAAAGTTCCCGTCCATTTACACCCCTAGATAAAATTTCTTTTTCTCATGAAAACTTTGCGTTTACTATTCCTATAGCTTCAATTATAACTCTTGAAAGTAATTAAAAAAAATGATATAATATTTTTTCGAAATAAGAAAGTAGAGTAAATAATATGGATAAAAAACAACAAACTTCCGAACAAATAACAAACGAAATAAAAGAAAATAAAATGGGTACTATGCCCGTGGGCAAGCTGATGCTTTCTATGTCCTTGCCGGCCATGTTTTCTATGCTGATTCAAGCCTTATATAATATAGTCGACAGTATTTTTGTTGCTATGGTAGGCGATAAAGCTTTGGCAGCAGTCAGCCTTGTATTCCCTATTCAAATCCTGATTATTGCAGTCGCAGTTGGAACCGGGGTTGGGCTCAATTCTTTAATATCTCGAAGATTAGGCGAAAAGCGATTTGAAGAAGCAGACAATGTAGCGAGCCATGGTATGATCCTATCCTTTTTTAGCTGGATCATTTTTGCTATTTTCGGTCTTTTCTTCTCCGGAACATTTGTGCAATCTTTTACGGACAGTAATGTAGTCGTAAATTACGGTATTTCTTACTGCACAATTGTCACTGTTTTTTCCCTTTTTATCTTTGTACAAGTTACCGTTGAAAAAATATTGCAGGCAACCGGCAACATGTTAATTCCTATGATATGTATGCTGGTCGGTGCAATTACAAATATCATTTTGGACCCCATTTTAATTTTCGGTCTCTTTGGAGTTCCAAGAATGGAAATAGCAGGTGCTGCAATTTCTACGGTATTTGCACAATTTGTAAGCATGGTTTTCGGCCTGATCTTCCTTTTTACAAAAAAGCATGAAGTTCATGTAAAATTAAAAGGGGTGCGCTTTCAGCTTAAAACAATTAAGAATATCTATTCGGTAGGACTTCCTGCTATGATAATGCAGGCAATCGGCTCTGTCATGCTTGTTGGAATGAATGCAATCTTAATTACATTTTCAGAGGCAGCAGTAAATATACTTGGGATCTACTTTAAATTGCAATCATTTATTTTCATGCCTGTCTTTGGATTAAATCAAGGAACTATGCCAATACTAGGTTATAATTACGGAGCAAAAAATAGCGAACGGCTTATGAAGGCTTTTAAGCTAGCCTTACTGACTGCTATCATCATTATGACGATCGGTGCAATTATTTTTCAAGTGTTTCCAGCTCAACTTATCTCCTTATTCAATGCAACGGATGAAATGTTAGAGATCGGTACACGCGCATTACGTATTATAAGTCTTTGCTTCATTCCTGCTGCAATTGGAATTATGACTTCAACTTTATTTCAAGCGATTGGCCATGGATTTCTGAGTTTATGGGTTTCCATGATGCGTCAACTAATTTTAATTCTGCCGCTTACATGGTTGCTATCTCATTACTTAGGCTTAAATTATGCTTGGTATTCCTTCCCTCTTGCTGAAATATTTGCATTAGCAGCAAGCATACTTTTTTATATTAAAATTTATAAAAAAGAAATTAAACCATATAGAGACTAAAGAGAAATTTCTAAAATAACCGGGCAATGGTCACTTCCGTAGACGTCTGTACATAATTCAACTTCATTGATCTTATCTTTCAGACGTTCGGAAGTTAAGAAATAATCAATTCTCCATCCTGCGTTGTTCGCTCTTGCATTAAATCGATACGACCACCAAGTATATACACCAGTCTTTTCCGGATACAAATAACGATACGCATCTATAAATCCGACATCTAAAAGTTCTTGCAATTTTCCTCGCTCTTGATCAGAGAATCCTGCATTCCCACGATTTGACTTTGGATTTTTTAAGTCAATTTCCTTATGTGCGACATTCAAATCTCCACATAAAATAACAGGCTTTTTTGCGTCTAGTTTTTTTAAATAATCCCTTCTTGCATCTTCCCAATCCATTCGATAAGCAATTCGCGCAAGTTTATCTTGTGCATTCGGCGTGTATTCGGTCATTAAGTAAAAATCATCGAATTCCAAAGTAATGGCTCGCCCTTCCTGATCATGCCCGTCTGCATCAATATGATATTGTACTTGTAATGGCTTATTTTTCGTAAAAATTGCAGTTCCGGAATAGCCTTTTTTCACTGCACTATTCCAATACTGTTCATATCCTTCTAATGGAACTTCAGCTTGCCCCTGCTGCATCTTTGTCTCCTGAACACACACAATATCCGGTTCTTCCTTTTTAATAAAATCTAAAAATCCTTTTCCCATGCAAGCTCTTAATCCATTTACATTCCATGTAATTAATTTCATTTCACTTTTTGTCCTCTCTTTATTAATTTATTTTACCATAAGTGCAATCATTCGTACTTTTCTTCACACTTTATTTATTACCCGATTTTTCAGTAACTTATCGTAACTTTTTCAGATAAAATCTTTTTTAAGCGATCTTTTGTCAAATAAATCGTTATATTTTAAAGGACAGAGCTCATAATCAAAGCCAAGGTTTCAAGCGCTGAGCAAAAAATCACTACCATATATACAATGAAATAATTATGTTTTAGTATATAAAAAAACTCTGTAACGTGTGTAAATTAATTAAATCCTTAGATTCGACACGGTACAGAGATTAGAAACATTTTAGTTTCAGTCTTTTTATTATTATGAATATGAGCAAGTCTATAAGCCGGGTTCTGTATTTGACAATCATCTATCTAGGCGCATTGTCACCAATACGCTCATGCGACCTACCTTCCGGGAAGCGACGGGCAGCCGCCTTTCAGGCATTATGCAGCTAAAGCTGCAATTACCTCCCTGCTTGGTCTTGCTCCGAGTGGGGTTTACATGGACGCAGAATGTTACCATCCTGCCGGTAAGCTCTTACCTCACCTTTTCACCCTTACCACTTAATGTGGCGGTATATCTCTGTTGCACTTTCCCTAAAGTCACCTTCGCCAGACGTTATCTGGCACCCTTGCCCTATGGAGCCCGGACTTTCCTCACGTAGCATAAGCTACCTGCGACTGTCTGGCTTACTCATATCTTTTCTATTATATCATAAAATCATATGGATTTAAATCAATTTTTGACTCAATAATTACCACACGGTCATTTAATTTTTCACGAAGTTGTGCTGCCATATTTTTACGAAACAAATGTTCTGTACCAAAATGTCCTGCATCGATAAGACAAAGATTCATTTCTTTTGCCATCTGCGCTTCGTGATGTTTCACGTCACCAGTGATGTATACATCACATCCACACAGAGCAGCATCTTCTATAAATTCACCTGCAGCGCCCGTGCAAAGACCTACCTTTGAAATGATTTTATCTGCATCCCCTGAAATTCTAAAGCTTCCTCCATATTCTAATACTTGATCTAAAACATTTGCAAAACTGGAAAGTGACATCGGATGTGGCAAATAACCCATTCTTCCCATCGCTCGCTCTTCTCTGCCTGCCTCTTGCTTCATCTGTACAATATCCAGGAGAGCTAATCTATTTGCAAGGTCATCGTTATTTCCTCCATCCGCAGTATCGAAAGCCGTATGAGAAGAGTATACGGAAATGCCGGTAAAAATAAGATCGATCAAGTAACTTCCAATCACGGTATTTTTATCAATTTGCTTTACGCCGTGAAACAAAAGAGGGTGATGTGTTATGATCAAATCTGCATTTTCTTCGATTGCCTCATTCACCACGTCTTTCGTAATTTCTAAGCATACTAAAATCCGTTCTACAGATTCTCGTCCCATATCAATCTGCATTCCGCAATTGTCCCAAGATTCCTGTAAAGATTCTGGTGCAATTTCATTTAATATTTTTCGGCATTCACGTATAGTAATACTCATTTTACAATTTCCTTCCTATCCTCTTTTTCATTTCTGTCAGCAAAGAAATACGCTGCTTTGCTTGTTGACATCTTTCATGGGATTCCTGTCCTACACCTATCAGGATCTCTTCTAAAATGCCGTTTTCAATTCTAATTTTATTTTCAATATAACTTAACAGTAGGGGGTCTTGTTTTTCAAATAGAATCGGATTCACTTCCAATTCTAATCTTTCTTCCATTTCCTTGATTTGTTTTTCTGTTATTTTTTCAGTATCTTCATTTAACTGTGCAACAATTATCTCACAAAGAAAACGACCTTCCCTTACTAATATCTCATCGGTAACTTGAAATCCATGCAACAGAAGCCATTTTTTTAATTTTTCCGGTGCAGTTCTAGGTTGTAAAACAAATTTATTATAAGTTTTTGATTTCTGCAAGTTTTTTTGTAAAATTTCACACATAAGAAGTCCGCCCATACCGGCGATAACTACGACATCTACTTCTCCGCTTTTTAAAGGCTCTAGTCCACTGCCCAGCCGCAAATCAAAGTTAGAATTCTTTGTATACTGTTCGATATTTTTTTTAGCTTTTTGCAAAGGTCCCTCATTAATATCAATTAGCACAACAAAAGGAGAAATTGCATTTTCATACAGAAAAATAGGCAACAAACCATGGTCTGTGCCTATATCTGCAATCGTTTCTCCCACATGAATGTTTTCAGCTATTGTTTGCAGCCTGTCTGATAACTTCACCATGGATACTCCTTTATTCTAAATAGTCTTTTAATTTTTTACTTCGGCTTGGATGACGCAGTTTACGTAAAGCTTTTGCTTCAATTTGACGAATTCGTTCACGTGTAACATCAAATCGGCGTCCAACTTCTTCTAACGTTCTGGCTCGTCCGTCGTCCAGACCAAAGCGAAGTTTTAATACTTTCTGTTCCCGATCTGTTAAAGTATCTAATACTTCTACGAGTTGTTCTTTTAACATAGAAAAAGCGGCTGCTTCTGCAGGTGCCGGCACGTCATCATCCGGAATAAAATCTCCTAAATGACTATCCTCTTCTTCTCCAATCGGGGTTTCCAAAGATACTGGTTCCTGAGCAATCTTTAATATTTCCCGTACCTTTTCCTCGGAAATATCCATCTCTAATGCAATTTCTTCCGGCGTTGGTTCTCTTCCATATTCCTGCAATAACTGTCTCGAAATACGTATCAGTTTATTGATGGTTTCAACCATATGCACCGGAATACGAATCGTTCTGGCCTGATCCGCAATGGACCTTGTAATTGCCTGTCGTATCCACCAGGTAGCATATGTACTGAATTTATATCCTTTTCTCCAGTCAAACTTATCTACCGCTTTGATAAGACCTAGATTACCTTCTTGAATCAAATCCAAAAAGAGCATTCCTCGTCCAACATATCTTTTTGCTATGCTCACAACTAATCTCAGATTTGCCTCACATAGTCTCTTTTTTGCTTCTTCATCCCCTTGCTCCATTCTTTTAGCTAAATTAATTTCTTCATCTGCCGAAAGCAACGGTACTTTCCCAATTTCTTTTAAATACATCCGAACCGGATCATCTACCGCAATTCCCTTTGGAAGGGTTGCTTCCAGGTCTACTTCGGTTTCTTTACCCAGCGCTTCGATTTCCGAATCATCTTCATTCTCAAGAGCCAAAATTTCAAAATCATCCGGGTCCGCTTCACTTACAATCTCAATCCCCATGGAAACCAAGGCATCGTAAATATCATCCATTTGATTTTTATCAAGCTCAATGTGCTCCAGCTGGTCTGATATTTCCTGAAAAGAAATAGAGCCTTTTCTTTTTGCTTTTTCAATCAGATCATTGACTGTATTAAAATTTTTTTCGTCATGGCTTTCTGTTTCATATCCCATAAATATACTCCTCTGCTCATTTATCTTTGCACTTTTTGTTTTTGTATTTCCATTAATTCCCTAGTAAGCTGTTCGATGACACTCGAATCCATATCTTCATCCGATAAGGATAGAATTTGTATAATTTCTTGCTCTCTCTTATGTCGAAAGCCATCTTCTATATGAGAGATACAATCCGTAAAAACATCTTCATCTCGGTCAGCTAAATATACATCTTTCCATATAGATCTTAGCATTTGATATTCAGCTGGTTCCAAAGCATCTGCTAGTTTTTTGCGATCAATTTCTTCATCATCTTTATAAAGCGATTGAATTAATCCATAAATACGCATACAAAAAGGATTTTGAAAAATCGTTTCATAAGGCTTTATCCTTGGAACATAAGAGCTTTTTAAAAGCATCAGCTTTATTAAGCTTTTCTCCAAAAGAAGCTTTGAACCGTCCATTTTCTTAATACTTTTTTTATCCGTTTCGTGTTCAGGCTGAGACATTTCTCGTGTTTTGGGGTTCAAATGCTCCATATTGCTTCCATAAACCTCGAGACGAATTGCTCCTTCTGAAATATGTGTTTCATTCGCAATTTTTTTAATATAAACATCAGTTTCCACTGGACTTAATTGTCTTAAAAATTTTGCAGTTTCTTGTAGAAAAATTACACTTTCCTCTGTTGATTGTAAATCATATTTTTGTCTTAGCTTTTGAATTTTATAGCTTGCAAAAGGAAGCGCTTTTTTCACAAGCTGTAAAAAGGCATCTTTTCCATTCTTCTTAATAAATTCATCGGGGTCTTTTCCATCCGGAATATGAAGTACTTTCACCTTACATCCCATGCGATGGAGAATATCCATCCCTCGCAGTGTAGCAGCTTGTCCGGCTTCATCTGCATCATAAGATAATATAATATGATCTGTGTAGCGTTTCAGCATAGATGCTTGACTCTCTGTCAATGCAGTCCCTAAAGAAGCAGCAACATTTTTAATCCCGCTTTTATATAGAGATATCACATCCATATAGCCTTCTACTAAAATGGCATAGTCTTCTTTATTAATATCCTGTCTTGCCGAATTCAATCCATATAAATTATTTTTCTTTAAAAACACAGGGGATTCCGGTGAATTTAAATACTTTGGCGTTTGATCAGCAATTGCTCTTCCTCCAAATCCAATTACTTTTCCCCTTGTATTGATAATAGGAAACATAACTCGATTTCGAAACTTATCATAGTAGCGGCCTTTGGACTGTGAAATCAAACCCAGCTCTAAAAGTAATTTAATATCCGTTCCTTTTTCCATAAAATGACGATATAGGCTGTCCCATTTTTCGTCCGCATATCCGATACCAAATTTCTTAAGCGTGCCTGCATCCATTCCTCTTTTTTTCATATACTCAATTCCTGGATTAGCCGTCCGGGTAAAGCTCCGATAGAAAAAAGATGCCGCTTCTCTATTTATGTCGTAATAAATTGCTTTTTTTGATTCCTTATCATATTGATTCTTCTTT
Organism: Sinanaerobacter sp. ZZT-01; assembly: GCF_035621135.1. Lineage (NCBI taxonomy): Bacteria > Bacillati > Bacillota > Clostridia > Peptostreptococcales > Anaerovoracaceae > Sinanaerobacter > Sinanaerobacter sp. ZZT-01. The sequence continues at coordinate 2,986,436 of NZ_CP141728.1, forward strand.
AACTCAATTCCATATTCAGCTGCTAATTTTTCTACGGCGCCCTGAAAATCCAAATTATGATAGCGTTTGACAAATTCTATCACATCTCCACTGGCTCCGCAGCCAAAGCAAGTAAATATTTGCTTTGCATCAGAAACAACAAAAGAAGGCGTCTTTTCATTGTGAAAAGGGCATACCCCTTTGTAATTACTGCCAGCTTTTTTTAACACCACATGGCGACCGATTACATCAACAATGCTGCACCTACTTTTTATTTCCTCTATTACATTTTCCTGAAATCCTGCACTCAATTCCGAAACAACTCCACTCTTTGAATGTATTGTCATCAGCAATACAATATGATTTCTTAATCATATTCGACAAAAGAGATTGCTTTCCTTTTTTTTTATAAGTTTTTTTCTTTTTTATATTTATATTTTACTTCCAACCCTTTGGAACAAATATTTCATTAAACATATTAACAGCATAACGGTCCGTCATTCCTGCAATATGATCCTTAACGACCTCAGCTAATCCAAATTCATCTATCATTTCTAATCTTTCTTTTGGGAGTTTAGACGGATTTTCTAAAAAATAATCATATAAAAAGAAAATCATATTCCTAATTTTATCTAATTCTTCATCTTTTTTCACTATTTTACTGTGATAAACATTTTTAAACATAAAATTACGGAGGTGATCCATCAACTCCAACGATGGTTCACTCATTTTCATTTCATTTTTTCCATCGCTGTTTTGTATTAAATCTCGAACTAAAGTATCAATTCGTTTCCTGTGATTATCTCCCAGGCCTAAAATACATTCTTTCGGCAAATCTTCCTGAGATATAATTCCTCCCCGAATTGCATCATCAATATCATGATTAATATAAGCAATCCGATCGCTGAATCTCACTGCCTGCCCTTCCAGAGTAACCGGCTTGTTCAGTCCCGTATGGTTCAGTATCCCATCCCTAACCTCAAAGGTAAGATTCATCGCTCTTCCATATTGGTTTCTTTCAAGGTAATCAACGACACGAAGGCTTTGTACGTTATGTTGAAAACCTCCGGGATGCCGCTCATCCAAAAATGCTTCTCCGTTATGCCCGAATGGCGTATGACCTAGATCATGCCCCATAGCAATTGCCTCCGTCAAATCTTCGTTTAATCCAAGTCCTCTTGCTATAGTTCTTGCAATCTGTGCAACTTCAAGGGTGTGCGTAAGACGAGTACGGAAATGGTCTCCTTCTGGTGAAAGAAAAACCTGTGTCTTATGCATCAGCCTTCGAAGCGATTTAGAATGAATAATGCGGTCTCGATCCCTTTGGTATTCGGTCCTGATTTCACATTTTGGTTCTACCTGAATTCTCCCCTTTGTTTCTGCTGATTTCGCTGCAAAAACAGATAGTATATTCCGCTCTCTTTCTTCTAATTGTTCTCTTAAAATCACAGATTTCCTCCTTTTGTTTGACATTTTATTAAAATGTCAAACTCTTTGCAATTTTTTTCCCCAATGCATCCTCTACTTTTTGCAAATGCATCACAACAGCCTGTTGTATTGAATCATCTAAGAACATCAAATCATCCATGATGTTATCCATTAGACGCTGTTGCATTGTTTCATCCAAACTGCGAAAGAATATCCCTGCCTGCATAAAGCAACGTCTAATCGAGGCTTCCAAATTGACATTGGTATAATTTTCAGTGCTATAAACCGGCCACTCTTCTCTTTCAACTTGCAGCTTTTTAACCATTTCTTCTTGCTGCCGAATGCTCCCTAACCGATACCGCTCTGAATCTTTACACGCAAAATTAAGAATGCGCAGCAATGGTATATTGGAAAGCCGAATTCCAGGTACGATATTTCCAGGGCAAAATGTAACTTGCTCTACTTCTTTTTCATAATCTTTACAATTTCTTTGAAGAACCAGTTTTCCGACCGCAAGCTTCTGAGCCTCTTTTTCCGTCCAAACACATGTAACATCTAATGGATTAAATGAAATCGCTTTTGTATTAACTGGTAAAATCTGAATATATAATTCATATTCCACTGTTTTCTGATCCTCTAAAGTCTCAAACAAGTCTCTTCGAGCAGCATCTACATCAAATCCGCTTAAAAATTCTGCTTCCTGTCTCGTAATGTTTTTGATCCCTTCCAGCGGTTTAAAATAATATTTTACCAGATACTTTTTTCCTTCTTCGTTGATCCATTCATATGGAAAAACACTATAGCCAGCCATTTTCCGATAACTTTTTAATGTTCCATAATCGGAATAAAGCCACAATAACTTATGCACGGATTTTGGTGTTTTCGCAATAAAATCCCAAAACTTTCCTTTATCTACTATGTTGCTTTCCTTTTGAGGTTTTATAGATTCTAAGTACGAAAAATATGCTGCCGGTTCACTGACAAATTCAACCGGAAGATGACTTCCCAAAAAATCATAATCCCCCTGTTTTGTATGAAATTTTACACAAAATCCCCTTGTGTCTCTTACGGTATCCGAAGATCCTCTCTGCCCATTCATGGTAGAGAACCTCACAAATACGGGTGTTTCTTTCTCACTGCTTTGCAGAAAGTCTGCCTTTGTATACTCTTTTAGCGACATATATGGCCGAAAATATCCATAAGCTCCTGCACCTTTTGCATGAAACAATCGTTCCGGTAATTTCTGTCGATTTAATAGAGCGGCTTGATCAATAAAGTCCAATTCACTAATTGTTTCATTCATAGTAACCCCCCATTTATACATATATCTTTTTTTATAAGCTTCTTATGAAAATTATGAGCCAACCAAAAGTTTGGTGACTCACTTTACAAGGTTGCTTATGATAACAGAAATCGAACACATGGATGTTCGAAGACTATATTATAATATATGTGAAAATGAGGAATCTGTTCCACTGAATCTTCTATGCCGATATTTAAATTCCTGTATGTCCAAAACCTCCTGAACCCCTACGAGTTTCAGACAAGTTTTTAGTTTCTTCCCATTCAATTCTTTCATATTTTGCAATCACGAGCTGAGCAATGCGGTCGCCGTCGCGAATCTCAAATTCTTTATCACCCATATTAATCAGTAAAACTTTAATCTCACCTCGGTAGTCACTGTCAATCGTACCCACTCCATTAGCCATACTAATCCCATGTCTAATTGACAGTCCGCTTCTCGCACGTACCTGTGCTTCAAATCCCTGTGGAAGTTCAATAAAAATTCCAGTCGGAATCAGTTTACGCTCCATCGGTTTCAGTCGTATCGTTTCATCTATAGAGGCTCGTAAATCCAAACCTGCTGAACCTTCTGTTTCATACTGCGGTAATCGTCCGCTTGCACTTTTAATTTTTATATTCATGAAGCTCTCCTTCGTTAAAATAGGACAATATCTAGGATTTTTGTAAAATTCCTTTTAAATCTACTTCCTTTCTGCCTACCAAAACTGCTGAATACTGTTTCACATCTGAAATGATATTTGCAGTATCAAATATTTGCTCCATCGTTACTCCGCTGATATTTCTCAAGACCTCTTCTGGCGTATGAACCTTTCCTAACAACAATGTATTTTTCCCGATGGTAAACATACGTCCATTTACATTCTCAAGTCCAAAAATATAATTGCTCTTCAACTGCTCTTTTGCAGTTAAAAATTCTTCTTGCGTAATGCCGTTATTTTTTAAAGAATGTAATTCTTCCATAATACCATAAATCGCATCTTTTACTTTATTATGGCTGACTCCCGCATAAATCGTAAAACTTCCTAAGTTTACATATGCTGCAGCCGCAGAATAAACAGAATATGCCAGTCCTTTTTCTTCACGAATATTTTGAAACAATCTAGAGCTCATACTTCCGCCCATAATGTTATTTAAGACAGCCATTGCGTAATAAAGCTTATGCTCCAGTTCAATTCCCTTTAACCCAAGGCAGATATGTGACTGCTCGATTTCTTTCGTTTTTACAAGATAAGTCGGCTTATATTCAGCAATTTTTAATGCTTTTCTTTCTTTTTTTTCATTTAAAGAATGGAGCTTTCCTTCTAGAAACTCGCAAACTTTATCTTCATTAAAATTTCCCGCCAAAGAGATTACAATATTATCACGCGTATATTCTTTACCCATATAATCCATAATGTCATCTCTTTGAATGCCCATCAGTGATTTTTCTGTACCGATAATTGGACTTTGCAAATCCGTTCCATGAAAAACTGCTTCGCTGATTAAATCCTGAGCATATTCGTCTGGGGAATCTTCGATCATCTTCATTTCTTCACAAATGACCATTCTTTCTTTTGCCATTTCATCAGGGTCGAATTTTGAATTTAACAGCATATCAAGTAATATCTCACAACCCTTTTCCAAATTAGAATCTAAAGTTTTGAGATAATAACAAGTTGCCTCTTTTCCCGTAAATGCATTAATATGACCCCCTATTTTATCTACATCGGAAGCAATTTCCTTTGCAGAGCGCAGCTCAGTCCCTTTAAACAGCATATGCTCAATAAAATGGGAGATTCCGGAATTTATTTCATTTTCATCTGCCGAACCTGCCTTTACCCAAATTCCTATTGACGCCGATTGCACATAGGGTATTTTTTCCATAGCAACCCGAATGCCGCAATCTAAAATTCTATTTATTAACATAAATACACCACTTTCTTTTCATTTGTTTACAAAAACATATATATTATTATATCTAATTTTCAATTATCTTGCAATGTCTTCTAATAAATTCCCATTTCTCTCAGTGGAACGATCGTTATATTTTTCTGCTGTATTTCATCTATCATTTCCGGTAAGGCTTTCGCTGTTTCCGGCTTTGGATGCATTAAAACAATAGCGCCAGATAAATCTTTTTTCAAAATACGTTCTTTTATAATATCCTTTGTAGAGCCCGGCTTCCAATCTATGGTATCTGATGACCAAAGAGACAGCTTATAATTCATCTCTCGGCACAGTTCAAGCGTTTCACTATCATAATCTCCTGAGGGTGGCGCATATACAGAAGGTTTCTCACCTATATAAAGAGCAATTGCGTCCTCCGTTTTCTCCATTTCTTCTTTTTCCTGCTCTTTTGATATTTTCGTACTAAGTTTATGCGAATACCCGTGACTTTGTATCTCATGTCCCTCTACGTACATCCGTCGAAGCAAGCTCGGATTTTTTTCCGCCCATCTTCCACATATAAAAAATGTAATTTTTATATCCTTTTCTTTTAACGTATCCAACATACCCGGTAAAACTTCTTCTCCCCAATCTACATTACAGGTAAAAGATAACTTTTGGCTTTCCAGTGGTCCGCTTCGCATTACAATATCTTCTTCTCCTTTTACAGCGGCTGCCTGTATCCCTCTTCCGCAAGTGCTTTCAACCGGTCCAAATAAAACAATAAAAAAAGCAGCTATTTGATAAATTCCAAATAGAATAGCGATCGTACCGACAATGAGAAACGTATATTTTTTCCACTTCAACATAAAACAACACCTCAAAGTAATGTATGTTTGAAGTGCTGTTTCTTATTCCTTTTTTATAGATTTTATTCTTTTGTAAATTTAGGAAGGTTTATTGATTCAGCATTTTACAAAGCACTGTCGCTGCTTCTGCTCTGGTTGCAAGTCCCTGCGGGTCAAAATTTCCTTCTGGTCTTCCGCTCATAACAGAACCTGATGTAATCTCCTGCACAGCTTCCAATGCCCACGGGCTAATGAGAGCGGAATCTGTAAACGCAGTATTTCCTTCTGAAGAAAGCTTAATATCTGCTAATGTTGCATAATTTTTCAGCATAATGGCCATTTGCTCTCTCGTTATGTTTGAATTTGGTGCAAAAGTGATTTCATCCATCCCTTTTACAATACCTTTGGATACTCCCCAATTTACATAGTTGTAATACCATTCTGTGCTTGGAACATCCGCAAACCCACTCGGTTGAACATTTTGTACGTCTTCCTTAGAAGCGGCCGCAAGCATAGTTAAGAATTGTGCACGTGTCAACTGAGAATCTGGTTGGAACATCGTTTGACTCATGCCTTTTACAATTGACTTTCCTGCAAGATTTTCAATATAGTCTTTTGCCCAATGCTCTTGAATGTCTTCAAATGTAATTTTCGTCCCTCCAACTTGAACTGGAATGGATTTTGTTTTATCTCCATAGCCAACATAAATATAACCGCCAATCGCAGCTTGTTCTGTCGCAGTAAACAATCCGTTTTCATCAATCGTTCCAATGTTTTTATCGCAGGACCATTTAAATAAAGAGTCCTTGGATTTGACAGGAGCATATCCAAATTTTGCAACAACATTGATATCCTTTGTTCCTTTTGGGTCTATCGTTAAGCTGCTTACCGAAGGGGTGAAAATAATATCATCCACTACCTGTACCTCGGCTGTAGCAGAAAGATCACCGGATTTTACAGTCACTTCTTCTGTTCCTGCCTCCATTCCGGCAGTGTAATAACCCGTATCATTTACCGTTCCTTTTCCTTTTGTGACTTCATAAGATAAGGCTCCTGGAAGGCTTGCTGATTCATAGTGGGAATCAGAAGCATACGTTTTAAATTGTACATCAGCACCAGGCATAGCTAACGTCATTGCAGAATAAATATGAAGATTTTCGGCAATTCCATTACCAGATCCTTCATAAACCAAAAATAATCCATTGCTAAGTTTTCGAAGACTGCCCTCAGACGGAGAGTTAATCACGGATGCCTTATCTGAAATTCCTGGGTACCTAACAGCAAAGGAAGTTGACCCGCCTCCATCCATATTTAAAACGGTTGTACATCCTTGTGCAATCAAATGCTTTGCCAAATCAACCAGTCCAAGACCAGCAGAAACAGAAGACTGCCTCCCATCTACACCATAGATTATCATAGAGCCATCTTCTTTAATGCCAACAGCAGTCCTTGGGTTAACAGAATTGCTGGTCGCTGTTACCTTTCCGTTCTCTGCAATCACATGATATACACCAATGACTTCGTTTTTATTCGTTAAAGACTCATCATTATCCGTAACGGAAATTTCAACTGTGTTTCCAGGTGTCAAGGAAGAAAGGATCGGTGCACTTGCAGAATCTGATACTGTTGACAGTACCATCTGATTATCTGTCATCGCAGTATTTCTGGTATTTTGCGTGACTGACACAACCGTTGCCGTTATGGTTCCACCAATCATCGGCTCCGTGTTATCTAAGTTTCCTGCGTCCAGTAAAACTTCTACACAATTTCCAGAAGTCTTTGTTGTAGAAGCATACTGACGATTAAACAAATGTAATCCCTTTGCCCCTCCATGCGGAACATTAAAATAATTGATCTGCATTGGGATTTCGCCGTTTCCATTATTCGCTTTTGCAGTATACGTTAAATTGACGGCAGCCAAAGAAGCTGCACCCGATGCATCAAAAGCCAGAACACGATCTGGAGCATATCCAGAGCTTTTTATTTTATTGTTATGTACGGTTAACCCTTTCGGTGTACCCGATGCAGTATCGTATAAATCTCCGTTAATCCCGGCAATGACACGATACCCGCCTTGTTCAATCCAGTCGATCATGCTGCTTAATGTGTATTTTCCGGCGACTTCACCGGAGAATACATACGGCTGTATCAATCCATCCAGTTCATCACTGTTTACCATATAAGCATGTTCAATCCCATTTTGAATATGTCCTGCTATCTGCTCTTTTATGTATGTCTGATTTGCGATTTCTCGATTCGATTCATAATAGATATTTCCAATTCCTTCTTGAAATGCATATCCACTTAACACCGTGCTTAACGTTAAGCTTAACGCAAGTATGGCTGCTAATTTCTTTTTCTGCATATCCCTTTCTCCCTTTTTTATTCCATATTTCTTGACTGTTTCATTCTATAAAATTACCATAGAAATATCAAGGTTCTGTTTGATTTCTTTTCTGTGACATTTCTGTTAAATTCGATCCCCAAAGTTCTCTAAAGATACTCTTTTATCTCTGCTAGATAAAAAGTAGGACACCCGATTAATTTGGATATCCCACTCTTACTGCTTTTTTTATGATGTTTGATTCAATAGTTTGACAGTTGGTAACGATTAAGCTTTTACGATCTCAATTTCCTCCAGACCCTTTCTTGTTAGGTTTATCCGGTTCTGATTATCTATTTCAACTACTTTTACCGTTACGGTATCGCCGACATTCATGATGTCTTCTACTTTTTCTACACGCTCTTTTGCCATTTTAGAAATGTGAAGCAATCCTTCTTTTCCAGGTAGAATTTCTATAAATGCTCCGAATGCCATTAAACGCATCACTTTGCCTTCATAAGTTTCTCCGACTTCTACATCTTTTACAAGAAGCTCTATCGATTTAACTGCTGCATTCGCAGATTCCATATCAGGTGCTGCAATGTAAACAAGACCTTCATCATTGATGTCAATTTTAACACCGGTCTCAGAAATAATACGATTAATTGTTTTTCCACCCGGTCCGATAATCGTACGTATCTTATCAGGATGAACTTGCATGGATATAATTCTCGGTGCATAAGGTGATAATTCCTCTCTTGGTGAAGAGAGCTCCTGCATCATCTGCTCCATAATAAACATTCTTCCGTCATGGGCCTGTTTTAATGCATCCTGTAAAATCTGCTTTGATAATCCGTGCACTTTAATATCCATCTGAATAGCGGTAACTCCATTTTCAGTTCCTGCTACTTTAAAGTCCATGTCCCCTAAAAAGTCTTCCATACCTTGTATATCGGAAAGGATTGCAATTTTACTGGATCCATCTTCCTCCACTCTTTCAATCAAACCCATAGCGATACCAGCTACTGGTTTTTTAATTGGAACGCCAGCATCCATTAATGCCAAACAGCTTCCACATACAGACGCCTGAGACGTACTCCCGTTTGAAGATAAAACTTCTGATACTACACGAATCGCGTAAGGGAATTCTTCTATGGACGGTAATACTGGTATTAAAGCTCTTTCTGCGAGAGCTCCATGTCCAATCTCACGTCTTCCGGGACTTCGCATCGGTCTTGCTTCACCGACACTGTATGGTGGGAAATTATAGTGGTGCATATAGCGTTTTTGCACTTCATCTCCAATTCCATCAATCGTCTGTGCATCACCCATTGCACCTAATGTTGCTACTGAAAGAACCTGAGTCTGCCCTCTTTTAAACAATCCGGTTCCATGTGTTCTAGGTAAGACTCCAGTTTCACACCAAATTGGTCTGATTTCTGTTGATTTACGATTATCCGGACGTATTCCATCATCTAAGATAAGACTTCTAACTTGCTCTTTTGTTATGTTATATAAAATAGCAGAGATGTCTTTTGGATTTTCTGGGTAAATTTCTGCAAAATATTCTTTTGTTTCTGTTTCAACTGCATCCATATTATCTAGACGTTCCTGTTTGTCATAGGTCTGAATGGCAGCTCTCATTTTGTCTTCTGCATACTCTCGAACTGCAGTATCAATGTCCTCAGGTATTGTATATAAATTCAGCGCTCTTTTTGGTTTTCCGACTTCCGCTACAATATCTTCAATAAAAGCAACCAACTTTTTAATTTCTTCATGCCCAAGCATAATTGCATCTAAAATAACATCTTCTGGTACCTCATCTGCGCCAGCCTCTACCATCATAATTGCATCCTTTGTTCCGGATACAACTAAATGTAAATCACTTTCTTCTCTTTCTTCTTTGCTTGGGTTAATGATAAAACGGTCATCAATTCTTCCAACCATAACGGAAGCAGTCGGTCCATCAAACGGAATATCGGATATGGACAATGCGACAGAAGAACCGATCATTGCCACAATCTCTGGCGCACAATCAGCATCCACACTCATAACTGTAGCTACAACCTGTACATCATTATAAAATCCTTTTGGGAAGAGAGGGCGTATCGGTCGGTCTATTAAACGTGAATTTAAAATTGCCTTTTCAGAGGGGCGTCCCTCTCTTTTAATAAATCCGCCAGGGATTTTTCCTGCTGCATACATTCTTTCCTCATAATCTACACTTAGAGGGAAAAAATCAATATCCTGTCTTGGTGCTGCAGAACAGGTTGCGGTCACGTTAACAACCGTATCGCCATATCGAAGCATGACCTGTCCGCTTGCCATCTCGCAGACTTTCCCAATCTCCAACTGCAGGAGCCGGCCTCCTAATGCTGTTTTAAACGTTCTGTAATCCTCAAATCTCATTTACTAAAAACCTTTCCTTTCAATTGTTAATCAGGTCCGGCTTGACAAGTTAACCTATTGTCAACTCTCCGATCAATAAGTTAAGTTCTCAAGCCTGACCCGCACCCGATTTAAAAAAAGGCGAGGTAAATCCCCGCCTTTTCTTTGATTATTTTCTTAATCCGAGACGTGCGATTAAATCTCTATATCTTTCAACGTCTTTGGATTTCAAGTAGCCTAGAAGATTTCTTCTCTGCCCTACCATCTTTAAAAGACCTCTTCTGGAGTGGAAGTCTTTCTTGTGAATTTTTAAATGCTCATTCAGGTCATTAATTCTGTAGGTCAAAACTGCAACCTGAACTTCTGGAGATCCCGTATCTCCTTCGTGAGTTTTATACTCATTAATAATTTCTGCTTTTTTTGCTTGTGTAATCATGATGATTCTCCTTTTCTTATTCACCTGCAACCGGGTACTACGTCGGAGATTCGCATTACTCAGTTATAGGTATAATTTTTACACTCTATCATATCATGTTATCCAAAGTTTTGTAAAGGCTTATTTTACTGCATTTTTTCATGAAATTGTCGTGCGGATAGACAATCCTTCTGAATCTGCTCACTTAAACTCTTTACATCTTTAAATTTATGTTCATTTCGTATTTTTTTCAGAAATTCCACGCGTATTTCTTTTCCGTAAATTTCTTTATTAAAATCAAACATATGTGTTTCAATATTACGCTTTTCTAATCCAATTGTCGGTTTTAAACCTACATTTGTAATACTGTGATAGCAAATGCCGTTATAAGTACAATTCGTTACGTATACTCCATTTGCCGGCGTTACCATCGTTTCATCAATAGTTATATTTGAAGTTGGAAACCCAATCGTTCTTCCAATGCGGTTGCCTATGACTACCGTACCGCCAACGCTATAGTACCTGCCCATATACAGCATACAAGTCTCCACATCTCCGACAGCAATTAAATTTCGTATTAAGGTGCTGCTGACTACATTTCCATTCACTTTATAAGGTTCAAGGACATGGATGCCATAATCGTACTTTAATCCTTGCTGCATTAGTATTTCCGGATTTCCCTCTGCCTTATACCCAAATCGATGATTAAACCCGCAATAAGCTTCTTTCATGCGAAACGTATTCACAAGCAACTTTTCTATAAACTCATTTGGGTTTAAGCATTGAATGTGTTCATCAAAATCAATGGAAAATAAATAATTTACGCCAAGTGTTTTCAATATACGAACTTTATCTTCAAAATATAAAATATTTTTAATTAAAGAGGTTCCAGAAAGAACGTTCTTCGGATGATTCGTAAATGTAAACACTGCACTTTTTAATCCTGCAATTCTGGCACTTTTCACCGTACGCCGAATTAATTCTTGATGTCCTTTATGAATCCCATCAAAGTTTCCTAATGCAATTACTGTAGGCTGTATGTTTTTAATTTCTTCTAATTTTGTAAATACTTTCATTTGTAAAACACCTTATCTGCAACGTATCGATTTGTCTGTGGCTGATAAAATACAACTCCCAAAAAGGTTTGATTTGAATAAACCTTGTAGGCCTGGTGATAGATTTCTTTTATTCCTAAATGCTCCATACGACGCTGAATGCTCTCTATATCATAATTTTGAAATGGCTCTTCTATCCTTTTTACATCTCTTTCAATCAGATAGCCTCCGTTTAAAAACCATTTTTCTCTTCCTGGCGACAATAAAAGGCTTCCAAAATAACACAGTGGTTTATCCGTAGGGAGCAGATATTCATCTGTATGTTCTATATCTAATTTGCCACTTTCAGAAACGTTAGCCCAGTTTTGAAGTTCCTCAATGGTTACGGAATTGTCTAAATGAAAAGCGCCACTTTGTATTCTCAGTAAAAAACTCATAGCCGCACCACAACCAAGCGCTTGTCCTAAATCCTGACAAATCGACCGTATGTAGGTGCCTTTCGAGCAAAGGATTTCAATCATAATTCTACCCGTATCCTTATGATATGAAATCAGTTCTATTTCAGATATAACTACAGGACGGCTTTTAATTTCTACACTTTCTCCCGCTCTTGCATATTCATAAAGCCGTTTCCCATTTACTCGAATCGCCGAATACTTCGGCGGTATTTGTTTAATATACCCTTTAAATTGATTTAATTCGGATTGAATTTGATTTAGAGTAACCTTTGCAGCTTTTTCGGGATTCGATGCGATGACAGCCCCCCAAATATCCTGCGTATCGGTCTCTATACCAAGCTGCATTTCACAGCGATATCGCTTCTCATCCAAATCAAGGTATTCATTGATTCTTGCAGCACTTCCAATGCATAAAGGTAAAACTCCGACTGCGAACGGATCCAGCGTACCTGTATGCCCAATTCGCTTCACTCCGGTAAGACGGCGGAGCATGGACACTCCATCATGTGAAGTCATCCCTGCAGGTTTTAATAAATTGATGATTCCATCTTTTATCATAAAGAGCTTCCCTTCGCCAATTCCTTTTCAACTGCCTGTATAATCATCTTTTTTGCATCTGCTAAAGGGGAGTGAATGGTACAGCCTGCAGCCTTAATATGACCTCCTCCATGAAAACTTTTTGCAATTTCCGCAACATTTCCATAGCTCTTTGCCCTCAGGCTAACTTTGATCAAATCATCTTCTTTTTCTTTTAAAAGTACTGCTATCTCAATGCCTTCTATACTTTTTAAAGTATCAATAATTCCTTCCGTCTCTTCCAAAGAAGCATGATTATCCCTCAGCATTTTTTGTGTGACAGAAACCAATCCAGCTTTTCCTTCACAAAAAATATGCAAATCTTTTAGGACATTCGCAGAAAGGGCAATTCTTTCTTTTCGAACATTTTCATAAATCTCAACACATACCTTTGCATGATTCAAGCCTTTATCATACAAATCTGCAACAATCATATGTGTACGCTTAGTCGTATTAGAGTATCGGAAATTTCCTGTATCTGTTGTGATTGCAGCATAAAGCGCATCTGATATGAGCGGACTAAATTCACAATCTATCACTTTCAGTAAGTCATAAATGATTTCTCCAGTGGCTGCAGCTTTTGCGTCGATATAGTTATAATCTGCAAACACTTTCGTTGTCATATGATGATCCAAGCAAACAGAGGTTTTCCCTCTAAAAAAACAATCTTTTCGCTTTTCAAAGCGTTCCACGTCACTGCAGTCAATCGCGATGGATATATCCGCAGATTCAAATGGCGGCTCTCCCTCCAAACAAAAATCTTGGGTTAAAAAAGAAAGAAATGCAGGAACTTTATCTTCCAATAAAACATAGGCATCCTTACCTAAATTTCTTAAAGCATAGCAAAGTGCCACAGCGGATCCATAAGCGTCTCCATCAATTTGCATATGCGGAAACAATAAAATGCGGTTTGCTGAAAGCAGCTGTTCTCCGATCTCTTTTAATGTGTTATTTTGCATGACCTCACCTATTCTAAATCTTCCAAATGCTTTTCTTTCTTATTTTCTTTATCCTGATCCAGCCCTAACTTTGCCATCACTTTTTCCATATGAAGTCCATATTCCATAGATGTATCAAATTTAAATATTAATTCCGGTATGTGTCGAATTTTCACCTGCCGGCCAATTTCACTTCGTATTCGACCTTTTGATTTACGAAATGCAAGAAGAACATCTTCTTTTTCCTCTTCTGTTAGCTCCTTGTCAGAAGCAAAATTCATTGCTGTAATATAAAGAGTAGCGTAGCTGCCGTCAGAAGTAACATCAACAGCAGATACACTTAACATTCCTTTAAATCTGGGGTCTTTCAGTTCTCTTAACAGCATTCCGCTCACAATTCGGCGAATCTCTTCGCCGAGCCTGCCGGCCCGATAACCCTTCCCCATAATAATCCTCTTACTTTCTTTCTATTTCCTCCATTTTGAAAGCTTCAATGATATCGTTTTCTTTTATATCATTGAAATTTTCGATTCCTATGCCGCATTCATAGCCTGAAGCAACTTCTTTCGCATCATCTTTAAAGCGTTTTAGTGAAGAGATTTTACCTTCGTGAATGATAATTCCGTCACGAACTAATCTTATTTCCGCATTTCTCTGCACTTTTCCCTCTAAGACATAAGCTCCTGCAATAATTCCAACTCCCGGAACTTTAAAGGTATCTCTTACCTCTATCTTACCCAGAACCACTTCTTTAAATACCGGATCAAGCATGCCCTTCATAGCTGCCTCGATGTCATCAATCACCTCATAAATAATACGGTAATTTCGTATTTCTACGCCCTCACGTTCTGCAAACGTAGCTACCGCTGTGCTCGGTCTTACGTTAAAACCGATTATAATGGCATTCGACGTGTTTGCAAGCATGATGTCGGATTCGGTTACTGTACCGACGCCTGAATGAATGATGCGTACTTTTACATTTTCATTTTTAAGTTTCTCTAATGAAGTTGTTAACGCTCCTACAGAACCTTGTACATCCGCTTTAATAATCAGGTTTAATTCTTTAATCTCACCCTCTTCAATTTGGCTGAATAATTGTTCCAGTGTCACGCTGGAATTGCGTGCCATCACTTCTTCACGCATCTTAGTTCTTCTGTTTTCTGCAATTTCTCTCGCCAGTTTATCCTGACGAACTGCATTAAATTCATCCCCAGCTTCCGGCACCTCGGTTAATCCCAAGATTTCAACTGCAGTTGCAGGACCTGCCTTTGCAATGGTATCCCCTTTAAAGTTTGTCATAGCACGGATTCGGCCGCTGCAAGTTCCGGCAACTACGGACATCCCTGCCTTTAGCGTACCATTCAATACTAATAAGGTCGCAACTGGTCCTTTTGATTTATCTAGACGAGCTTCAATAACAGTACCCATAGCTAAACGGTTTGGATTTGCTTTCAATTCCAATACTTCTGCTTGAAGTAATACCATTTCCAACAGGCTTACAATGCCTTCACCAGATTTTGCAGAGACAGGAACACAAATTGTATCTCCTCCCCAATCTTCTACTAAAATGCCATGTTCTGTCAAATCCTGCTTTACTTTTTCTGGATTTGCTCCGGGTTTATCCATTTTGTTGATTGCCACAATAATTGGAACGCCGGCAGCTTTTGCGTGACTTATAGACTCAATCGTCTGAGGTTTTACGCTATCATCTGCTGCTACAACAAGAATCGCAATATCGGTTACATTTGCTCCTCTTGCACGCATCGCAGTAAATGCTTCGTGTCCAGGAGTGTCTAAAAGCACAATTTTATTACCATTTAACACGACTTCAGAAGCTCCAATATGCTGTGTAATACCTCCAGCTTCACGATCTGTAACGCTGGTCTTCCGAATGGCATCCAATAGGGATGTCTTTCCGTGGTCAACGTGACCCATTACGGTAATGATCGGCGGCCGCGACTTCAAGTCTTCTTTCTTGTCTTCAAAGAGTTCCAAGCCTTCTTCAACGACTTCTTGATCTACTTTTCCAACTACAATGCTTACTCCTAATTCTGCGCCCAAAAGAATTGCAGTATCTTCATCAATGTTCTGATTAATATTTGCCATAATTCCAAGCTTCATCAACGCCATAATAATCTGAGATGTCGACTTTTCTATTTGCTCGGATAACCCCTTTACTGTAATTGGAACAGTAATGATTTTAGTTCCAACTGGTAGTTCCTCTGCCTCGATATTGCTTTCTTCCACTTGATTTGCTACTTTTTCTGCTTTATTTTTCTTGTGTTTTTTAGGCGTAGATTTTGTCAAATCCAAAGGTTTAAAAGTTCTATGATGCGGAGCTTTATTGGATTCTTTTTTATAATCATTTTTGTCATTCTGCTTTTTGTTTCTGGACGGTTTCGTAACCAAGACATCTCCAGCAACTTCTGGTTTACTAAAACGATCCTTCCCTGTATTTCGATCTTTGGAAGAATGATTCCCTTGGTTTGAACGGTTTCCTTGATTTGGACGGTTATTTTTATCTGTATGATTTACATTTCTATCTGAACTTCGATCTGTAGTTCTTTCAGAACGATTTCCTCGTGCAAAATTCCCCTCAGAATCTTTCTTTTCATATCTGCTATTTTGATTGTTTCCGCTGCGATTTGTTCGATTCTGTTGGCTTCTTTGTCCGTCTCGATCTCGATACGAATCATTTCTTCTTGTTTCATTCGGTTTCTTTTCGCTCTGCTGTGGAAGTTTTTCTGCCTGTGCCTTCTTTTTAGCTACACGTGCAGCTCTTTCTTCCGCTTCTTTTGTCACCTGTTCACTGGTTTTAATAATTTTAAATTTCTGTGGCTCCGGTCTTCCCATAATTTGAGCAGCAGTAACTGGTACATCTTCCTTTGCAGTTGCTTTTACTTCATTTTTTATCTCTCTTTTTGCTTCCACTTTTTCTTCCATCTTTTCTTCTACAGCTATGGTTTGCGGTACAGCATTTTTAGGCATAGGTTTCCCCTGCAGCATTGTTTTTCCGTTCGGCGCAATGATTGTCTTAGCCATACTTTTATCTTGTGCAGCTTTACTCGTTGATGCAGTGGTCTCCTCCTTCACCGATGCCTTATCCTGTAGTGGCTTTTCTGCTGTTTTATTATCTAGCTTCGATGTTGGTTTTGTAGTCACCTTTGCTTCTCCTTCTTTTTTTGACGCTTTTGCTCCTTCTGCTGCATGATCGGTTATTTTCTTCCCATGTGCTATCGTATTCTTTATTGCCGTTGCGTCTTCATCTTCTATGACGCTCATATGAGTTTTTACTTTTATTCCCATCGACTTGATCTTTTCCAACATTTCTTTATTGGCCAGATTCAATTCTTTTGCCAGTTCATATACTCTTTTTGACATAGAATACACCTCCTTCTTTTTTCTTCAATCCATTTTGTTATCCAATTCCTTTCCAATAATTTGGGCAAAATGACTATCTGAGATTCCAAATATCCCTTTGTCTACTTCTCCGGTTAGTCTTGATAATATATCTTTTGTTCCATAAATTTTTATTGGAATGTTTCCGGTTTTCGCCAATTTATTGAATTTACTCTTTGTATTTTCAGAAACATCCTCAGCAATTAACAACAATTTTAATTGTTTTTTCTTTGCTGCATAGATACAAGCATTATATCCCGAAATTAAATTTCTTGATTTTTTAGCGAATCCCAAATAGGTCTCAATCTTTTGCTTCATATTTGGTAAGCTCCTCAAAAACACGATTTAATTCTTCTTCACTGATATTGATGTTTAAATTTCTCCCAATTGCTTTTTTCTTCTTTGCCAAAGTAAAACAATTGTGATTCGGGCATAAATAAACACCGCGTCCATTTGCTTTTCCTGTACTATCTATACGCAGGGAATGTTCACCTTCTGCAACAATACGTATTAATTCGCGTTTTGGCTTTGATTCCATACAGCCAGCACACCTTCTCATTGGTATTTTTTTTACTTTCATATGCACATACCTTCTTTATTCTTCGTGTGTCATATCTTCTACATCTTCGTCTAAAATAACAATGCCATCTTCTTCAAACTCATCTAACGGTTCTTCATTAAAATCATTTACTTCTTCCTCTTCTAAGTCGTCTAAATCCACAAAATAATCTTCCGACTGCTGGAACTGTGAATGACTTTTAATATCAATTTTCCATCCACAAAGTTTTGCTGCCAGCCGAACATTCTGACCTTCTTTTCCGATGGCTAGGGACAATTGATAGTCGGGAACGACAACCGTCGCTGACTTTTCTTCTTCATTAATCATAACTTGCTCTACTTTTGCCGGACTCAATGCACTACTGATTAATTTTTCAGGGTCTTCACTCCAGTTAATAATATCTATTTTTTCCCCGAATAATTCATCTACTATAGACTGCACACGAGTACCTCGTGCTCCGACACAAGCTCCGACCGGATCAACATTTTCATCGTTAGTAAAAACTGCCATCTTTGTTCTGGAGCCAGCTTCTCGGGAAATGCTCTTAATCTCTACAATTCCTTCTTGAATTTCAGGCACTTCCAATTCAAATAATCTTTTAACCAGGCCTGGATGTGACCTTGAAAGGTATACTTGCGGTCCCTTTGTTGTCTTTTTTACGTCCATAATGAATGTTTTGACACGCTGATTCACTTCGTAATGTTCACCTTTTACCTGCTCGGTAGCTGCCAAAATACCTTCTGTCTTTCCCATATTAATAAAGATTGTATCGTTACTGATTCTCTGAATGATTCCGTTCACAATCTCACTTTGACGATTGATATAATCATCGTAAATCATTCCACGCTCTGCTTCACGGATACGCTGTACAACGACTTGCTTTGCGGTCTGTGCTGCGATTCTTCCGAAGTCCTTTGGTGTCACTTGGTATTCAATCACATCACCGATTTCATAGTTGGGATCAATTTCCTGAGCCTCTTTCACATCCACTTCAATAAACGGATCATACACTTCTTCCACAACGTCTTTTCTCATAAAAACATCGATATCGCCGGTTTCTCGATTTATATTCACACGAACATTTTGAGAGGTTCCATAATTTTTTTTATAAGCAGACACCAATGCAGATTCGATTGCATCAATAAGCAAATCTTTTGAAATCTGCTTTTCTTTTTCTAATTCTTCAACCGCAAGAATAAATTCCTTATTCATCTTTAATTTTATTCCTCCTTAAAAAACTACTGATAGTTTTGTTTTTGCTATTTTATCTAACGGTAATTCTATTTGATGCTCCTGTTCATCTAATAAAATAAGCTTATCTTCCAGCAGTTGAACCAATTTTGCAGTAATAAGCTTTTGCCCATCAATTGCTTCATATAAGCTCACATCAACCAATGAACCTTTAAAACGTTCAAAATCTTTTTTATTTATAAGAGGGCGATCTATGCCGGGTGAAGAGACCTCTAAATAATAATTTTGTTCAATTGGATCCAGTTTATCCAAACGCTCACTTAAAAATCGGCTCACCTTCTCACAATCATCCGTACCAATGTTTTCATATTGATCGTTGATACACTTTTCTATGAAAATACGAAGGAACCAGTCTCTTCCTTCTTTTAAAAATTCCACATTGAAAAGTTCATAGTTATTTTCTTCAAGAAAAGGTTGCAGTTCAGAAGCAATCAGCTCTGTGATCTTCTTTTTGGCCATTCTCACATTCCTTTCTCAACGCAATTTTCTCCAAGCAAAAGTGAAAGAGTGGGACTGCCCACTCTTTTGCTTTTACATATCAAGTACGATTATTCCTTAATAGGATACCACACTTTTACTAAAATAGCAAGAAAAACACAGAAAAGTATTAAAATAAACTCATTTGATCCGATTCTGGCATTCCTTTTAATACACCATGGTTTTTTAGTGCCTCAATTGCCGTACGATTCAGCTTTGCTCTTGTACGTATTTCTTCTATGGAAAAAAACGGCTGCGCCTCCCATTCTTCCGTCAAACGTTTTGCCGCGCTTTCGCCAACTCCATTCAATGCTAAGAAAGGAATCAGAACTTTTCCGTCCACCACCTCAAATTTTACCGAATCGGATTTCCCAAGCTTCGCTGGCAAAAACTCAAATCCTCTCGCATACATTTCATACGCAACTTCCAATACCGTAACCTCGTCTTCTTCCTTCTTTGTCGCTTCTTTTCCTTTGTTCTCAATTTCCTTAATTCGATCCTGTACCGCCTGAAGTCCATTTAAAATCACATCAGCATTGAACTCACTGATCTTCATCGTAAAGAAAACAGCATAGAAAGCAGCAGGGAAATAAACTTTATAATAAGCAATTCTGTAAGACATCATAACATACGCTACAGCATGTGCTCTTGGGAACATATACTTGATTCTGCGGCAGGATTCAATATACCACTCCGGTACATCGTTTGCTTCCATAATTTCGACTTGATCCGGTGTTAATCCCTTTCCCTTTCGGACACACTCCATGATTTTAAAAGATGCTTTTTTAGGAACGCCTTTTAAAATTAAGTAATTCATGATGTCATCACGAGTGGAAATCGCTTCGCTCATAGAAGCCTCTCCGTTACGGATAAATTCCTGCGCATTATTAATCCATACATCAGTCCCGTGTGAAAAGCCGGAAATTCGAACTAAATCTGCAAAGCGCTTCGGATGCGTATCATCTAACATCTGGCGAACGAATTTTGTGCCAAACTCAGGAATTCCATAGCTTCCATGCACGTACTTATAGTCGTTAATTTTGATATCAAGTCCTTCAATACCATTGAAAATGCCCATTGTTTTTTTATCATCCAAAGGTACATCAAGAGGATCCTCACCAGTGAGGTCTTGCAATTGACGTATCATAGACGGAACATCATGTCCTAAGATATCCAGTTTCAGTAGATTTTCATCAATTGAATGGTAGTCGTAATGTGTTGTGATAATATCTGTCTTGGTATCATTTGCCGGATGCTGTACCGGACAAAATTCATAGATCGTATGCCCTCGAGGCACGATAATAATTCCGCCCGGATGTTGTCCTGTCGTACGACGTACGCCGGTACATCCAGTTGCCAGCCGTTCAATTTCCCATTTGTTTGCAGCTTGTCCCCGTTCCTCAAAATACTTCAAGACAAAACCGAATGCCGTTTTCATGGCTACTGTGCCAATTGTTCCGGCACGAAACACATTTTCTTTTCCAAATATCTCTTCTACAAATTTATGCGCCACAGGCTGATATTCACCAGCAAAATTTAAGTCAATATCCGGTTCCTTATCACCTTCAAAGCCCAAGAATGTTTCAAACGGAATGGAATATCCATCCTTTTTATATGGTCTGCCGCATTTCGGACAGTTTTTATCTGGCATATCCACACCGCAGTCGTAGCTGCCATCCTCAATAAACTCAACGTGTTTGCACTCTGGATTTTGGCAAATATAATGAGGAACCAAAGGGTTTACTTCTGTAATTCCTGCCATCGTAGCTGCAAAAGAGGAGCCGACAGAACCTCTTGAGCCTACTAAATATCCATCTTTTAGTGATTTTTGTACCAGCATTTCAGCTGATACGTACATAACTGCATATCCATTCCCGATGATCGAATCCAATTCTTTTTCCAAACGGCTTTGTACCAGTTCTGGTAAGGGCATTCCGTAAATTCCCCATGCTGTCTCCATACACCGACTTCGCAGGCGTTCCTCCGCACCGTCAATTTTAGGTGGAAATTTTCCTTCTGGTACTGGAATAACGCATTCCACCATATCCGCAATTGCATTTGGTGCAGAGATTACGACTTCTTTTGCAAGTTCTTCTCCTAAATAAGAAAATTCATCGAGCATTTCTTCCGTTGTCCGAAGATAAAGGCCCTCTCCATCTTCTACATCCTTATAGCCTTGCCCTGCCATCAATATTTTTCTATAGATCGCATCTTCTTTGTCTTTGTAGTGTGCATCACAAGTAGCAACTACAGGTTTTCCGTATTTTTCCCCTAAAGCAATAATGGAACGATTGATTTGCTTTAGTTCCTCTTCATCGATCACCTTTCCTTTTTCAATTAGAAAATGATTATTACATAAAGGCTGAATCTCTAAATAATCGTATAAATCTATGATTTTTTCTATTTCCTTCTCAGAGCGTTTTTCCAATACAGCTCGGTAAATTTGACCGGCTTCACAAGCTGAACCAATAATAATTCCCTCTCTATATTGAAGTAAAACTGACTTCGGTATTCTTGGTTTTTTATAAAAAAAGTCCAGATGTGATCGCGATACCAATTCATAGATATTTTTTAGTCCTTCTTGATTTTTCGCCAGTAAGATAATATGATTTGTTCCCTTCGTTTTATAGTCAATCTCACTGCTTCCATTTACTTTCTCAATGTCATTTAAGCGTGTAAAGCCCGCTTCTTCCATTTTATCAAACAGCTTAATTAAAATTCCAGCAGCAGCTTTCGCATCGTCAACAGCGCGATGATGATTTTCTAAAGCCACACCCAAAGCATTTGCAACCAAATTCAATTTATGACGTTTTAAATCTTTTAATAACGTTCTGGACATGTACAGTGTATCGACTTTTGCATTTAATAATTCTTTTCCTCGTTTTGCACATGCTACACGGACAAAGGAAATGTCAAAATCCGCATTATGTGCTACCAAAGGCAAGTCCCCTATAAACGTCATAAAGGAGTCAAAGATTTCATCCAAAGGCGGTGCATCTTTCAGCATGTCATCTGTAATGCCTGTCAGTTCTGTAATTTTTTCCGGAAGGTGTGCCACAGAAGGCTTTACAAAGGTTAAAAATTCATCAATAATTACTTTATTCTTGACTTTTACTGCACCAATTTCAATGATTTCATTTGCCGTGGGTGATAACCCGGTTGTCTCTAAATCAAAAACAACGTATTCTCCCGATGTATCAAGCCCCGTGGGCATTGCACTTGTATTTCCTTCATCATCCAACAAATATCCTTCAAGTCCAAATATTAACTTAATATCCAATTTGTTTTTCTTAACCGCTTTTGCAGCCTCCGGAAAGGCTTGTACGACCCCATGATCCGTAATTGCCAAAGCCTTATGCCCCCATGACCCTGCCGTTTTTATCAGATCGCTGATTTCAATCAAGCCGTCCATTGCACTCATTTTAGTATGTACATGCAGTTCAACCCGTTTTTCCTCCGAAAGGTCTTTGCGATCGTCTTTATGAATTTTCTCCATATCCCGCCCCATTAAGACAATGGCATTTTCATAGCTATCAAATTCTACATTTCCCCGAATACGGACATCGGTCCCAACTTTGATGTGTTCATCAATTTCATTCCACTTTTGTTCGTTCGCAAATATCTTTACGCAGATCGAGTTTGTCGTGTCGGTCACTAACAATGTAATAAGCTGCCTGCCGCTTTTTAACGCTCTGCCTTCCTTCCGGAAAACCCTGCCCTCAATGATGACTGATCCGCTGTCACTATGCAGAGTCTTAAGAGGTACCGCTTCTCCCTCAATGTCCTCTCCCATAATGCGATTTCCTTCAACCGGCGTGTATTTCTGACGAACAAGCCTTGCTCCTTTTTTTTGCCATGGTTTTGAATCGGCAGAGCCTTTTCCTGTGTCTCCGCCCATGCTCCCGCAAACAGCAGCATTTGCCTCCGCCTCCTTGATCGCATTTTTTATGCTTTCCAGCTCTTTCGCATCTAATTTTGCCTTTTCCTGTTCTTTTTGCATATAACTATCTTGGTGATTCAAAAACCGAACCTGAAGTTCCAAATTAAAATCTCTTTTAATAATCCGCTCAAAAATTCGTGCTGTTTTCTCGTTTAACTCCGAAACAGCAGTCTCTCCCAGTGCCTTAATTTGAAGCAAGGAATCTCTTAACGTATATTCATCGGTAAAAATAGTCCGGGTCAGGTGTGCATAAGTACCGTTAATTTCTTCAATCATATGCGGAATCGCAAGCCTTATAATCTCTTGAGGCTCTAAAATCATTTTCTCATAAAAAAAATAAAAGGCTACGTCAGAAAGCTGAGGAAATTCCCTTTGTAACGCTGCTTTTAACTTTTGCACATCAGCAAAAGGAATGATAAAATTTAATTTAATTTCTATATTTAATCGCTTTATTTCTCTCTGAATGTATGTGTTTCCAATTGAATAGATATACTCTCGCTTGGCGTGCTTTCCAATTTGTGACCAGTTGATATAGCGTTCTATTAAAGTCTTCACTAAAAAACCCCCTATTTAATTTACATAGTATACCATAAAAAAAGAACCGCGACAATGGCGGCTCCTTTTTGTAAATTTATGTTTACTTAAAACGATCATATAAATGGAACTTAAAGCTTATCCTGATCCATAAATCTTGCATTCGTACCATAAATTTCAAAAAACTCTTTAGCAGCTCTTTTCCCGATACTAGCAGGGTAATCTGCAATATCTTTCAGATAGGTTTCTTCTTCAATTCCTTTAATTTTTCCATCTTGCATAATTACGTTTCCATCGACTGCAACCAGAGCAACTTCTTGCCCTCTAGCGCTATAAACTAAATTCGGCACAATATTTCTCATCGGATAAGTATAGACCGGTAACATTGAGGGATATTTTAGGTCAATTGCAATGAAATCTGCTTGTTTTCCGATTTCTAAAGAACCTACCATCTCACCAAGTCCGCAAGCCTTAGCGCCTTCAATGGTAGCCATTCTCAATGCTTTCCATGCTGGCATAATCTCTGGATTGCTGTACTTGATTTTATTAAATAAGGCTACATTTTTCATTTCATTGATAATATTGTGACAATTATTTCCCGGTGCTTGATCTGATCCTAAAGCCACATTGCCTCCAGCTTCATGAAAAGCGACAGATGGAGGTACGATTCCATCGATAATCGCAATCGAACCAGGACAAAGAATCAGAGAAGCTCCGCTTTTTGCAACAATTGCTGCTTCTTCATCATTGCAATCCGTTAAATGAACCGCCATGAGACTTTCATCTAAGTATCCAAGCTCCTGTAAAAAAGCTACTGGTCTTTTTCCATAACGTTTTTCAATTTGATAGGTTTCACGATCTCCCTGCTGGGTATGCATATGAATTTTGGTTTTTCGTTCTTTTACTATTTTTTGAATTTTTAACAGCATTTCTGGGCTGACAAAGTCAGCACCTTGGGGTCCAAATAAAATTTTGATTCTTCCGTCTGCTTTGTTGTGCCACTTATCATAAAGCGCTAAATTTCTTGCGAGACTTTCTTCACCCAATTCATCATCAAACTCATAGAGCTCACCTGGTTTATAAACCCGCCGCTTCGCTGCACGAATTGTCTGTGTAATATTTCCACGCGCGCCTACTTTATCGATGAAACGGCACACATTATCCATATTCGATTCATAATCTCCTAACGTTGTAGTGCCTGCTTTAATTGCCTCAATCATTGCAACATAGCTTCCCGCATCTTTTTCTTCATTGGTTACCACATTATCAAAAGGTTGCAATCCATACATCATCCAGTTATTGGTGTCCTGAGCCAACCCCCGCATAATGTTACACGCCGTATGCATATGCCCATCAATAAAACCCGGTAAAATCGCATGATGTTCCATATCCAAGACTTCAGTTGCTTCGTAGTTTGAAAGAATTTTCTCTTCCTCTGCAATCTCAACAATTTTACCACCATTGACTACCATGGCAGCATTTAATTTATATCCTACACCATCGCCCTCCATCGTATAAAAATGGGGTGCCTTTACAATCATATCTACTTTTCTCATTTTCTACCCTCAAATTACTTTTCAGCTATAATTTTTTTTAACGAGCCAACGCGCTATTTCTCTGTTTAGATAGTTTGGTCATTACGAACAATATCGCATATAAAATGACTCCTGTAACTGCTATACTTAATACATATTGTTTGGTTAATCCCCCTACCAGAAATCCAAGAAACGCAGAAACGCCCACTGCGATTCCATAAGGCAGTTGTGTCATGACATGTACCACATGATTACAAGAAGCACCTGTCGAAGATAAAATAGTCGTGTCAGAAATTGGTGAACACTGATCCCCAAACATACCCCCGCCGATCACTGCACCAACGACATAAGGAAGCGGTAGGTTAAAGGCAACGGCCATCGGAAATGCAATTGGCATCATAATCGACCACACGCCCCAGGAAGAACCGGTTGCGAAAGAAATTCCAGCACCAAATAGGAAGACCATTGCTGGTACCAATCCTGGTGTTAAATAATTCTGAACCACGCCAGCCATGTAATTCCCCACTTCCATGGTTCCAGTAATGCTTCCCATGGACCATGCACAGATTAGAATAAAGGGAACAGAAATCAAGTCAGCCATACCGTCAATAAAATGGTTAAATCCCTTTGCCGGCGAGAATAATTTAGTGATTACCCCCACAACACCTGCGCCAATACCACCGCAAATAAAAGCCATGCAAATCGCCAGTGTAATGTTCCCGTTTAAAAATGCGCCCTTAAAACCGTTCTGTGAAAAATTACCCGTCCAGAAAATAACAGCAAACAACGTGATAAATAAAGAAGCCATAGGTATAGCAAAATTCCACGCACTTAACTTGTAATTTTCGGGGAGCACATTTTTCACTTCCGGAACTAATGGCTCTACGCCATCTGCTAATAATTTTCCGGTTTCTCTTGCACGTCTTTCCTCCTCATACATTGGTCCAATGTTTAATCCAAATACCGCAACAACGATTACCGTGATCATTGCAAAAAGACTATACATATTAAATGGAAGCATTTGTGCCCAGATGGACCACTCATTTGCCTCTATTCCTGCCGCCAATAATTGTGTTGCAATCAGACCCGTAATAAATGGACCATAACTGCTGATCGGTGAAAAAGATGCAAGATTGCAGCCCATGGAGTCTAAGATATACGCTAATTTTGCTCTAGATACCTTTACTACATCAGTCACCGGTCTCATAATGGTACCTAATATGAGACAAGGTTCCGTATACGAGAAAATAAAGGCGCTAAGGCATGTGACAATTTGACCTTTTTTTGCATTGTTTATGCTCTTTGTAACCAAACCTGCAAAAGCCTGTGCAGCTCCGGTTACCCTAAGCATAGCAATTAAGCCCCCAGATAAAGTAACTAAAATCAGCAAACTGGCATTCCATTCGCTGGCAATGGATGGAACCATGTAATCTGAGATGATTTTTACAAATCCCACAATTGGATTCCATCCATTGATCATAGTAGAGCCCAGCCAAACTGCTACGAACAAGGAAAGAATCGTCTGCTTTGTAATCAATGCTAATACAATAGCAAGGATTGGTGGTAATAAACATAAAATTCCAAAACTTGTGTCCATATTGAATTCCTCCTTTTATTATGGTACCTTTATGCTAATAACAAGCAAAAACTATGCCAAACACAAGCATTGCATATTTTCAGACTTTTCCATTTTCTTTTCTATTCTAAGGTAAAAAAAATTTTCCATTTTCCCGTATTTTATAAAAAAATTTTTACTCTATTAAAAAAAGTGGACATGACGGAATCAAAGATTCTTATTTCCACATGTCGCCTCAAGGGCGACAACAGTCAAGGTGCTTTCTTTGAAACATACGCAAATATCAATTCTACGGCAATATTTCCGTATGTTATAAAAAAGCCGATAGCAAAGCTATCGGTCTCCCATCATTCATTATACTCCTTTAATCTATATTTTGATAACTTGTAATTCAATGCCTGTTTTGAAATTTTCAATTTATCAGCTGCTTCAGTAACACCGGAGGAAGAATCGAGCGCAGCTACAATCAATCTCTTCTCAAAAAATTCTACCTTCTGTACCAGAGACATATTTTGATTATTTGCTTCTAACCTCTCCTGTTCTTGATCATACTTACGAGTGAGATATTGTGGTAAATTCTTTTTTTGAATAAAACGAGATCCAATAATATTAAACGCTCCTTCAATAAGATTGCGAAGCTCTCTTACATTTCCCGGCCAATTGTAATCCTCAAAAATAGCCTTTACTTCATCTGTTACCCCTAGGACGTTTTTATTCATTTTTGAATTGTAACTCGCAATAAAATAATCCGTCAAATAAGAAATATCCACAATACGCTCACGAAGAGGGGGAATGTCAATCTGCACTGTATTCAATCGGTAAAACAAATCTTCTCTTATTTTTTTATTTGTTACACACTCATAAGGTTCTTCATTGACCGCAGAAATGATCTTCACATCAAAATAGACAGGTTTATTGTCTCCAATACGCATAATCTTTTTTTCCTCAATTGCTTTTAATATTTTTACCTGCATACTTAATTCCATGGAGTTAATTTCATCTAAAAAAAGAGTTCCTCCATTGGCTGTTTCAAAAAGACCCGGACGATCTTCAGCTCCTGTATAACTTCCCTTTGCCGTACCAAATAAAATGCTCTCCAGTAAGGTGCTGGGAATGGCCGCACAATTTTGGGACACAAAGTTTTTGTCGCTGCGATTTCCACAGGTATGGATGCTCTGTGCAATCAGTTCTTTTCCGGTGCCGGTTTCTCCGTAAATTAAAACAGAAGAGTCTGTATTAGCAATCTGGGGAATCAACTGTTTAATTTGTTTCATCTCTGACGAAGCAGTAATGATGTCATTGATATGATACAAACCCTTCTTGCTGTCCCCATCGAACTTAGGCAAAACAATATTTTTTCGCTGTCCGCCTTCACTGATGCAGCGTGATAGATCAATTGCTCCTACAATTCTGCCATCCTGAATGATTGGCAGAGTACTATAAATGTTGGTAATCTCTTGTCCATGCGGTGTAGTAAGTGTTTCAATGTGATCGTAAATAGGTACCCCATCCTTCAGCACCCTCATAATGCTGCTGTCTTCCTCTTTCATCTCTGGATGAATCTCAAGAATGGTCTTGCCTACAATTTCTTTTATCTTCAAATCGTAAAGATCTGTTCTAAAATTAGTGTAATACAAGATTTTACCTTTTTCATCGGTAATAATGGCCCCATCAAAATAATTATACATATTCAATATTCGTTCAATGTTCAGCGTTGCCATGTAATTCTCCCTTTCTTGTCATCCTAAAAGTTTTATTTTTTTTATTCTATCCTATTTCATATGCTACGAGAAGCAAAAAACTTTATTTCGTAAATAAGTTAGAATAAATCGAACCTAATGAAACGGAAAAAGAGTGCACCTTTATCGGTGGTAAAGGTCACTCTTCTTCGATAATTAAAGGAGACACGAAATGTTTGATAAAGTCTATCTTTGTACCCCTCTATTCTTGATAACAGGAAGCATACGTCTTAGCCGATACAAACTTACCCTGACCATACTTCCCAACAAATTTTGCTTTTTCCACCACTACTTTGCCTCGAAGAAGCACCGTATCCACTCTTCCTATTTGTTTTCTGCCTTCATACACATTATAATCCACACCATTGGGATTATCCCCTAGGCGAATGACACCGCGGTACTCTGGATCGAAAAGGACAAGATCGGCATCACTGCCCACATCAATGTGACCTTTTCTTGGATATATTCCATTAATCTTAGCCGGCTGTGTTGCACAGATTTCCACGAATTTCTGCTTTGAAATTTTTCCCTGCATTACCCCATTGGTCCATATCATGTGCAGACGATCTGCGGCACCGGGCGAACCATTTGGAATCTGTGTAAAATCATTTTTTCCTGCCTGCTTCAATTCCCTTACATCAATTCCGCAGTGATCAGAAACAACTGCATTTAGCAGGCCTTCACGTAAAGCCTTCCACAAGGCTTCACAGTCTTCCTTTTCACGCAATGCCGGAGAGCATACAAATTTAGCCGCCTCATTAAAATCTGGATTATCTAAAACTTCCTTGGTCGTAGTTAAGTAATGCGTACAAGTTTCTCCAAAGACTTTTTGATTGGTTCCCTTTGCTTGCTGCAATGCAGCCAATGCTTCTCGGCAAGTCATATGAGCAATATAAAGTGGTGTGCCAGTCTGACCCGCAATATAAATTGCTCTTCTTACTGCCTCAGCTTCCGTAAACGGCGGCCTGGAAACATGATGATAGTGAGGCGTGGTCTGTCCTTTTTTCACGCACTCATTTCTTAAAAAATCTAAAATCTCCCCATTTTCCGCATGAACAAAGACAGTCACTCCCACTTCCTTACTCTTTTCTAAAATACGAAAAAAAGCTCCATCATCCACATGAAGTGGTGATCCATTATATGCCATAAAAATTTTAATGCTGGAAATTCCTTTTTTAGAAAAATTTTTTATTTCATCAAAGATGCTATCCATTACTTCTGTTACCATTGCATGCAGTGAAAAATCCACACAAGTTTTATTTTTTGCACGCACATTGATACGATAATCAATGGAATCCAATAACCCTGTTCCTGGATCTTGCGGTGCATAGTCTATAATTGTAGTTGTTCCTCCTACGATTACTGCATCCGTGGTTTCATAGCCTGCGGTATCCTTGTCTCCTACATTGCAAAGTGCTGAAAAATGTGTATGTTGATCTACCCCGCCCGGAAAAACATATTTTCCGGTAGCATCAATCATATTATCAACCTTTTCGATTATATGCTCTGCCACCGTCACTATTTTTTCATCTTCAATGAGAATGTCACCTTTAAATTCATTATATGCCGTTAAAATCGTTCCATTTTTGATTAATGTTTTCATGGGTTCTACCTCTTTTCTTTCTCTTTTCGTTCCGTCGCTTTCGAAAACTTTAATTCTCCCGGCTTAAACATAGGAAATCCTTTAATTTCTTTATTCTCCGGATAATTCCACGTAGAAAACTTACTCGTACCAAGCCGCATATCTGCCATCGCTTCTGCAAATTTCACAGCAGGCATAACACCATCCAGCACCGGAATGCCCAATCGATTTTTAAGAGCTTCTACAAAATCTACAAAACCGGCACATCCTAACAGAATACATTCTGCGCCATCCTCTTTAATTGCTAATTCACTCTGCAACTCCAAAGCCTTCAAACCTTTTTCACGATTTTTCCCAAATTCCAGAACACTCAATCCTGTAGAACGAATTGATCTGCAAAACTTCTCTGCACCATAATTGCTTACCACATCTTCTGTCACCTTACGGGAACGATCTAATACAGAAATGATGGAAAAATAAGGTGCAATAAATTTTGCTGCTGTAATAGCCGATTCTGCAATTCCTAATACTGGTTTATCGGTTACTTCTCGCGCAGCCTGTAAACCAGGATCTCCAAAACAAGCGATAATAAATGCATCCGCACCTTCTTCTCTGTCACCTTTGATAACTTCCTTAATAACACCCGGTATTGCTAGATATTCATCCAAGTAACATTCGATGCTGTCCGGTCCAGTTTTGGGGCTAACCGCATAAACCTCTGTATCCTTACGTGCAACCTTTTTTGCCAGCTCTTCTACACTTTTTGTCATAGAAAAGGTAGTATTTGGGTTAATCATTTTAATCTTCATTTACATCCTCCTTTTGATCCAATTTTAAAAGTAGATGAAGCAAAAGATCTGCTCCCTTGATAAGATTTTCTGGGCTGCTGTATTCTTCAATGCTATGGCTGATTCCATTTTGACTTGGAATGAAAATAAGCGCTGACGGGGTAAACAATCCCATATTAATCAAATCATGCCCCGCTCCGCTAAACATCTCTTTATGAGAAACTCCCAATTCATCTGCAGATTTCCTTACAATATTTAATAATCTCGCATCACATAAAGTTTCCGGTTGATGGATAAATTCAGAAACAGAAAATCCATCTTCCCTATACTTTTTCAATAGATCTGAGATAATCTTTTTCATAGGCTCCATGTTTTTATTTCGAAGCTCAATAATGAATTCCACTTTACCGGGAATTACATTTACAACTCCAGGGAACACATTCATCTGACCGACGGTACAAACCATTTCCGGTGAATTGCTGCGTACTGATTTCATCAATTCGGTAATGATTTCACACGACTTTACAAGTGCATCCCTTCTCAGTTCCATCGGAGTGCTCCCGGCATGGTTTGACTTGCCTTCTACCGTAGCTTGATATCTCAAAATTCCTACAATGCCTCCAACAATACCGATTTCTTTTTCTTCAGCTTCCAAACGACCACCCTGCTCTATATGTAATTCCAGATAGCAAGCATACTCCTCTCGACTTCGTTTACAAGAAAGTACCTGTTCCATCGTAATTTTATGTTCGTGCATTTTAGGAAGCATCGCACGATCAATCACTCCTCCAGCAAAGGCCTTGCTTCCAAAGGTTCCTCCAATCACATTTCCCTCTTCTTCAATAAAGGCAATGACCTCGATCGGATGATGATTTGAATACTGTTCTTCTTCCATTACTTTTAAGCACTCAATTGCTGCCATTACTCCATAAACTCCATCGTAAATACCTCCACTGGGAACGGTATCTATATGAGAACCCACCAAAATCTTTTTGCCATACCCCTTCCGTAATCCACAAAGGTTGCCGACTGCATCTACAGAAACTTGCAAGCCTGCTTCCTGCATCTTCTTTTTAACGTAGTCTCTTCCCATTTCATATTCTTTACTATAAGAAATCCGTGTTGTTCCGCTTCCCTCCTTAAATCCAATTTTACCAAGCTCTTGAATTTGGCAAAGCAAGCGTTCACCGTTTACTTTCATTGCATTCCTCCTGAATATAATCTGGTACTGCGACTGGTACCGCATAATAAATTTTAATCTGCTGAATGTAGTTGATCCAACACGGCTCATTTACTATAACCTCATTGTTGAACCCTTCGTTCACGCAATTTCAGTACAGTCATTAAGATGCCAAACACCAGAGACAGCATCGCTGCAAACACAATACGGTATTCTACTGGCAAAAGAAAACCTAAGGTATTAATGGGTATCCAAAAAAATGGAATTGTTTTAAACAGAACAAAATCAACCAATTCACCCCAATCTATAAATTCTATCGCCTGGCGTACCGTAATCTTTTCGCTTTGCTTATACCGTAATTCTGCATAACTTCCACAAACGCGCATTGCGGCAGAATGCAACGGCGCAAAAAAAAAGTTATTTGTGCAGCTTGTAAAAAAAGCCAACGCCAATGAATTTCCATAGAAAGGTAAAAGTCCTATTTGCATCACGCATTCCGTTCCTTCACTAAATACACGAAATGCCAAGGTAACGATGATGCCGCCGCCCCCCCAGCAGAATGCTTTAAAGGCTGTAGCACGATTCATTACCCATTCCCCTTCCAGAATACGGCTTGATAAAATCTCTCCTGCAGAAGCAAAGATGGCAAATTGAAAAAAGCCTGCAAGATAAGGAAATTTCATGTTAGCCCAAGCAAATCCCTCCGTTATTATGAGAATCATCACTACTGCGAACAGGACAGCATAGGCAAATACCCATTTTATATCTTCTTTTTTCATAACTATCTCCTCTTCTTTCTCTTTTACTCAGAATATATCAAAAAATAAAGGCACCTGAAATTCCTCAGGCACCCCATTTTATTCATTCACCTTTCTATTTTTTTCAGACCATTGTTTCTTTGCCCTATCCAGTTCTTTATTTTTGCTATACTTTTGTTTACCATAATGCTTTTTATTTTTATTAAAGATAAAAGTAGTGGCTTCGCCACGCCGGTATGGAACCCAACGGCTACGCCTCCGACTCGCTTCGCTCACTGCTGTCCGTTTTGCCTAGCTAAGCAAGCTTGGGGCAAAAAGGGCATGGTTCCCCTTCGGCGCTCATTTCATTTGCTGAGCACCCTCCTTTATAGGCAAAGAGGCTTCTTGCTCCTCTTTACTTCCCTTTTTTATCTAGTAGGAAAATCTATCGATATTTCCTACTAGATAAAAAAAAGAGTACTACACACCTTAGGTGTAATACTCCTGCTGTTTAGAGTTCATCAAAATTAATCTTACTTGTAGAAAGCGGCATACACTGTAACAGTTGTACCCGATTTTTTACATGCATTTTGTTGTAAATGCTATGAAAATGCTTTTTTACCGTGTGAATACTAATATTCATCTGTTCAGAAATTTCAATGTTAGTAAACCCTTGTATCGCATAATTGAAAAGTTCGCTTTCTCTTTCCGTTAAATTATAACGCTTGCATATCTTTTCATGATAACCCTTAGCAAAAAAGTATCTTGTATCTCCTTTGGTTTTTTCATAATAAAGTCGATACGCAAAATGTTTTTGCAACTGATCCAGCGCAAAAAGATCTCTTGCTGAAAAATCACCTGCGCCTCTGCTGCGAAAAAGCTTTAAAAGTCCAACCGGTTCTTCTCGAAAAACAATGCATAATCCTGCCGAATAATAAAACTGGGAAGGGAGATAAAATTCTTTATATAATTTATTATCTGTTCTTTTATCCGGAGAAATAAGATCAGATTCACGAAAAGCTGTATTTCGTGCACTATAAATAATCCACCTTGTGTTATCCAATTCAGCAGTTTGTTCCTGCCATTTTTTTAGCATCTTTTCTTTAATACCATTGCCTACCGAGTTATACAGTAGATTTTTGTCCTCGTCTTTTTTTATAAGAGCAAAGGCAGCTCCATCATAATCAATGAGAAGCTTTAACCAGTCCAAAATGCTTTTTTGCATTTCATCAAAAGAATAAATAAAAGAAATATTGTAAGCAATTTCGTTAAGCAGCATCCATTCACTCTCTTCTAAATAGGCCACTAAACTGCACCTCTCTCTCCAATGTTGTACCTTACTTATTCTGCTTTTGTATCTTTTACCAGCTCAGCAATTGATGTTGCAAGCCCTGCAATTCCCTGAATATTTGATGGAATAATAATTTTTGTTGCTTTTCCATCTGCGGCTGCTGTAAATGATTCCAGACTCTTAAGTGCGATAATTTTGTCAGTTGGAGCGGATTCATTCAGCATTTGAATACCAGTCGCTGTTGCTTTTTGTACCATTAAGATAGACTCCGATTCACCTTCTGCAGCCTTAATTACTGCTTGTTTTTGTGCTTCTGCTTCTAAAATACGAGCTTCTTTCTTTCCTTCTGCAATCAGGATAGCAGATTTCTTTTCACCCTCCGCTCTTAAGATTGCTTCACGGCGTTCCCGCTCTGCACGCATTTGTTTTTCCATTGCCGTCTGAATATCTTTTGGCGGAATGATATTTTTCACTTCCACACGGTTAATCTTGATTCCCCAAGGGTCAGTTGCTTCATCAAGCACAATACGAATTTTAGTGTTAATCACTTCTCTGCTGGTTAACGTCCCGTCCAGTTCCAATTCACCAATGATATTTCGAAGTGTTGTTGCTGTTAAATTTTCAATTGCTGCCATCGGATTCTCTACACCATAGGTATAAAGCTTTGGATCTGTAATTTGAAAATAGATTACAGTATCAATTTCCATTGTCACATTATCTTTTGTAATAACAGGCTGTGGCGGAAAATCAATCACATGCTCTTTTAAAGATACCTTTTTTGCAATTTTATCGATAAGCGGAATTTTTATATGAAGTCCTACCTGCCAAGTATCACTATATGCTCCGAGACGCTCAATAACGTAAGCTCTCGCTTGTGGTACAACCCTTATGTTTGTTACAACTAATAAAATTGCAATAATAATCAATGCTATAATTGCAATGCTCGTAAAAATATCCTCCATCTTTTTCTCCTCTTTCTTATTTTTTTATTCTGCAATAACAATTAATTTTACACCTTGTATCTTTGTAATGGTAACCTCAGTTCCATTTTCAATATGTGTATCATTCGTCATTCCAATTGCCGTCCATACTTGACCATCCACCTTAACCAAGCCGGTTTGATATGGAGCGATTTCTGCTACTACTAAACCTTTTCTTCCAATTAAAGCATCGGCATTTGTTTTTTCTTGTCCGATCCTTAATTTCTTCTCAGCCAACGGTTTTGTGAAGTAAAGCAAAACAACAGATACGACTAAAAAAACGATCACCTGCATCAGCATATGCGCATGCAGCATAGAGACAACTGCCGCGCAAACGGCACCGGCACTAAACCATATTGTGGTAAGCCCCATCGTCAAAGCTTCTATTACGGCAAAAATAACTGCAATAAAAATCCATACCAATGCACCGTGCATTACAATACCAAATAATTCCATATATCTCCTCCCTCTATTACTTTATTTCGAATGATCCTGTATCCCTAGGTTTTGCCGGATCATTTGAAATAATTCATCAGTAATCCTTTCCTCTGGTATTACTCGAACTATTTCACCCTTTTGAATTAATACACCCTTTCCTTTTCCGCAGGCAACTCCAAAGTCTGCTTCCCTCGCCTCGCCAGGTCCATTCACTTCACATCCCATAACCGCAACGGTAATCTCTTTTATATTCTGCTTTTCCATCTGTCTTTCAAGCGGTTCAATTTCTTCTTCCACTTTTTTTGTAATTTTTACAAGATCTACTTTTGTTCTTCCACAAGTCGGACAAGAAATTAAGTTAACCGTATTTTTTCGAAGATGCAAAGCTTTTAAAATCTCCTTTGCATAGAGAACCTCCTCTACCGGATCACCGGTAAGAGAAACACGCATCGTATCACCGATTCCATCCAATAGCAAAGCCCCTATTCCGATTGCCGATTTTACTTTTCCGGTTTGTACCGTTCCAGCTTCTGTGATTCCGATATGTAAGGGGTGCTTTGTCTTTTCTGCAACCAAACGATGTGCTAGCTGGTTCAGTCTGACATCGGAAGACTTGATTGACAAAACCAGTTCATCAAAATGCATCTCTTCAATCAATGTAACGGTATTTAACGCACTCTCAGCAAGTGCATCAGGCGTAACGCTCCCATATTTCTGCAAAATATCCTTTCCTAAAGAACCGGAATTTACTCCGACACGTATTGGAATTTGACGTTCTTTTGCTGCATCGAGTACCTTCTGAATTTTTTCCTTGTCTCCTATGTTTCCGGGATTTATGCGAATCTTATCCGCTCCATTTTTTATTGCGGAGATAGCAAGACGATAATCAAAATGAATATCAGCGACTAAAGGAATCTGTATTTTAGGTTTTATCTCGCCCAGTGCTTCTGCTGCTTCCTGGTCCGGCACTGCACATCTGACAATTTGACACCCCGCATTCTTCAGCCTTGCAATCTGCTCTACAGTTGCAGGTATATTCCGTGTATCCGTGTTTGTCATAGATTGTATTGAAACAGCGGAGTCTCCACCGATTGCCACATCACCGCACATAACCTGTTTTGAAACTCTTCTCATTATTCTTTCTCCATATTCCGAATCTGAATCAGTGCTTTAATGCAAGATAAAGCGATCTACATCATGAACTACGATATAAAACATCAACGCAAACAAGACTAACATTCCTGCAAAGTGGATCTTCGCCTCTAATTCATCACTGACCGCTTTTCCGGTAATAAGACGAACAACAAGAAAAACAAGTCTGCCTCCGTCCAACGCAGGGAAAGGAAGCATATTGACAATCGCTAAGTTTAAACTGATCAATGCAGTGAAATTGACAATATATATGATTCCAAGCTTTGCTTGGTCATTAATAATAGAAACAATGCCGACTGGACCTACCAAATCATTCATAGAACCTTTTCCCGTAAACAACTGTCCCAGATAATCTACCATCTGCTTTGCAATGTCGCCGGTTGTAGTAAAACCTGTTTTAATTGCCATACCCGGTGATTTTTTTATCAGTGAAGTTACACCAATCATCCGCCGACCGCTTTCATTCTCCAGCACACCGCTCGTCAAGTTTATTTTTTCTCCGTTACGGTCCACTGTCAGAGCAAGAGTCTCTCCCGTACTTTCCGAAATGAGGGATAAAATATCCCCCCACTCTTTTACTTCCTGATTATTAATTCCTATAATGGTATCTCCGCTCATAATTCCGGCTTGATCCGCCGGAGAACCTTCCGAAACATCATCTATAATATTTGTCTGCATGCCGATAATCCCGGCCATCAACGCAATGATTATAACCGTCGTTAAAAGATTCATAAAAGAACCGGCTACCAAAACAAGTGCTTTTGCCCAAAATGGCTTATTATTAAATGCATTGGGGTCATTTGAATCTTCGTCTTCCCCTTCCATTTTTACATAGCCACCAATCGGTAACGCACGGAGTGAATACTCGGTATCACCCTTCTTTCTCTGAAAAAGAAGCGGCCCCATTCCCAAAGAAAATTCGTTAACTCGTACTCCAACTGCTTTTGCACATAAAAAATGCCCCAGTTCATGAACGAAAATAAGAAAGCAAAAAATCAATATTGCATAAATAATTGTATTTAACCCCATAAGAATCCCCCTAACTATTCTTCATTTAAATTAAAATTTCGGTTCTCGTTTGTGCATCAATATCTAAAATATCATCTAATGTCAAATGATACATCGGTTTATGTCTCTGCATGATGATTTCAAGGTTATTTTGAATGTCTGTAAATTTAATTTTTTTATCTAAAAACTTCTGCACTAATACTTCATTTGCTGCATTTAAAGCAACCGGATAGCTTCCCCCCGCTTCTAATGCATCATATGCCAGCCTTAAGCAAGAAAAAACGTCTGTATCTGCCTCTTCAAAGGTTAAAGTACCCAATTTAAAAAAATCTACACTCTCAAATGTATTTTCTATACGATTTGGAAAACCAAAAGCATAGCTGATCGGTCCTCTCATATCCGGCATCCCCAGCTGTGCCAAAATAGAACGATCCTTAAATTCAATCATTGAATGGATTACACTTTGCGGATGCACGACTACTTGAATTTTTTCTGCCGGTACGTCAAACAACCAATGCGCTTCTATTATTTCCAATCCTTTATTCATTAAACTGGCAGAGTCAATTGTGATCTTATTCCCCATCACCCATTTCGGATGGTGTAAAGCCTGTTCTAAGGTAACTTCTTCTAATGCCTGACTCGTATATCCTCTGAAAGGTCCGCCCGAAGCCGTTAATAGAATGCGATGTACCGCATTGTTTCTATTTCCCTGAAGACATTGAAATATAGCGCTGTGTTCACTATCTACAGGAAGAAGCTGAACCTCGTTTTTTTTCACAGCCTCCATAATAACTGCCCCACCGGCTACCAATGTTTCTTTATTTGCAAGTGCAATGTTCTTTTTGGCACGAATTGCTTCATAAGTAGGTCTTAATCCCATCATTCCCATGAGAGAATTCAAAACCAAATCGCAGTCAGTCCCTGCTGCTGCTAAAATCATACCTTCTAATCCATATGAAAAATCAATTTTTGGAAATTCTTTCTTTAAGACTTTTGCGTCTTCTTCTAAGGCAGTTACTGCAAATGCCGGAGAATACTTCTTTAACTGCGTGCGGAATAGATCAATATTTGTTCCGCAGGTTAAGCTCTCCACTTCAAACAACTCTGAGTTGCGTTCCACCACGTCTAATGCCTGCGTTCCAATTGATCCAGTGGACCCTAATATACATATTTTTTTCATTCAACTTCACCATTTTTCATTGCTTCATTTTAAAACCAAGACTATATAATAATATACCATTGGTGCAGTAAATAGTACGCTATCAAAACGATCCATAATTCCACCGTGCCCAGGTATTAGTTTTCCATAATCCTTAATTCCCATTTTTCTCTTAAAAATGGAAGCTGTCAAGTCTCCAAATTGAGAAATAATTCCACCTAATGCTCCAATAATCATGCAGTGTATCATAAATTGCGGCAAAACAAAATATCCAAACAGTCCACACAGTATCATGCTCCCTAAGGTACCCCCAACAGAACCCTCTACCGTTTTTTTCGGACTGATCTTCGGACAAAGCTTATGTTTTCCAAATAAATATCCAGAAAAATAAGCCATAATATCCGTACCGAAAGCCGTTAAAAATACGAGCCAAATAAAAATATGCTGCGTAGACGCAATCAGCTGCACGTGAAATGAAAAATAGACCACATAAAAAATTCCAGTAATCGTAACCATGGCATCTTCCAGCTTGCGTTTTTCAATTTGAAAAAGAGTGAGCAAAGACAGTAAAATAACCCCGAAAAACCAAAACATCATCCATTCATTCTGCATATATCCTAAAATTATTTTAGATAGATGAATCAGATATAATGAAACAATTGCAACTAATGCAACTGGGTAATTTGCATGGATATCGAGGACTTCAAAGCCTCTATAAAATTCACGGACACCAATTAGTCCCACCAAAAAACAGGCAAGCATCAATGGGTAGCCACCGTAATATATCACGAGCAATAGCGGAAGCATTGCCAGTGATGAAAGAATTCTCGTTTTCATTTACACTCCTCCATAACGTCTCTTTCTATGCTGAAACGAAGCAATGGCAGTTTCTAAGTCTTTTGGGGTAAAATCGGGCCAAAGTACATTGGTATAAACAAATTCACTGTAAGCCGACTGCCATAACAAATAATTGCTTAATCTCATTTCTCCGCTTGTTCGAATCACTAAATCCGGATCAGGAATCCCTTTGGTATATAATTTTGATGCAAAGTATTCTTCTGTCATTTGCTCTTCAGAAATTTTCCCCTCGGAAAAATCTTTTGCTAAGAGCTGCGCTGCTCTTAAGATCTCTCTTCTGCCACCGTAGTTTAAAGCAATGTTAAATTGAAGTCCGGTATTATCTCTCGTCGTTTCCAAAGATTTTTCCAATTTGGTTAATGCCTCTTTGGGAAGCTGCTGATAATCACCTAAAATATTTACTTTTACATTATTTTTATGAAGCTCGGCCAATTCTTTCTCTATATATATGATCAGGAGCTTAAAAATGCCTTTTACTTCTTCCTCCGGACGTTTCCAATTTTCCGTAGAAAAAGCATAGACCGTTAAATGCTTAAGTCCTAAAACCGAAGATGCTTTCACAATCTCTTTTAATGCAATCATACCTGCATTATGTCCTGCTACTCTTGGTAAGTTTCTTTTCTTGGCCCATCTTCCGTTTCCATCCATAACAATCGCTACATGCTTTGGTATCGTCTGCTTGTCCAATGTCCTTGGTATATCCATAAATAGCCTCACTTCTCTTTTTATATCAAAATCAGGTCGGGCAAATGCCCGACCTTATTATTTCTGAAAAAGATCAGGAACTTTACATACGTATATTTGATAAATCCCATCATTCTTTTTCTGTTTTATCACTCTTTGAAAGCCAAGAACGGCATCTTTCTTCGTGGGTATTGTCTCAATGACTTGATAAGGAATCTCTTTTAATTGCAATATCTTTACCGCATCTTCCAACATCATTCCAAGTAAATCCGGAAAATCTATCAATACACATCTCCTATACTTCCATTAATTCTTTATCTTTTTCTGCAACAATGTTGTCAATATCTTTGATACATTTATCTATTTGTTTCTGAATCTGATCCTGCAACTTTTTACTTTCGTCTTCAGTCAATTCTCCCGCTTTCTCTTCTTTCTTGATATGGTCGTTCGCATCTCTTCGACTGTTTCTAATTGCAATTTTTGCATCTTCACCAATTTTTTTAATCTGTTTTGCAAGCTCTTTTCTTCTTTCTTCTGTCAGCGGTGGAATAACCAAACGAATGACTTTACCGTCATTAGAAGGATTAATTCCTAAATTAGCCATATTAATAGCTTTTTCGATGTCAGAAACCACCTTTGGATCAAATGGTGTAATCATAAGGGTTCTTGGATCAGGAACCCCTATATTTGCAAGATTTTTTAAAGGAGTCTCTACACCGTAATATTCTACGGTCACTTTATCAAGCAGTGCGGCATTGGCTCGTCCTGCTCGTACAGTATTTAATTCTGATTTCAAAACCCCCAATGTTTTCCCCATTTTATCCGTTAAGATTTCTTGGATCGTACTCATAATAAATCCTCCTAAATGTTTTATTTTATTATCGTTCCTATTTTTTCACCGTATACGGCTTTTATAACATTATTTTTCTCGGACAATCCGAATACATGAATCGGAATATGATTGTCCATACAAAGAGACGCTGCGGTCGAATCCATAACACCAAGTCCTTTATCTAACAAATCCTTGTGAGTCAGTGTATCAAAACGCTTTGCATTCGAATTTGTTTCCGGATCGCAATCATAAACAGCATCCACTTTTTTTGCCAGCAGAATAATATCTGCTTCAATTTCCGCTGCACGAAGAGCAGCTGTTGTATCAGTTGAAAAAAATGGATTTCCCGTACCTGCTGCAAATATAACAACAATATTCTTTGCTAAATGAGACATCGCTCTTCTTCGAATATATGGCTCTGCAATTTCACGCATTTCAATCGCAGTCTGCACTCTGGTCGGAATCCCTTGCGCTTCAAATGCATCTTGTAAAGCTAACGAATTAATAACCGTTGCAAGCATTCCCATGTAGTCTGCTGTTGCACGATCCATGCTCTTACTGGTTCTTCCACGCCAGAAATTTCCGCCTCCTACAACAACTGCAACTTGTACTCCAATTTCCAAAAGTCCTTTTACTTCTTTCGCTACGGAAATCAACATTTCATCGTCTAACCCTGTCTTTTTGTTACCGGCAAGGGCTTCTCCGCTAATTTTAAGTAATACTCTTTTATACTTTGGCTCCATTCTCATGTCCTTTCAATTTGGTTATTAACTTACTTAATTTCAACAAAAGGACACTACTGTCTATAGTGTCCCTTTATTATAGCATATTCAATTTTATTTTTCCATACCGGACTTCTCAAAAAATTTTTATTGCATGAACAATTCAATATCCGAATCAACCTCTCCAATTCCCGAGATGCCGAATTTTTCTACCAGTACATTTGCAACATTTGGAGAAAGAAAACCTGGAAGTGTCGGACCAAGATGGATATTCTTTACTCCTAAATACAATAATGCAAGTAAAACGATCACTGCCTTTTGCTCATACCATGCAATGTTATAAGCAATCGGAAGTTCATTTATATCATCCAGTCCAAACACCTCTTTCAGCTTCAATGCAATGACAACTAATGAATAAGAATCGTTGCATTGCCCTGCGTCTAGCACTCTTGGAATTCCTCCGATATCACCCAAATTCAATTTATTATAACGGTATTTTGCACACCCTGCGGTTAAAATAATCGTGTCCTTCGGCAGCTTCTGTGCAAATTCAGTGTAATAATCTCTCGATTTCATTCTACCGTCACAGCCTGCCATTACAAAGAACTTTTTAATGGCACCGGATTTCACAGCGTCAACGACTTGATCTGCAAGTGCGAGTACTTGATTATGTGCAAAACCTCCGACAATACTTCCCGTCTCAATTTCATCTGGAGCAGGTAATGTTTTTGCAAGCTCTATGAGTGCTGAAAAGTCTTTCTTTCCGTCCTCTCGCGGTATGATATGAGAACATCCTGGAAATCCAGCCGAACCGGTTGTAAAAATACGACTTCGAACTTCCTCGCTTTTTGGAGGAACAATGCAATTGGTAGTAAACAAAATCGGTCCATGAAAAGATTCAAATTCTGAGATCTGCTTCCACCATGCATTCCCGTAATTACCTACAAAATGGCTGTATTTCTTAAAAAACGGATAATAATGAGCCGGCAGCATTTCTCCGTGCGTATAGATATCGACTCCCGTATCCTTCGTTTGCTCTAAAAGCTGTTCTAAATCCGTTAAATCATGACCGGAAATTAGGATAGCAGGGTTTCCCTTTACTCCAATATCTACCGTAGTAATTTCAGGATTTCCATATTTTGATGTATTCGCTTCATCCAGTAAAGCCATAACCTTTACGCCGTATTCTCCTGTTTTTAAAGTAAGTGCAACCAGATCATCCGCATCTAAGCTATCATCTAAAGTTGCTGCCATTGCTTCATAAATAAATGCGTAAATATCCATATCTTCTTTGCCTAGATTTTTCGCATGTTCCGCATAAGCTGCCATTCCTTTTACGCCGTAAATAATCATTTCACGAAGAGAACGTATATCTTGATTCTCTGTTGCCAAAACGCCGACTGAAGCAGCTTTTTCTAACATAGA
Source organism: Sinanaerobacter sp. ZZT-01 (assembly GCF_035621135.1). NCBI lineage: Bacteria > Bacillati > Bacillota > Clostridia > Peptostreptococcales > Anaerovoracaceae > Sinanaerobacter > Sinanaerobacter sp. ZZT-01. Next base: position 3,029,861 of record NZ_CP141728.1, read on the forward strand.
TGCTCTCGTATCTGTTTCAAAGCTTGCTGCATCGTGATTATCTAACTTTACGTTATTTCTTAAATCATTTCGAATATCAATTAACTTTTTTATCTGCTGTTCAATTGCAATATCATTGAAATTTGCATTTGTAATTGTCATAAACAAACTGTTAAGCACCTCATGGTTTACATCATTTAAAGTTTCTGCTTTTAAATCACCTTTTATGACGATTTGAGAGATGCCTTTGACTGTATAAATTAGTAAATCCTGAAGTTTTGCAACCTCTTCACTCTTCCCACATACTCCACGAATTTCACAACCAGTACCTTTTGCAGTTTCCTGACATTGATAACAATACATGCTCATAAATTTACCTCCTAAATTTTACCTTAGTTTTTAATCGGCTTCTTGACGATAAAAATATGGTGTTGATAAATGTTTCGTCTGAATTTTATTTCCATATTGTTTTTCGTTATGTCTGATTATAGCATTGTGTTATGAAAAGTATGTAACGGATGTTACGCATAATAAATATTATTTATTTTTATAATAATTCTCAAAATCTTATCTATGAGTCTGCCGTCATTTTTAATCCAAGTCAATTGAGATATCATCTTGCTCTGACTCAGGACGCCCCATCGTCTCGCCTTTCTTTATCACACAACCTGAGATCGTCTCAAAAAAAATCGTTATCCAACCTTTGTTGAATAACGGTTTTTATTTCAATCACATCCCGGATTAAAGGATGGTCTAATTAAATCTAACAGATAAATAAATATCTTTTTAATTCCTTGGAGAAACAGAAGGAAGGTTGCTTAAATTATTTTCATCATTTCCATCGGGAAGAGATTTTAAATATTCATTCCCATTTCTTACTGCAACACCAACCCCTTGAATGCCTCCGTCCTTGGCAAGCTGTACACCTTCATCTTTTCCCAAAACTCGTCCATCTGATAATTGATATCCCGTAACACGACCATTTTCTTTCACCAGTCCGATAATTTCTTTGGCATTTTCATTTGGTGTCGGAACTTCCTCCATTGCCATCATAGGCAAACTTGATAAATTTTTCTGATTATTAGCCATATCTTTTTACCCTCCACTTCATCTGCTCGATGCTCTCTGATATTTTTAAAAATAGTTTGCTAATAATACAAAAAAAATATTCTAATTTCTAAATTATCTTTTTATCACATTTTACGCATTCTGCACAAGGATGGGTTTTCTCCCATAATTCATCAGCAAGTGGTGCCCAATTTTGGGCAGAAGCAACACATTTGTCACTCAAGTTTCGTACATCTTCAGGTGCTTCTAAGTCTGTAGAATGTGCCTCTGAAGACTCTACCATTGCCGTTAATCTTCCCGGATTATCAAGAAGCGGGCAAGGACGCAAGTGGTTTTCGTTAAATGGCTGATTCTTCCTATATTCCATAAATAAAGGTGAGTGCAATGCATCTAATAAGGAATCCTTATGAATATTCGAATTGGAATAATGAATAAAAGCACATGGCTCAATATCACCATTCGCATTAATATGTAAATAATTTCTGCCGCCGGCAATACACCCGTTTATATATTCTCCGTCGTTCCAGAAATCAATTGTTAACAATGGTTTTGTCTTTCGGAAATTCCTAATTTGATGATACATATATTCACGTTGTTCCGCAGTCGCCATCAACTCCGGAACCGCTTCCTTTCCAACCGGCATATATGTAAAGAACCAACAAAATTTAGCTCCCCATTGAATCATTTGGTCAAAATACGCTTCGCTTCCTATCACGTCATAATTTTTCTTTGTGTAGCAACAAGAAATACCAAATGGCAGCTTCTTTTCTTTTAGAATTTTCATTGCACATACGACTTTAGAAAAAGTGCCTTCGCCCCGGCGAAAATCTGTTTCTTTTTCAAAGCCTTCTACACTGATCGCAGGAACAAAATTTTTAACATCTAACATTGCTTCTGCAAATTCTTCATCGATCAACGTACCATTTGTAAATGCTGTAAAAACACAGTCGGGATGTTTTTTACAAAGTTCAAGAATATCTTTTTTCCGAACCAGCGGCTCTCCCCCAGAGTATAAGAACATATGGATTCCTAATTCTTTTGCCTGCTCAACAATGCTGCTTAGCGTCTCAAAGCTCATATTTAGCTTATCTCCGTATTCTGCAGCCCAGCATCCCGTACAATGCAAATTACAAGCGGAAGTCGGGTCCATTAGAATCGCCCATGGCACATTGCAATCATATTTTTGTTTAGAAGCTTTAATCTTCTGCGAACCAAGCAATGTCGCATTTAATACGAAATTTTCAAATAACGTTTTTCGCACTTCACTGTCTATATCCGTATAAAGACTATGAATCAGCTGATACCAGTTATTATTTTCGTCCGAGATTATTTGACGAATTGCACGACGCTGCTCAGGATAAACGTCTTTTTTGGAAAACCGGTCAATCCATTCCATTAATTTGGGAAGGTTTTTTTCGGGATCCTTATCCAAATAATGAAAGGCTTGAACTAGCCCCAAACATTTTACACTTTCTGCAATGCTCATACAAAATCACTCCTTTTTCTACCTTTAATATAACTCTCTCATTCAAAAAAAATATAGACAAAACCTACCTCATGTTTAAATACTGGACATCTCATAAGGATTGTCTATATTTTGCTCACAAAATAAATATAAGTCAATTATCTTTATAGGTTTCGGGTTGTACATCTAAATTTTCATATTCATTTATTCATTCCTTATATTCTACGTATGACTTTTTACGATTATGCTTAAAGAAAAAAATTTAACTCAGCAAAAAATAGATTTTTACTGAGTGATTATGTTATACTAGGCTCTCTTCAATTTTAAATTTTTTTAAGATGTATTATTTCTTGATTTAATAGAGGTGTCTATGAATACTTATAAAACTGCAGAAGTTGCAAAAATGATTGGAATTCATCCAAATACCGTTCGCCTATACGAAAAATGGGGACTGATCCCTCAAGCGGAGCGTTTGCAGAACGGATACCGCATTTTTACAGAATTTCACATTGATCAACTCAGACTCGTCCGGACTGCCTTTCAAATAGAACTATTACAAAATGGACTTAGAAAAAAAATAATTGAGATCTTAAAAATATCTGCAACGAAAAATTTTGAGCAAGCACTCAATCTCACAGCCGAATATTTATTTCTGCTTCGCCAAGAACAGATCCATGCTGAGGAAGCTATACAGATAACAAACCAGCTGCTATCCTGTGAGCCTTATGAAATTATGCAGCCATTAAAAAGAAAAGAAGTGTCTGAATATCTGAATGTTTCTATGGATTCTCTGAGAAATTGGGAAATGAATGGGCTTTTATCTGTAAAACGTAAAGAAAACGGATACCGCATTTATACCATTAAAGATATAAAACGACTAAAAATCATCCGTTCCCTCCGATTTGCAAATTATTCTCTCGAAGCGATTTTGCGAATGCTTAATGAGTTGTCTTACGACCCCGAAACAAACATAAGACAAGCTCTTAATACTGTAAAAAAAGATGCTGAAATCAGAACCGTGTGCGATGAGCTGATGGGTTCATTAAAGGCGGCAAAGCAGAATGCAAAGAAAATGATTGAGCAGCTTCAAACTATGAAAATAAAATATTAAACCTTACATTATAACACCAGCCTTTCAGCTGGTGTTATTCTTCTTTATAAAGCATGCTTATTTTCATAGAAGGAGGATTTCAGTTTGAGAGAAATCATTAAAGTAAACAATCTGTCCAAATTTTACGACGGAAAGCCCGCAATCAAAGACCTGAGCCTATCAGTAAAGCAAGGCTCAATATTTGGCCTGCTTGGTGCAAATGGTGCAGGAAAAAGTACAACCATTGAATGTATTCTGGGTACACGAATTCCAGAGCAAGGTAGCGTCTCTATTTTGGGAATGCATCCGAAAAAGAATCGAAGACAACTGTTTGAAAGAGTAGGGATTCAATTTCAAGAATCCAATTATCAAGAAAAAATAACAGTTGGTGAATTATGTGAAGTAACAGCATCTTTGTATAAGACAGCTTCTGATTACCTGGACTTATTAAAACAATTCGGTATCGAAGATAAAACAAAAAAATTTGTAAATGAATTATCAGGAGGGCAAAAGCAACGCCTTTTTATTGTTCTTGCTCTTATTCCAAACCCAGAAGTCGTTTTCTTGGACGAATTGACAACAGGACTTGATGCAAAAGCAAGACATGATGTTTGGAGCTATCTTTCGATATTAAAAACAAAAGGCCTTACCATTTTCCTAACATCACATTTTATGGATGAAGTGGAAATTCTCTGTGATACAATTTGTATTTTAAAAAATGGGAAAAGTGTTTTTTATGGAACAGTCACTGAAGCAATCGACTCCAGTCCTTACAACAAGCTTGAAAATGCTTACTTGTGGTATACCAATGAGGAGGTTATAGAAAATGAAAACGTTTCGCACAATGCTTAAAACAGAAATGCTTCTTTCACTGAGGGGGATGGATATGTTTATCTTTGCAATTTGTATGCCTCTTGTGGTCTTAGTTTTACTCGGAATTATTTATGGAAACAAACCTGCTTTTGAAGGTGCCGAGTATACATTTTTAGAGCAGTCTCTCGGTGCACTTGTAACAATTTCAATCTGTGCAGGAGGGGTTATGGGCCTTCCCCTAGTTGTGTCTGACTACCGCAGTAAAAAAATATTAAAGCGTTTAAAGGTTACACCAATTCATCCGTTTACTATTTTAATAGTTCAAGTGAGCATCTATGCAATCTATGCGCTCTTGTCATTTTTCCTAATCTATATCACTGCTGTAGTTTTCTTTCATTACCAATTTTCCGGCTCTTGGATTTATTTTCTAAGCAGCTATCTTTTAGTTATGCTCTCCATGTTTAGCATCGGCATGATGGTAGGAGGTATTTCACCTAACACAAAAATAGCAAGTGTATCTGCTAGCATCTTATATTTCCCCATGCTCATCTTCTCAGGTGCAACTTTACCTTATGAAGTCATGCCAAATACGCTTCAGAAAATAGTAAATTTTTTGCCATTGACTCAAGGGATTAAACTCCTGAAAGCTGCATCACTCGGACTGTCTGTTCAACAAGCACAGCTTCCGATTCTTATCATGCTCCTGCTTGCTATAATTTGTATAGGAATTTCCGTCCGATTTTTTAAGTGGGAATAGCTTAAATGAATTTTGTCATTTTATAATTTACTAATATGATTCCACTTCGGATAACTTCTTGCTTTGTTTTAACCATATAACCTTGTTTTTCAAAAAATGGTTTTGCTGTAATAGATGCATCGGTTTCAAAGTTAAATAAGCCTTTCACCTTTGCACGCTGTTCCAATTCATTGACTAGAGCGGCAGCAATCCCTTTACGTTGATACTCTTTATGGATATACAATCGATTTAAATAGCCGGTTTGCTCCATATCGGCAAATCCAACAATCTTTCCATCTATCTCTGCAATCAAGGTATCATTCTCTAAAAGAGAATGGTTCCATTCATTTAGATCAACGTCTCCTGTCGCCCACGCATCCAATTGCTCATTTGTATAATCCCTGGCATTAATTGTGTGCACAGTATCATAAAAAAGTCTCGCCATAAAAGCACAGTCCTCTGGTCTATACGCTCGAAGTATCATCGTCCACCTCATAATTTTATTAAAAAAAATTCATTTTCGTCGCAAGCCCTTAGTAATTAATGAAATCGCCACTATAGCATTGGAATTACCCCAAAGAAAACTTGCTTGCGGATTATTAAATACATAAATTATACTTTAAGATTTAATACAAAGCAAGAAAAGTCGACGATTAAAAAAAGGAAATTGCCTCTCTTTTGGATTCAATAAGGATATTTCCTTTTGAGTTATTGCGAAAATATTAAGAGAAAAAGTACCAATTGAAAATCAGAGAAACTGAGAAAATGGCGTCTGTAGTAAAGCTTGACGTCATTTTCTATCTTTATTAAGGAACGCAAGAATCAAATTAAACGTTAATTTATTTTCTCAAGTCTGCCATCAACTAATTCATAAATTTCGGTTATTGTTTTCCCGTCTTCCTCTCTTATTTTAACAATACGTTTCACATTTTGCAGCTTTCCATTCTCATCATACTTATAATAGTTGATATCATATTGTGTTGCCCCGTCTCTCGTTCTGGTAATCAATTGCTTATTTTGGGAATCGACCTCAGCATTGCTAAGAGAAAATGCATATTCAAACTGCTGTTTTTCTTTGTTCCAGAGCCAATAATAATAAGGGATATTAGCACCGCTCGTCGTCCATCCGATCAATCCAATGTCTCCCGATCCGTCAAAATTCATATCTTGACTTGTGAATCCTCCGTCTTGGGTAAATGCGTCCGTGTATCCGCCAAAGTCATCCGTTCCATCCCATTCGGCAAGAATGGCATTGTGTATTGAAATCGTCTGAATGAATTTATCCCCCTCATAAACATCAATTGTATTGATGCCATACCGCTCATCTTCTTCGGATAATTTTTTTCCATGCAATTTTAAAGTAAGTTTTCTGCCGTTGTCTACAACAATGGGCTCTGTCAAAACATATTCAGCTGCATCCTGTACAGTATCTGAAGCTTCAGAAGCAAGATCTGATTCTGTCTCCCCATTCAAAATTGCCGGGTCGCTACTGTTCTCCGGCACTGCATTGCTGCAGGATGACATAAGGAATATCAGAATAACAAATAAAAAGCTTCTCACTTTTAGTCTTTTCATTTACCATCTCCTAAACTTATGATATGAATGAAACTCGAGTTATAAATTTATACAATCTATGTTACAGGAGACATAAAAATACTAACAGAAAATCCTTTTAAGCTACAAAAACATCCTTTTTTATAATTGGCAGGTATAAAGTCTGCATACAAGAAACGGCGGTTTAACAACCGTCGTTTCTGTTTTAGCTATAATCTTATTCAACGCCGTTTATGGATTCCAAAATTGCACATTCCAGTGTTTCAAGCTCAGGAACTTTGTCGGATCCAAGCGAAGAGGCCATACTGATACGTTCATTTAAAACGGTCATATTTTTCATTTCCTCATCTAAGAAATTCTGAATCAGATCACCGGATTTAATTGCCCATGAACCATTTTCAATGACAGCTACCGTACGGTTTTGTACATTTAATGCTTTCATATCCATCAGAAAGTTATGCATTGCCGGATAGATTCCCAAATTATAGGTTACAGAGGCCAGCACCATGTGACTATACTTGAAGGCTTCTGAGATAAGCTGAGAAACATCCGTGGAGGATACGTCATAAATCGCAATATTTGTAACTCCTTTTTCACACAATCTAGCAGCTAGCGCCTGAACCGCAGATTCTGTATTTCCGTACATCGATGCATACACCATCAGGATTCCCTTTTCCTCTGGCTCATAACGGCTCCACAAATCGTATTTCTGAATGAAATACATCAGATCTTCACGCCAAACCGGACCATGCAGAGGGCAAATATACTTAATCTGATCCAGAATTCCTCCTGCTTTTTTCAGAATCAGCTGAATGTGAGGGCCGTATTTCCCTACAATATTTGTAAGATAGCGGCGTGCATCATCCAGCCAGTCACGATCAAAGTTCACTTCATCCGCAAAGAGCTTTCCATCCAGTGCACCAAACGTACCGAAAGCATCCGCTGAAAACAAAACGCCATTCGTTGTATCAAAGGTGACCATAACCTCCGGCCAGTGTACCATCGGCGCAAATACGAAAGTGACCAAATGTGTTCCAAAGCTGAAGGTATCTCCTTCTTTTACCTCCACCTGCTCATGGGAATCTACGCGGAATCCAAACTGACGCATCAGCATAAATGCTTTTTCATTGCTTATAATGGTTACTTTTGGCCAACGGAGCAGAATCTCTTCAATGGAACCCGCATGGTCCGGCTCCAAATGGTTGATGACAAGATAGTCTAAAGGCCGTCCATCGAGCACATGCTCCAAATTTTCAATCAGCTGCCGGCAAGCTGACCAGTCTACTGTATCAAATAAAACTGTCTTTTCATCCAGTAATAAATATGCATTATAAGATACTCCCCTTGGAATCGGATATGCATTTTCAAACAGGGCCAAACGATGATCATTGGCACCTACCCAATATAAATCCTCTGTTACATTTCTTACGCAGTACATAAATCGTTCCTCCCTTCTCTTTACACCTCAATAAATTGTTCTTTAGGTTCTGCACATTCCGGACATACCCATTCTTCCGGTAAGTCCTTGAACAATGTACCAGGTGCAACTTCACTCTCTTCATCGCCCAACTCCGGCACGTATTCGTATCCACAGCCATTGCAGACATAACGAGGTCCAATCGGTTCTGGTTTCGGCATCTGCGGCCGTTTCATCTTCACCATAGGCGGTGCAGGCTGTTTCTCTCCGGTATCCAGTGCCGCAGTCAAAAGCGGAAGAATTTCATGTACGTCTCCCACGATACCATAATCGCAATTCTTAAAAATCGGTGCATTCCCATTTTTATTGATTGCCACAATGATAGAAGCGTCTTTGATTCCTTTCAAATGCTGGCTTGCTCCGGAAATTCCACAGGCTATATACAAGTTTCCAGTAAATTTTTGTCCGGACATACCCACATACCGATTTAAAGGCAAATATTTCAATGTTTCTGCTACAGGGCGGGAAGATCCAATTGCTGCTCCAACAGCTTTTGCCAAGTTTTCTGCCAGCTTTATATCTTTTTTCTCTCCGATTCCTTTACCGGCAGAGACCACACGTTCTGCAAGAGCAATCGGCGTATCCATTGGAATCCCTACCGTAAAATCAAATCCATCCTTTTTTAATGCTTCTACCAAAGCTTCTACTTGTGCTTTCGCATCGCCATCTCGAAGAATAATACGCTTGCGGATACCGGTAACCGGTGCCGCCTTTTTTGCGTGTCCCGACGATCCGGCCTCTTTCGGCGCTTTGCCTAAAATATGTGAAGCAATGATAACACGCTGAATTTCATTCGTTCCTTCATAGATTGTCGTAATTTTCGCATCGCGATACATCCGCTCTACTTCCATACCTTTCAGATAACCCGTACCTCCGAAAATCTGAAGTGCATCATTCGTAACCTCAAGTGCAATATCAGACGCATACTGTTTTGCCATTGCAGATTCCATGCCGTAAGGTTCGTGATGCTCTTTCAGCTCTGCCGCAGAATAAATCAAGAAACGAGCAGTACGGAGCTTTGTTGCCATATCCGCAATTTTGAAAGAAATGGCTTGCTGAAAACCGATTGGTTTTCCAAACTGAATGCGTTCTTTGGAATAATCCACCGCCTGCTCAAATGCCCCTTGTGCAATTCCAAGAGCCTGTGCCGCGATTCCGATCCGCCCACCATCTAAAGTAGCCATTGCAATTTTAAAGCCCTGCCCCTCTCTTCCGAGCAAATTTTCCTTCGGAACTTTTACATCATTAAAGATCAATTCTGCAGTAGAAGAAGACCGAATCCCCATCTTGTCATAATGATCGCCGAATTCAAACCCTTTCCAGTCCTTTTCCACAATAAAAGCAGAAATTCCTTTCGTACCGATATCTGGTGTTGTAATCGCAAACACAACATATGTATCAGCCTTAGGTGCATTTGTAATAAAAATCTTACCGCCATTAAGAAGATAGTGATCTCCTTTATCCAGAGCAACAGTTTCTGTACCGCCCGCATCTGAGCCTGCATTCGCTTCTGTCAAACCAAACGCACCAATTTTCTCTCCCTTACAAAGAGGAACCGCGTACTTCTTCTTTTGCGCTTCATTTCCAAACGCCATAATCGGCCAAATACCCAGTGAGGTATGAGCTGACAAAATAACACCCGTGCCTCCATCTACCCTCGCCAGTTCTTCTACAGCAATGGCATAGCTGATAGTGTCGAGTCCTGCACCGCCATACTCCTTTGGATAGGGAATTCCCATCAATCCCATTTTACCCAGCTTGGCAACTGCCTCACCAGGAAATTCGTTTTCTTTGTCCATAAGGAAGGTCAAAGGCTTGACTTCCTCTTCTGCAAATGCTCGAACCTTAGCTCGAAGCTCTTCTTGCTGCTGTGTGGTCGTGAATAACATAATTCTTCCTCCTTTTTTCATTAACCATACTTGACATTTTTTATCCAATTTAAAAGTAAAAAAACCCTTACTCTCCTAATCGCCAAATAAAATTTTCTCAAGGCTGTATGCCTCAAGCTGTTCATCCAACTTCTTCTGGATGGAGGTTAGGTGAATATGGGCACGGCAAACTGTTTCATTATGAGCTTTACACCATAGGCACTGGTATCCCGGCTTCATGCATGAGCTTACTGAGTGATCCCCTTCCATAATATGAATCAACTGTAGCAGTGATACCTGTTTTAATTCAGCTGCTAAAATGCACCCGCCGTCTGCTCCTCGCAAAATATGAATAAGGCCGCCCTTTTGAAGCTTCTTTAAAATTTTATAAGCAAATTGTTGAGGAATTTGTTCTCCTCTGGCCAACTCTGTCGCAGTAATGCGGTTTCCATCTGCCAATGCTCGCAGCATCCGCATCGCATAATCTGTTTCCTTCGTGATCAACAATCAAAAACTCCTCCTTTTTAGAAGTACTTTACTATACTGTATAAAATTTGTCAAGTATATTTCTTTGAAATAACAGAATTGTCTTATTATTTATGAGTAAAAAAATTTCCCTCAAAATGAAATGGCTATTCGTCTCACCCCTCTTCAAGGTACACCGCATAAAATATTGTAAATACTTATTCTCTTTCATATACCTTTCTAGAATAACAAACTAATAACTCTAACAATTTTTTAATATATTTCTTCCGATTTCTTTTGACAACAAATCACTTAAAGAATCAGACACAAATTGCAATTCATCCGCATCTAAATTATTAAATGCTATAAGATATAATCCAAAGCCATGGTTTCCATTTAAATATAATAATGCATTTCCTCCCTCATCATCTGCTATTGCTAAAGAGGAAGGAATGTTTTCTTGAATCTCATAGGATTCATTCATTTCTATACAACCATTTGCCCCCCATATCCTAATATACTTTTCTTTACCTACATTAATTTCAATTTCTGTTTTTTCTCTTATTAAATCTAAATAATCTTCTGGAATCTCTATTTGAGAAAAATTTATTAATTCTTTTATATCATTTTCAAGTGAAGCCGGCCCATAGGAATTAATTCTATAACTACTGCTTAAATCCTTTAATATACTCATTTTATTACTAACCTTTCATAATGTCTGTATCGGCACGCCACATGAATTATCATAAGCTAATTCTCACCAAGATTCACCGCTTTCCTTTATCAATATAGTCCTACCACCCTGAAACTAGCATATAAAAATTAATCATAAAAATATGGAAGGCATATTTCTCCGACTACACAGTCTAGCATTTCACTAATATTTTCTCCATTCTTTACTAAACATCCATCAGTATAGCTGAAAAATTTTCCTTCATTCGTCATTAATAAAATCATATTACCTCTAGCAATTTCGCCAATTGGATAGAACTCATCTTCTTTTATTTCTGCCACTTCAGAAAATTCTTCTAAAATTTTATTAAAAAACTCTTTTCTATTATTATCACCCAGCGCAGAAAAAGGGTCAAAATTTACCATTTCTATTGTATTAAAAGGAGACCCTTTTTTAGGGAATTTGAACTCTAACATTCCATAATTCTCCAGAAATCTCTGTACAATATCAACCAATACTAATCCCCTCTGTTCATATAATTTTTTAATTTCTTTAATATTAATTTTTCTTTCTAAAAACCATCCAGACTCTTCTAGCCGCTTTAATGTAATATCATTCATATATTATTCTCCATTTGGCATAAGAAAACCATTAAATGTTATTTTACAGTTGTCACAAAGAGGAGCATATTCTCCCGTTTTGGTATTCAAGAAAATATTGTCTATATCACCATTCTGTAATGCTTTATTTGTAGCATATACTTCTGTACAATTAAATAGTCCAAAGAGTTTCAAAATAAAAACATCTGTCTGCTGCGAAAAATTAAAAAGTTGTTACCCTTTCGGCTTATTCCTCGTACTTTTTTATACAAAAATACTCACTCCGTTGAGTGAGTATTTTATTTGGCGGAGAGTCAGGGATTCGAACCCTGGGTCCAGTTAAGGACACGGCATTTCGAGTGCCGCACGATCGACCACTCTGACAACTCTCCTCAGTCTTTTTAAATCAGAAAAAATATGACGCATAAAATCGTCAAATCTTAGAAATTATAGCATAATAGAAGATTAATTGCAAGATCTTCTTTCAATTCCTTCCAGCTTTTTAATGGCTGTTTTCAAGGACTATTTTAGTAAAACCCTTTTGATTTTCTAAGCAATTGGGTATAATATATTTAACAGACTTTAATTTTTCCAAGTAATTCATTATTTGGAAACAATATAATAGATAAAGTGAGGTAAAAAAATGGATCAACGAATTAAAACATTAGCCAAAAATTTAGTCAATTATTCCTGCTCCGTACAAAAAGGAGAGAAAGTATTGATTTCTTATGAGGGAGCAAGTGTAAAACCCTTAGCGAGACAACTGATTAAGGATGTATATGCCGCCGGAGGCTATCCATACTTAGAAATCCGTGACTCTTCCGTAAACCGCGAAATATTGCTGAATTGCGAAGAAGAGCAGTTAAACTTTATGAAAGAATTTCAACTGGCGCAAATGGAAGGAATGGATGCATTTATTGCTATTCGTGGAGCAGACAACACCTCTGAATACTCGGATATTTCCAGTGAAAAAATGAACCTGTATAGTAAAATATTACGACCTGTACAGGATTACCGTGTCAATCATACGAAATGGGTCGTTCTGCGTTACCCAAACAATGCCATGGCACAATTGGCGCACAGCAGCTTAGAAGCCTTTGAAGATTTTTACTTCGATGTGTGCAATCTAGACTATCAGAAAATGTCTGATGCAATGGATCCATTGGTTGAATTAATGAACAAAACCGATAAAGTCCGATTAGTCGGTCCTGAAACAGATTTAACCTTCTCTATCAAGGGGATTGGAGCAATCAAGTGTGACGGAGAAAGGAATATTCCTGATGGCGAAGTTTATACTGCTCCAGTTAAGAACTCGATGAACGGTAAAATTTCCTATAATACTCCATCGGAAGAGCAAGGCTTCACCTACCAAAATATTGTTTTTGAAGTAAAAGACGGTAAAATCGTCAATGCGACTTCAAACAATAACGAACGGATAAATAAGCTTCTTGATACCGACGAGGGAGCACGTTACTTTGGTGAATTTGCAATTGGTGTAAATCCTTATATACTACATCCGATGATGGATACTCTATTTGATGAAAAGATTGCAGGCAGCTTCCACTTAACACCTGGTTGTGCATATGAAGATGCTTTCAACGGCAACAAATCTGCTGTCCACTGGGATCTGGTAATGATTCAACGAGCTGAATATGGCGGCGGGGAAATTTATTTTGATGATGTTCTGATTCGAAAAGACGGAATTTTTGTTCTTCCAGAATTAAAGGGCTTAAACCCAGAAAATTTAAAATAAAAAAGCGGCTTCGCCGTTCCCCATAGGATTGACAGGAAACAACATTTACAATTGAATAAAAGGAAGGACAGAATTGAAATTTTCGTTTCTGTCCTTTTTTCTATAAAAAACACCTATTGAACATATACCTGACTTCTAAATTTTCTATTTAGAAATTCCATCCTATAGTACATCAACAGACCGTCTGTTATTCAATCGTAAGCTTACTGCTTTTATAGCGGATATTATACTTCTTTATTTTTTTATATAAAGCACTTATATGGATACCCAGCTCAGAGGAACAAAGCTCGCAGTTCCCACCATTCTTTTTTAAGGTATCAATAATGATATCCTTCTCATATTCGCCCACCAGATCCGGCAGCTTTTTATTCACGGAAATGCATTCTTCAATCTTATGTCTTGAAACCATTTTTGACGGCAAATCACAAAGCGCAATGAAAAAACCGTCACAGATTGCATATGCCGCTTTGATCACATTATCCAGTTCGCGAATGTTTCCTGGCCAAGCATATCCGGTAAAACATCTTTTCACATCCTTTGATAGTGCAATTGTCTTATTATACTCCTTATTCAACTCTTTTAAGAAGTAGTTGGCAAGCTCCAAAATGTCTGTTTTCCGGGTCCTTAGTGGTAGCATATCAATGTTTATCACATTAATTCTATAATACAAATCTTCACGAAATTCTCCGTTTTCGATCATTTCATTCAAATTCTTTCTCGTTGCCGAAATAACTCTTACATCAACCGGTATCGGTCCTAGCCCTCCCACCGGTTCAATCTCCTTTTCCTGAAGCACTCTTAAAATTTTAGCTTGCATATTTAAAGGCATATCGCCTATTTCATCAAGAAAAACCGTACCGCTGTTTGCCATTAAGAACTTACCTTTTTTCCCTCCCTTCTTCGCTCCCGTAAATGCCCCCTCCTCGTATCCAAAAAGTTCTGATTCTAAAAGATTTGCCGGAATGGCCGCGCAATTTATGCTGACCATAGGCTTATTGGCACGATGGCTGGCATTGTGAATGGCCTGTGCAAAAACCTCTTTTCCAGTTCCCGTCTCGCCTGTAAGCAGAATGGAAAAATCGGTTTTGGCTGCTTTTGTAGCGGCCTTTTTCTTTTCAACAAATTCTATATTGCTTCCAATGATATTCTGAAAACAATATTTCTTTTGCGACGTGTTCTGTTGGTAAGCCTCTTTATAAAACTCAAGCTCCGCATATTCATTCATAAGCCTTTTCGCTGAATCCAATGTCTGCAGACGAAATTTTACCTGCGCAACGCCTGCAACAATGTCATGTGCCTCATCATAAACACAGGATCGACTTACCAAAAGAAAACTGTCATCACTTTCCTTCGTTTCCCCATTTTCAAATTTATGAAGGGCAAGCTCTTCGCTGTAATTTTTTTGTATAATATCTAACATTTTTGAATTGGAAATATTTTTCTTTATATTGTATCCGATGATATCTTCTTTTTTCTTTCCTAAGAAGTGACAGTACTGATCATTAATATCTGTAACAATACCTTTTTGATCCACAACGATAAAACCATCATCGGTCATCCTTAAGATTTCATCAAATATATATTTGTACCTTGCAAGATTTTTGTCAGACATGATTTCCCTCCTAAAAAGTATCATAAGCCTACGCATCCCTATGTCTATGATATAAGAAAAAAAATACATCGACAAGCTTTTTCAAACGTTAATTGTTCCGAAATTCTTATCAAACGAAACTGTTAGAGCCGATTTGCTTTCACAATCGGCTCTTATAAAAAAAATTAAAAATCAAATTCGGTTTTTTTATCAATGGCTTCGATCATCGCCGGTATTACCTTATAAAGATCACCGACAATTCCGTAATTGCAGACCTTAAAAATCGGCGCATTCGGATCTTTATTGATCGCAACAATATATTTTGACTCACCCATTCCCGCAAGGTGCTGAATGGCGCCGGAAATTCCGCACGCAATGTATACATCCGGTCTCACGGTCGTTCCGGTCTGCCCTACCTGATGAATCGAATCGATCCACCCCGAATCCACAGCCGCTCTGGAAGCTCCGACCTCGGCTCCAAGCGTATCGGCGAGCTTTTGTATCATTTCAAATCCTTCTGCCCCTTTTAGTCCTCGTCCGCCGGAAACAATTATTTTTGCATCAATTAAATTGACGCTCTTTTTATCCGTTACAATCTTGCCGATTAATTTTACACGAATATCTTTTTCTTCAAGCTTTGGCACAAAGATTTCGATTTCCCCTTTTGGATTCTCCGCATACGTTGCCTTTTGCATAACTCCCGGCCGCACGGTAGACATCTGCGGACGATTCTTCGGACAAATAATCGTAGCCATCAGATTTCCCCCAAATGCCGGTCGTGTCTGCAAGATTTTCCCATCTTCTGGATCAATGTCAAGAGAGGTGCAGTCCGCAACCAATCCAGTTCCTACCTGCGCAGCAATTTTAGGTCCCACATCCCTTCCTATCGAGGTTGCCCCAACAAGAACAATTTCTGGCTTTTTTTCCAAAATCAGCTGAGATGTTGCAATCGCATACCCATCTGTTGAGAAATCTTTCAGCAACGGATGCTGAATGTATATTATTTTATCAACACCATAGTGAAGCAATTTTTTAACTTCCTCTTCTATCTCGGATCCCGCAACAACTGCAACAACCTTTTTCCCGATTTTCTCTGCTAACTTCTTTCCTTCTCCAATGAGTTCCACCGTTACAGGATGAATCTTTCCTTCTCTTTGTTCTCCGATAACCCATACATCATGGTAGTCTGCCAAATTTATATTCTGGTTTACCTTTGCTCGTTTCATTTTATGTAATCCTCCTTTTATATGAGTTTCAAATCATATAGCTTGTCTACAAGAATTGCCGCTTTTTCGTTCTCATTGAACCCATCAATGATCTCACTGTTTTTCGATCTGACTGGAACAAATGACTTGTATACATTTGTAGGAGAACCTTTTAATCCGATTTGGGTTACATCCACATCTAAATCCTGCAGCGTATACACTTTAATTGAATCTGGCCCATCATACACTTTAAAAATACCTCTAGTTGATGGATATCTCGGTTGATTCAACTCTTTAATTGCAGTAAATAATGCAGGTGGTTTTACTTCTAATACATAATCGCCGGTTTCTGTAAATCGATTTACAATAATTTTATCACCGTCAACCTTGATTTCTTTGCAATAGGTAATTTGTGCAAGATTCAGAAATTCAGCCATTTCAGGGCCCACTTGCGCCGTGTCTCCATCAATAGCCTGTCTACCGCAAAACACCAAATCATAGTCTCCGATTTTTTCAACGGCAGCCGCTAAAATCGTAGCAGTCGCCCACGTATCCGATCCACCAAAGGCACGATCCGTTACCAAGACCGCTTCATCCGCACCCATAGCCAAAGCTTCTTTCAAAGCTTCCTTTGCCTGAGGCGGTCCCATGCTGACGATGATAACCTTTCCACCATGCGCATCTTTCAATGCCAATGCTTCTTCTATGGCATTCCTGTCATCCGGATTGATAATACTTGGAACGCCATCTCGGATTAACGTGCCGGTCTCTTGATTAATTCGTACTTCATTTGTATTTGGAACTTGCTTTACGCATACAATTATGTTCATCTTTTCCTCCTATCCGATCACTGCTCTGGAAATTACAACCTTATGAATTTCGGATGTGCCCTCATAAATTTCGGTTATCTTTGCATCCCGATACATTCTCTCCAAAGGATAATCCCTCATATAACCATAACCGCCATGTATTTGTAACGCGAGATTCGTTACAAACCTTGCGTTTTCAG